>CAYSIQ010000031.1:0-4722 GCA_964431195.1 uncultured Bacteroides sp.
TTCCTAAAGTTGTCTTGAACCAAATAAATTAACGGACATTATGTGGATAATCATCAATGGGCATAACAACAAAATGCTATTGCAACAATACTCTTCTTCATATTATTATCTATTACTTTCTTTTACTAAATTCAATAATAACTGTTGACCTACGATATTGGCGCGATTTCCACTTTTTGTATTAAAAGTGTTCATCGACTCGTTCATTCCATCCAAGTCAACAGAAGTCGTATAAGCTTTGGCATCCTTTATACATGCCGGGATGTCCAATGTAGTAATAATTATTTTCCCACGGCCTGCCGGAATGACGGACAAGGCAGAATAAACTTCTTTTTTATGGTCGGAAACGCAGGCCACCAATGTTTCCCCGTTAAAGCAACGCAATCCTACACGATGACGGTTATAAGTGGCAAAACATTGATATTCCCAATTAAAGACGCAATTGGCAGGCAACCCGTCAAAAATGCGATGTTCCCTATTGAAGAAATTTCCGCCATACCAAGCCGTGCCTAATTTTTTAGATCCACGATAGTCCAGGACTTCTTTGTCCGCCAGGAACTCGGCCCACCTTTCCGCATTATCTACAATAATCAATGTATGTCCCTTGTAAACCCATTCCATAATATCACTCATACCGCTTCCCCATTGGGCAGGCTCAAAGGCACCAACCAACAGATAATCTCCGGAAGGTGTCCCCTCTTTATATTCCGGAATATCAAAGCCAACAGTTTCCATAAAATCGGCCAGAGCACCCGTAGTATCGGCGATAGAGCCGTTGGCCGTAACTCCTTTTGCATTCAAATTTACAACAAATAAAGAATCATCTCCGGACGCAAAAGATTTTCCGCTTTTGACCAACTTCGCTTCAATGCGGATATAGCCTGTTGCCCGAGGGACAAAACTCCATTCTCTCTGCAAGCATTGGCCATATACATTGCCTCCTTCAACTTGTACAATAGATACATGGGTAGCCAATGTAGTACCTTCCGCATCTTTCGCTGCCAATTGAAGGGAATACTTTCCCCTCAGGTTCTTTTCATTAACAATATAAGTATCTACTACAGTCGTATCTCCGACACTCAGCACTTTCCGATTCATTTTCACGGCTAAAAATAACGGTTGGTTATAACGAGCCATTACTTCCACGTCCCCCTTGGGATAACGATAGTTATCGACAATACCGGAATGGTTCTCCAGTTTCATGCTTTCCCAACCATTTACAGCATAAGCATCCACCGTATTACTGATACGGATATTCTCGATCATCCTACCTTGGTAATAGAAAGCCACGTTCCCCATGGCACGGGTCAAATCATCCACTGTGGGGAATGCTTTGGAAAATCCATTTTGTTTAAGGAATGAATCATAGGCATCATACCACTCCATATAATCCCTCGCTTCCCATCCAGAAGTACTGCCAGATTGCAGAATTTCATTTCGGATCAACTGAAGACGCGGAGGAGTACCAATAGCCCCGTCTTCTCCCCAATAAATGATTTCATCCTTATGATCGGAGAAACGGTGATAGTTATCTTTGCCCAAATATAAATTATCATGATAACAACCCGGGCCACCGGCATGATGCCTGTCATACCATCCATAGTCATAGAAAGTAGTATCATTTGGCATCATGTGCAATTTAAAACGGGCATTTGCCTCATTCTCCGGGTTCTCTCCATTACTAGAATTATAAGTTAAGATACGGGTAGGATCCAATGAATGTGCCATACGCATCTGCGCGTAATCCTGTGCCTGCGGCCAAGCTCCCCGTTCGTTGTGCAAATTATAAATAATAAGAGACGGATGGTTACGATCTCGTTTGATCATTCGAGCCAACTTTTCATCCCGGTAAGCAAAGTAAAACTTGCTTTGCTTGTCATTGTCATTAAAGTGACTGATAGGATACTGGTTGCCTCCCGGTTCTTCAAAAAATAATAATCCCAATTCGTCAGCATAATTCAGGACATTGCTATGCCCGATGGTACGGTGAAAATTCAACATGTTAAGCCCTATCTTTTTAGCACTCTCCACTTGCCGCTTGGCCAACTTGTCAGATGGAGTGATCCCATTATCTGGCCAGAAACTCCAGGAGATGGCTGTACGTAAAACAATCCTTTTCCCATTCAAGAAAAATTGTTTGTCCCCATGAATATCTTTCACTTCAAACCATCTGAACCCGAAACGCTGCGTATAATTATCCGTACCTACTGAAACAGACAAGTTATAAAGGTGAGGGGAATCCGTGCTCCATAATTTTGCCGCTGGCAAATGAATGCGAAAAGTTTGTTTGTTTTCTCCGATGGCAAGGTTTCCAACAGGGTATTCTTTCCGGTAAAGCACTTTCACACCTTTATGCTCTTTTATCGTTAAAAGTATTTTCTGGTCTGTTATCGGGTGTTTTGTTTCATTACAAGCCGTTACTTCAACTTCAATAGAATGAGGATTCGGTTGGTTTTTAATAAAAACATCTCCAATATATAACTTATCCGTAGCAACCAACTCCACTTTCCCAGTTATACCGCCAAAACCATGGGAAGGGTTAGTCCTGTACTCTCCCCATGTGTAGACTTGGGAATCTTTCCAATTAAAATTACCATTCGGATCGGTAATGCGGAAAGCAATCACATTTTCCTGACCAGGTAGAATAAAAGGTGTCACATCCACGGCAAACGGCGTACTATTTACCAAATCATATCCCGCCAATTTTTTATTAACAAAAATCTCAGCTCTAAAACGAACAGAGGCAATATTCATCACTATCCGTTTATCTTCCCAGTCAGCAGGCACATTTATTTTTGTATCAAACCATGAAACCCCTACATAATTCCCGGTAACTCCAAATGTTTCTCCGTTCCATCCCCATAAATGTTGCTCAACCGTAGCTGGAAGCTTTACTCCTGTCTTGTCAGGCGTATCAAGCAAATTCCATCCTCCAGTAGGTATATTGACAGGGAGCTTATGAATATCAACAGGGGGAATGTAAAGAGAATCATTCTGCCATACAGCCGAACGGTCAAGAGTGATATTCCATGGCGTTTCCGACAAATCAAGGCGCATCCTCTGTGCTCTCATAGATGGTACAATTAATAGCATACAACCTGCTAAAAACGAATATTTCCTTATAGCCAATCTCATTTTGTCTCTGTTTTTATGAAGTCATCTAAATTTATTTAGAACCTTAAAAATACAACGTATTTAAGGCAAAGTCACGATACATTATATTAATGTTGCAATGCTTCAATATATTGGACATTGTATTTGACAAAGATACGGTAATTGTCGGAACAATGCCCCATTCGAGCACGACAAAACGAAGATTTGACAGTAAATTTCTTTTTTTCGAAGGCGTAGCATATGATATTCTTGAATATTATCTTTTGCATCCATATTATGCGATTTAACGTATTCAACTAATCTTAAGGTAGCTTTACTTTCCGAAGCATACGCATCATTAGCATTTAGCATACAATGTCGCGATGCCCGTACTTTTTGTATATCAGTAGCAGCCGTTTATAAAGCCGTATCGCCTTTACTCATTAAAGGATGAACTTTTAAATCACTCTCAAATAACGGATTTTTGTTAGCATACCAGACATCTTTTTTAATGACATTTTATATCGCTGATCTATGATCCCAAAGGCTAAGGTTACGGAAATATATTGCATGGTGAGAATATATTCTCTTGGGCAGCAATGCCTGTGGAACATCAAAACAAGCTGTTCTTGCAGCCGCGCACGGAAAAACCGGGGAAATGCGAAAGCGTTCCGGCAAAAAAAACTATCTTTGCCGATAGGATATATATTAACACGCACAACAATTATGGAAAACCAACGCCCTTTAATATTCGTGTCAAACGATGACGGTATCATGTCGAAAGGCATCAGCGAACTCATCAAATGCCTGCGCCCGTTGGGCGAAGTGGTGGCGACGGTGCCCGACCTGCCCCGTTCTGGCACGTCATGCGCCATAACCGTAACCGACCCCATCCATTACCAACTTGTCCGCAAAGACGTTGGTCTCACCGTTTACAAGTGTTCGGGCACGCCTGTCGACTGCGTGAAACTAGCATTCCACGCTATGCTCGGTCGCAAGCCCGATTTGGTGGTGGGCGGCATCAACCACGGCGACAACTCAGGGATCAACGCACACTATTCAGGCACGATGGGCGTGGTGATTGAAGGCTGTCTGAAAGGCGTTCCCTCTATCGGCTTCTCGCTATGCAACTACGCCCCCGATGCCAATTTCGATGCCGCAGCCCCCTACGTGCGCCGGATAGCGCGGACTGTGCTTGAAAAAGGCCTGCCCCCGCTGACCTGCCTCAACGTCAATTTCCCCGACACGAAGGAGTTGAAAGGCATCCGCGTCTGCGAGCAATCCAAAGGGCAATGGGTGAACGAATGGGAGAATTTCGCCCACCGCAACGATACGCACTACTATTGGCTGACCGGTAATTTCGAGAGCACCGATGCCGGCAACGAAAGAAATGACCATTGGGCATTGGCCAACGGTTATGTGGCTGTCACGCCCACCACGGTCGACATCACCGCCTACCCTTTCATCGGCGAGTTGGAAACTTGGTTCGCCGATGAGGAACGGCAGAGTCAGGAAAGTTGACTTTTCAATTAAGCTCTAACTGCTAAAAGGCTGCCTCCATGAAGTATTACCTCATAGCCGGTGAGGCTTCGGGCGACCTCCACGCCTCGCGCCTGATGGCCGCCTTGA
>CAYSIQ010000031.1:4822-22387 GCA_964431195.1 uncultured Bacteroides sp.
CTTTCCATAGCCA
The DNA here is from genome assembly GCA_964431195.1 of uncultured Bacteroides sp. Taxonomy (GTDB): domain Bacteria; phylum Bacteroidota; class Bacteroidia; order Bacteroidales; family Bacteroidaceae; genus Bacteroides. The sequence continues at coordinate 4,836 of CAYSIQ010000031.1, forward strand.
GATTCGTGCGATCGCACACCCGCATCCCCGTTTTCTACTACATTTCACCCAAAATCTGGGCATGGAAAGAATACCGCATCCGAGACATTCGGCGAGACGTGGACGAACTGTTCTCCATCCTGCCCTTTGAGAAAGACTTCTTTGAGGGGAAACATCACTATCCCATCCACTACGTGGGCAACCCGACCTTGGACGAGGTAGCAACCTACCTTGCCACCCACCCCAAAGACGAGGCGGCTTTCCGTCGCCGGCATGGATTGGATCAACGCCCCGTCATTGCCCTGCTGGCAGGCAGCCGCAAGCAGGAAATCAAAGGCAACCTGCCCGACATGCTGCGTGCCGTGGCAGCTTTCGGCAACTGCCAAGCAGTCGTGGCCGGTGCGCCGGGCATTGCTCCCGACTACTACCGTCCCTATTTGGAGGCCGGCCACGGCGCAAGTATCGTGTTCGGCCGGACGTATGAATTGTTGCAGCATGCCGATGCCGCGCTCGTCACCTCGGGCACCGCCACCTTGGAGGCCGCCCTTTTCCGCGTTCCGCAAGCCGTGTGCTACCACACCCCCGTAGCCAAGGTATTCGCTTTCCTGAAACGTCGCCTGTTGAACGTAAAATACATTTCGTTGGTCAACCTCATTGCCAACCGGGAAGTCGTGCAAGAATTGGTAGCCGACCGCATGACCGTCCCGCAAGTCCGTGCGGAGCTGGAACGCATCCTCACAGACCGGGAATATCGCCGGCAAATGATTGGCGGATACGCCGAAGTGGCTTTGCGCTTAGGCGAGCCGGGTGCTCCCCAGCGGGCAGCCCGCGAAATGGTCGCGTGCATGCGCAAGTTTCTTGAACCTGCACAAATAACTTCCTGCGCGGACAGGTAAGGCTTTTAGCCCCAAACATGTAAACGGGAATGCTACGTATTTGCAGGTAAGAGCTACAAGGTAATAAGATGCTTCATTGGGAGGCCAACCGCAAAAAGGCAGGCGGGGAAATTCGGTTCATTCCCGGAGCACCTGTTCCCAAACCTTTCTTATATTGGTCTCACCATCGAAATATGAGCACTGTTCATCCTTGTGGAACGTTTCACCGCCGGGCACTATGATTATCTTTTTAGAATCTGGATATTCACATATATCATGACCAATATAAGAGCGTATGTCCAAATACACACATTGGGTGTTTGAATGGTTATACAGTTGGTGAGCTCCTGCTTCACCCGCTTCAAAGAATAGCAAATCGCCGGCACCTACCACATCCAATCCGTTTGAAGTCCGTAATGTCGCAGCCCCTGACAGTATAAAAAACAGTTCTTCAGCAAAACGATGAAAATGATAAGGGGCACTATATTGTTTTGGATTAAGTTGCCGGAAATCAAAGTTTAAGTATTTCGGGACGATGCCTTTTTTTACTCGTGAAATATCCGACAAAAGCCGAAACCCATCAATCTTGTTTGGATTAGGCTGGTAATCATGTTCTTCTGATCTAATTATCGTTGGCATATCTTAACGTGAATTTGATGAATTGTAACTGTTTGAAAAGTTGGCGGTTAGGAGGATCGTTGTAACCTTAAAACATCAAAGGCATAAGGCAAACGAAATTCGCTATGGCCACCGGGGACAAAATTACAGGAATATTCCGTATGGCAGATGATTTCTGCATGTTTTTTTGATGCACAAATGAAGAAATACACGATATAATTACAGAGGGGAGCGTAGATGCAGCCGTAATTCACGGTGTAGAAAGCGGGGATTATGCTGGTAATGATTCTTTTCCATGGCTTTGGTTATCGTTGCTTTGAGCATTTCATGGAAGAGAAAAGCGTGCAAACACCTCATTCCTTTCCGGAAGTTATTCCGTACAACCGCCTTGTTTGGCTGGAATGGGATGTTGCTATGCTTCTTGCCTTGCCCGTCAAGAAAGTCCTGCTTGGGAACATTGCCTGATGTCTTTCTTGAGGGATACCTCCCGCATTTTCATGTCTGTTTCTGCATAAAAACTCAAAAAGTACCATGGAATTGCATACTCTTTCAAATATTATCTCTACTTTTGCCGGGCAAAAGGAATATTTATGCAATTATGAAGAAAAGAACCGATAGGTTGGATGCTATAAGGATGATTATTTCGCGGCATGAGATAAGCTCACAGGATGAATTGTTGCAGTCGCTGTCACGGGAGGGATATGAATTGACGCAGGCCACTCTTTCGCGCGACTTGCGGCAAATGAAAGTGGCTCGTGCTGCCAACCAGCACGGCAAATATGTTTATGTCTTACCCGGCGATATCCCTGCTGCCCATCTCGACACGCCGGCGCATCATTCGCTGAAGACGAACAACGGTTCCATATCGCTTTGTTTCTCAGGCAATCTGGCTGTACTTCGCACTCGCCCGGGGTACGCCAGCGGCATGGCTTACGACATTGACAACAGTGAGTGCAAAGCCATCTTGGGGACTATTGCCGGCGATGACACTATTATGATAGTGCTGAAAGAGGGTGTTTCGCACGATGAGGCGAAAACCTTCCTCTCGCAAATTATATCGGGCTTAAATGGCTAACGTTCAAACAAACAGCAAATTGTAAAAGAAAAATGGACTTGAGTGAAATTGATGTCATGGTGGCAGATACCTCCCATGAGGTGTATGTGGACACCATTTTAGGCACCATACGCGAAGCTGCCAAAGTGCGCGGGACAGGCATTGCCGAACGTACACACGAGTATGTAGCAACAAAGATGAGAGAGGGTAAGGCTATCATTGCCCTCCGGGGGGATGACTTTGCCGGATTTACCTACATCGAAAGTTGGGGAAACAAGCAATATGTGGCTACCTCCGGACTGATCGTCCACCCCAAGTATCGCGGAATTGGGCTGGCCCGGCGCATCAAAGCCGCTTCTTTCCAACTGGCTCGCTTGCGGTGGCCCAAAGCCAAAGTGTTCAGCCTGACCAGCGGCGCGGCCGTTATGAAGATGAACACCGAATTGGGCTACGTGCCCGTCACATTCAATGAGCTGACCGATGACGATGCTTTCTGGAAAGGTTGCGAAGGTTGCATCAACCATGATATCCTTGTAGCCAAGGAGCGTAAGTTCTGCATCTGCACTGCCATGCTTTATGACCCTGCACGACAAACATCCAAAAAAATAGAAAAATAGAAAAACTGAATGGAGGGCGAAGAGTTAAGGCAGGGGAATTTCTCGTCCCTCATTCTTCACTTAATATGACTATGAAACAGAAGAAGAGAGTAGTAGTAGCTTTCAGCGGCGGGCTGGATACCTCGTTTACCGTAATGTATCTGTCCAAGGAAAAAGGATTTGAAGTGTATGCTGCCTGTGCCAACACGGGCGGATTCAGTGCAGGGCAACTTAAGGCCAACGAAGAGAATGCCTACAAGCTGGGCGCGGCCAGGTACGTTACGCTTGACGTTACGCGCGAGTATTATGACAAGAGCTTGAAATATATGGTGTATGGAAACGTTTTGCGTAACGGTACCTATCCCGTTTCCGTCAGTTCCGAACGTATTTTTCAGGCATTGGCCATCGCCCGTTATGCCAACGAGATTGGAGCCGATGCCATCGCCCACGGTTCGACCGGCGCCGGCAACGACCAAGTGCGTTTCGACATGACTTTCCTCGTGATGGCTCCCAGTGTGGAAATCATCACCCTGACCCGCGATATGGCGTTGAGCCGTCAGGAAGAAATCGACTATCTGGACAGCCACGGCTTCAAGGCTGACTTTGCGAAGTTGAAATACTCCTACAACATCGGTATCTGGGGCACTAGCATCTGCGGCGGCGAAATACTTGATTCCGCACAGGGATTGCCCGAAACAGCCTACCTGAAGCATTGTACCAAAGAAGGTACGGAGCAGCTCCGCCTGGCCTTTGAGCAGGGCGAGCTGAAGGCCGTGAACGGCGAACGCATCGGCGATCCCGTCAAGGCCATTCAGAAAGTGGAGGAGATCGGCGCGGCATACGCCATCGGGCGTGACATGCATGTGGGCGATACCATCATCGGAATCAAGGGACGCGTGGGCTTTGAAGCTGCCGCTCCCATGCTGATTATCGGGGCACACCGCTTCCTTGAAAAGTACACGTTGAGCAAATGGCAGCAGTATTGGAAAGATCAGGTGGCCAACTGGTACGGCATGTTCCTGCACGAGAGCGAATACCTGGAACCCGTGATGCGCGACATGGAAGCCATGCTGGCTTCGTCACAGCGGAATGTCAACGGTACGGCCATCTTAGAGTTGCGTCCATACAGCTTCCAGACGGTGGGCATCGAGAGCGCGGACGACTTGGTGAAGAACAAGTTCGGCGAATACGGCGAAATGCAGAAAGGATGGACGGCCGAAGACGCCAAGGGCTTCATCAAGGTGTTGTCTACCCCGCTGCGCGCTTACTACGCCAGCCACAAGGATGAACTGAATAATATCTGAGTCGCACGTATGTGTGCGATAATGACAAAACATAAATAAACGGACGTATGATAAAGATAGGAATCATTGGCGGTGCAGGCTATACGGGCGGCGAACTGATACGCTTGCTCATCAACCATCCCGAAGCAGAAATCGTCTTCGTCAACAGTGCCAGCAATGCGGGGAACAAAATCACCGACGTACACGAAGGGCTGTATGGCGAGACGGAGCTGGCCTTTACCGACCAACTGCCTTTGGACGAGATTGACTGCCTCTTCTTCTGCACCTCCCACGGAGACACGCGCAAGTTTATGGAGAGCCACAATTTGCCCGAGGGGCTGAAAGTCATCGACCTCTCAATGGACTACCGCCTGAAAGCCGAAGGCAATGACTTCGTTTACGGGCTACCGGAGCTGAATCGCCGAATCACCTGCACGGCGCAGCATGTGGCCAATCCCGGCTGCTTTGCCACCTGCATCCAGCTGGCTCTGTTGCCTTTGGCCAAACATCTGATGCTGAACGATGACATCATGGTGAACGCTATCACGGGCAGCACCGGAGCAGGGATCAAGCCGGGTGCGACGAGCCACTTCAGTTGGCGCAGCAACAACCTGAGCGTTTATAAGGCTTTCGAGCACCAGCACGTGCCCGAGATACGCCAGTCGCTCAAGCAGTTGCAGAACAGTTTCGACTCCGCCATCGACTTCATCCCCTACCGGGGTGATTTCCCGCGCGGCATCTTTGCCACCATCGTGGTGAAGAACAAGTGCGCCATCGAGGAACTGACTCGCATCTACGAAACGTATTACGCCGAGGACTCTTTCACCCACATCGTGGAGAAGAACATTGACCTCAAACAGGTGGTAAACACCAACAAGTGCCTGCTGCACTTGGAGAAGCACGGCGACAAGTTGCTCATCATTTCTTGCATCGACAACCTGCTGAAAGGTGCCAGCGGCCAAGCCGTGCATAACATGAACCTGATGTTCAACCTGGAGGAAACGGTGGGGCTGCGGCTGAAGCCGAGCGCATTCTAAAGGAACGGGCAGAATGGCGGAAAACCAATAAACCAATGGATCAAGACAACCAGACTGATGGATCTTTTCAACGTATATCCTTTATTCGACATCAATATTGTCAGAGGCAAAGGTTGCCGCGTGTGGGACGACAAGGATACCGAATACCTTGACCTTTACGGCGGCCATGCCGTCATTTCCATCGGCCATGCGCATCCCCATTATATAGAGATGCTCAGCCGGCAGGCGGCAACATTGGGATTTTATTCCAACTCTGTGATTAACAAGCTGCAGCAGCAATTGGCCGGACGCTTGGGACGCATCTGCGGCTACGACGGCTATTCGCTCTTCCTCGTCAACAGCGGCGCGGAAGCCAACGAGAACGCGCTGAAACTTGCTTCTTTCCACAATGGGCGCACACGGATAGTATCTTTCAGCAAGGCATTCCACGGGCGCACCTCGCTGGCGGCCGAGGTGACCGGCAATCCCAAGATGATTGCCCCCGTCAACGCTTGCGGGCACGTCACCTACCTCCCGCTCAACGATGTGGAGGCGATGCGGGCCGAACTGGGGAGGGGCGATGTCTGCGCCGTCATCATCGAAGGCATACAGGGCGTGGGCGGCATCCGGTTGCCTGCCGATGAGTTCTTGCAGGCGTTGCGGGCGGAGTGTACCGCCACGGGCGCCGTGCTCATCCTCGATGAAGTGCAGAGCGGCTACGGGCGCAGCGGCAAGTTCTTCGCCCACCAGTACAGCGGCATCCGTCCCGACCTCATCACTGTGGCCAAAGGCATCGGCAACGGCTTTCCCATGTCGGCGGTACTCATCAGCCCGATGTTCGAGGCTGTGCACGGACAGTTGGGCACCACTTTTGGCGGCAACCACTTAGCTTGTGCGGCGGCCTTGGCCGTGCTTGACGTGATTGAGGGCGAGGGGCTTGTGGAAAACGCGGCTCACGTGGGCGCCTATCTGCTTGGCGAGCTGAAGAAGCTGCCGCAACTGACGGACGTGCGCGGGCGCGGGCTGATGATTGGGCTGGAAATGGAACAGTCCGCCAAGGAGTTGCGCCTGCGCCTGCTGAAGGAGCAACACGTGTTTACGGGCATCAGCGGTGCCAACGTCCTCCGCCTGCTGCCGCCCCTCTGCCTGAGCACGGCTGAAGCGGACATCTTCCTTGAGAGATTGCATAACGTGCTGTAAACAAACAAGTCTTGTCTTTCTGCAAGCAGGAAGGCGCGGGCGGGCTGAGCCGGAAGGCTTCGGAGCGTCTGCGCCTTTTGCATGTTGTAAAACGTTGGCTTTTCAAAGGTGTTCCGGACGTTTGCCCCGTGCGTGCATGGAGCGCGAGCCATGCACGCACGGCCCGCGCTTCGTATATGCACGGAAGAAACGGCAGGCGGGCATCCTCCTTGGAAAACAGGCCATCCTTGGCATCGGGCTGCTTTTATGCCCTCCGGATTTATCCCGGAATCATGTAAAGGGCAATCCCTACAAGCATCCGTCCGTCATCGAATTTGTGAACGGGCAGTCCAATGTTATCGGCAGCAAGATCCGCCGGGTAAGAGGCCGCAAGAACGACAGCGGGGGAGAAGGTTCGGCTGGCCGGCCGGCAAGGGGAGAAGACCTCCCTTGAAAAATATTTCAAATTCGCCTTGGCGGTGTAGAACCTTTTTCATACCTTTACACCGTCAAAATCGGGCAGTGGCAATGGCCGCCACGCTTGGAAAAGGACGGGAGCGGAATGTAGCGCAGTTGGTAGCGCACTACGTTCGGGACGTAGGGGTCGGGCGTTCGAGTCGCCTCATTCCGACATGAAGCGAGGAGGGGGAGCAGTTCGGCTCTCGCTTTTAACTTTCAAGTAGGGGAGAAAGGGGCGTGCCTATTTAATGCTTTTATCATTATATTCCTAATATTTAAATAAAGCATCTGTCGGGCACACGTTTTTATTCGTAACTTTGCCGCTTGACAATTGTGCGCCATCTCAGATTTTTAACCTTATAACACTGATAGGAAAATGGCTTTGGAAATTACAGACAACAATTACAAACAGCTTTTGGCTGAAGGAAAGCCGGTTGTGATTGACTTTTGGGCGCCGTGGTGCGGGCCTTGCAGAATGGTTGGCCCCATCATCGATGAACTGGCTCAAGAGTATGAAGGCCGCATCGTTATCGGCAAATGCAATGTGGACGAAAACAGCGACATGCCCGCCGAGTATGGCATCCGCAACATCCCTACCGTGCTCTTCTTCAAGAACGGCACGCAGGTGGACAAGCAGGTCGGCACTGCCCCAAAATCGACATTTGCGGGCAAGATCAACTCATTGCTTTGACAGGAAGCGTGCATTGCGAGCAGCTCATCGAGCCCGTCAAGAACTATTTGCCCTACGACTTGGAAAGATTGCCTCTTGATTTTAATCCCGATGAGCCGGCAAAGTCTTCTTGAGCGGTGAGAGGCCTTGGACAGTAAAGGCCTTGTTACAGGAATTGCTGTTTGTTTTCCCGATCAAAGCCAATGGGAATCTCGTTTTCGTGTGTTGAGAAGTTCCAAGGCTTATCACCGGTAGATGATAGCGGCAGAATGTTCAGGGCTCTTTTGGCAATAGCAAATACGAAACCCGTTTTTGCAACAGGCAAGGGAGAAATAGCCCTTTGGATAGGAGATGAAAGCATGAGTTGGGCTTTCGTGACGCTTCCATACAAAGATAAAATAAACGGCAGCATAATAGAGCGGCCATGCCATAGACGACCTGTAAAGAGAATAAGAATACGATGCAAGCAACTCCATCTTTGGGCTTTTCTGATGCCATAAATGCTTCGGCAAGCAAGATTTTCCAATTTCATGGTCGTTCGCGCCGCTCTGAATTTTGGTGGACACAGCTGTTGGTGTTTATACTTTCGCTTGTCTTGACTCCTATAGTTGGTTGCTTGTTATCTTTGCTGACAATACCTCTGACTTTCCGCCGCTTGCACGACACCGGCCGGAGCGGCTGGTGGTGGGGCGTTGGCGCATTGCTGAAGTTATCGTTTTTAGTGTTTTTGGGTTACGACATCGTTATGATTGTTGTGAATGCCGATAATCTGGTTGGATATGAAATCCAATATGTACTTGCACTCCTTCTGAAGTATGGCATATTTGTTATCGTGATAGGCATTTATCAGATTTTATTGTTCGTGTTGTGTTGCCTTGATAGCGAACAATTTAAAAATAAATACGGCACATCGCCTAAATATGTAGATGGCACAAATTGAGAAATGAATACTTCTGGAGGTCTATTTCCCCATGTATTGTTGGATTGCGTCCGCTCTGCCCGTAGGGGAGGGGCGGACGTTTTTTTATGGAAAAGCATTACCTTTGCACCGCAATATAAATCCTCAAGAAAACAAACTACTGAAAAGATGAAAGGCTTTTATACCGTTTTACTTTTGATTGTATCAAACATCTTTATGACATTTGCTTGGTACGGGCACTTGAAACTTCAGGAAATGAAAGTCAGCACCAACTGGCCACTGTATGCTGTCATCCTGTTTTCGTGGAGCATCGCGTTGGCAGAGTATTCGTTTCAGATTCCCGCTAACCGCATTGGCTTCAGGGGCAACGGAGGCCCTTTCACGCTAATGCAACTGAAAATCATTCAGGAAGCCATCACGATCATCGTCTTCAGCGTGTTCACCACCGTGCTTTTTAAGGGCGAAGCGTTGCATTGGAATCACTTGGCAGCATTCGGCTGCCTTATTTTGGCAGTTTATCTCGTGTTCATGGAAGAATAATCCCGCTTTCTCCCACCTGCACTATGGCCTTTGCTTCGTGCTGTAGCGTGGGGATGTCGTGGCTCACCAAGAGGATGGCACACGTGCGGTTCATCTCGCGCAGCAAGGGGTAGAGGCGGGCTTCAAACTGCTTGTCAATGTAGGTGCCCGGTTCGTCAAGAATGAGCACTTCGGGGTCGGATATGATGGCACGCCCCAGCAGGGCACGCTGCAACTGCCCACCGCTTAGGGCATCGATGGGGCGATGCTCCAGCTTTTCCAACCCCATGCGTTGCAGCACTCGGCGGGCCAGTGCGCGGTCTGCTTCGGTGAGGCGGGCGGTAAGCCTCTTGTGGCTGTCAAGTCCCGACAGTAGCACCTCGCCTACCGTAATGGGGAACTTTGGGTCAATGCGGTTGAATTGCGGCAGATAACCTATTACAGGGGCGGTACTGGGCGTGCGCAGCGAATGCAATTTAACGCTGCCCGACGTAGGTTTCAACAGTCCTAAGATGCAACGGAGCAGCGTGGTCTTGCCGCCACCGTTAGGCCCGGTAATGCCTATGTAGTCTTGTGCGCCAACATTGAGGCAGACATTGTGCAACACCTTGCGGATGCCATAGGAAACGCACAGATTTTTAACCTCTATGACAAACTGTTTCATATCGTTTTTTTCTAACAACCATACCTCATTCCTTGCCGGTTGCGCAAAGTTCACGTGCCGCATGCAGCATTTCTTGTTCCCAATCGTAAGACAATGGATTGACAGCCACAACGCGTGCGTCAATTTGTCGGGCAATCAGCTCGGCATTCCGGCGGTCGAACTCGGGTTGCACGAAGATTATATTGACTTTCTCGCGGCGGCAACGGTCGATAAGCTCTTTCAGCCGGGCAGGTGAAGGCTCTTTGCCATTTTCTTCAATGGAAATCTGATGCAGGCCGTAGTCGCGCGCAAAATAGGAAAGGGCAGGGTGATAAATCAGGAAAGTGCTGTCGGCTCCGGGCGAAGATAGCAAGACGCGCAGGATGCTGTCGGTAGCGGCAATATGCCGGCACAGCGAATCGCAACGGGAAGCATAGACAGAACGTCCCGAACGGTCGAGGTCAGTGAGGGCATCACGAATGTTGGCGGCAATGATACGGGCGTTGACGGTAGAATTCCAAATGTGCGGTTCTACCCCGCTCGCAAGTCCTGCATGAGTTTCATCGCGAATAAGGTCAATGCCTTGCGAGAGGTCATAGAAAGGTTGCGTGGGCGTATTCTTGGCTAAACGGTCGGCCAAGGTCCGTTCAAAACCGATGTAACCGATGCGCAGGTAAGCCTTGCTGCCGGCCAGTTCGATAAGTTGGCGCGGTGTGGGGTCATAGGTCTCGGGGCTGCTTCCCTTAGGTACTATGCTGGCCACGGCGAAGCGGTTGCCTGCAATGGCTTCTGTAAAGTAACGGATGGGTTCGACAGTGACGGTAATCATAGGCCGTGCTCCAATATCCGTGGCAGAACGGTTGCCTGGATGGCAGGAAGCAAGTCCAAGAAAGATGAGAAGAGAGAAAAGCAATTGTTTCATCGCATGAATCTGTTAAGTAATGTATAAAAGAGCATTCAGGCTACTACGGACAGCACACCCTGTAATGTCCACAGCATGGCAAGGTAGCGGATCAGTTTGCCCATAAACATGGAAAAGACAGTCAGTGCCGGGTTGCTGCGCATGAACCCCAATGCAATAGCTATCGCTTCGCCGACAAAGGGCAGGAAAGCAAAGAATGCCATCAGTGCGCCTTTGCCTCGCAGGAAGCGTTGCACGCGTTCCACTTTTTCGTGCTTCACTTTGAGGTAGCGTTCCATCCAGTCAATACGCCCCAATCGGCCGATGTAATAGCACGTCATGCCACCTGCCGTGTTACCCAAAGCCGCCGACAATATGCAGGCTGTCGGGCTAAGCCCCAACTGTACCAATGACACCAACACCAGCTCGGAACTGAACGGAACGATGCTGCCTGCCAATAGGGCGGAGATAAACAGCCCCACATAGCCCCAGTCGGTCAACAGCTGCACTAATGCATCTACGAAAGCGTCCATAAGTTAAAGCCTTCCAGCAAGAATATTCCCGTAAAGGCCACAATGAAAAAAACATTCGATACGCGCGTGTCAGTCAGCACAAACAAGTGTCCCGTCAGAATGCTGACGCCAATCATCAGGATGGGCAACATTTGCGTCCCCGTCACTGGCTGCAACAGGATGTAGAGGAAGATACAACCGCATAACAGAATAAGGAAATAGAGGTAACTGCGCGTGCGTATCTTGTCCATGTAAGTGGATGCCAAGTAATGTCCCGTCCCTGCCACATAGAGAATCAGCAGATAGGCCAGCGTGGCCGCTACCCAAGGCTGAAAGCTAAAGTCCGGAGCCTGGAACCGTGCCAGCTCCAAGAAAGGGGCATAAAACAGTTCCATCTGATCGTGACAGAAAGCATGCCCCGCCAAGAGCCAGTAAGGGAAGCACCATCCCACTAACGAAGCGCAGAAACTTTTGGCATTGAATGCTTGAAAGAGGTAAGCTCCCATCCACAGCACCGGCATGAACAGCGTGAGTTGCGGCAGCAACAAGCTGCCCGTACCGAAACAAGCAAAGGCCAGGAACATGTCGTTCGATGGATGCGGCTGTTGATACGTGCGGAACAGGAAGAACAATCCCATCAGGAAAGCCACAGCCACCAATGTCCCGCTTCCCGGCGCATGCAGGCATGGGCAGGCCGCCACCAGCAGCAAAAAAATGGAAGTCTGCAACGATGCGCGCGTGCGGATAATGGCATATGCATTGTTCAGCCCTATCAGGAAGTAGCCTGCTATCAGGTAAAGGCAAAAACAGAACAGCCATGCTTCCCGCTCCGGCAAGCCTATCGACAGCACCCGTTGCCAAAGGAGGTAGCCGTTTTGCTGGAAAATCTCATCGGGCAACAGCAGTATGCCTAACGTCCACATGGCTGCCGAAATCAAGAGAGCGGCAGGCATCGAAAAACGAGCCGCCGTCACCCAGCTCTGAAAGCGTTGACTTCTCACAGGTCGAATCCTATGTCGCGGCGGTAATACTTGCCTTCAAAACTCAGCATGTCGGCCACCTTGTAGCTCTTCTCCAACGCTTCCTTGCGGGTTTCCCCATATGAACTGGCGGCAATGACACGTCCGCCGTTGGTTACGATGCGGCCATCAAGCACCGCCGTGCCGGCATGGAACAAGATGCTGTCTGTTGTCTCTACCAAGTTGAAGCCGGTAATGGGCAACCCTTTCCGGTAAGATTCAGGATAACCGCCGCTCACTATCATGACACAAGCTGCCGTGCGCGGGTCAATTACCAAGCTGTGAGTATCAAGGTTCACGTTATGAACCCCTTCCAACAGGTCAACCAGATCGCTTTGAATGCGGAGCATGACGCTCTCCGTCTCAGGGTCGCCCATGCGGACATTATACTCGATGACCATCGGATTGCCTTTCACGTTGATCAAGCCCAAAAAGAGGAAGCCTTTGTAGACAATGCCTTCTTCACGCAGCCCGTGGATAGTCGGTTCAACGATGCGTTCACGTACTTTCTCCATGAATGTTTCATCGGCGAAAGGAACGGGTGAAACACTACCCATGCCACCGGTGTTCAGTCCTTTGTCGCCCTCTCCAATGCGTTTGTAGTCCTTGGCAACGGGGAGGATTTTGTAGTGCTCGCTGTCAGTCAGTACAAAAACGGAACATTCGATTCCGCTGAGGTATTCTTCGATAACCACCGTAGCCGATGACTGCCCGAACATACCGTCCAGCATTTCCCGCAATTTGAGCCTGGCTTCTTCCGCCGTGGGCAAAATCAGCACGCCCTTGCCGGCACAAAGGCCATCGGCTTTCAACACATAGGGAGGTTGCAGCGTCTCAAGGAATGCCAGTCCTTCGTTGAGGTTCTGCGTAGTAACACTCAGGTAGCGGGCGGTGGGGATTCCATGACGCTGCATGAAATGTTTGGCAAACTCCTTGCTGCCCTCCAGCCGGGCACCTGCCCGGCTGGGGCCGATAATGGCGATATTCCGGGTAGTTATGTCGTTTTTGAAGAAATCGTATATGCCTTGTACCAAGGGGTCTTCCGGCCCTACCACAATCATGTCGATGGCACGTTCCAATGCAAACACTTTCAATGCCTCGAAGTCGGTGGCTTTGATGGGGACATTCTCGCCCACGCTGCCTGTTCCGGCATTGCCGGGGGCGATGTAGAGTTTCTTGACCCGGTGGCTTTGGGCAATCTTCCATGCTAGGGCGTGTTCGCGGCCTCCGGAACCCAATAACAGTATATTCATAATAATGCGTGTTTTTTGTTTTCGTCTTTATAACCATTATTCCTCTCTGCGCTTGCAGCTTATTTGCCATTTAGCAGGTAATCTTCGAAGTAGCTGGTAATTTTCTCGTGCAGGTGTACGCGGTCTCGTCCTATGACATTGTGCTTGTGGCCTGGATAGACAAAGAAGTCAGGATAGGTGCGAGCCTCCACACATGCTTTCAGGAAAGAAAGCGTGTGCTGGGGCACACAGGTGTCATCGTGGTCATCGTGAATGATGAGCAAATGCCCTTTCAGATTACCGGCCAGCTGCTTCAGGTCGCACTCTTTGTAACCTTCGGGATTCTGCTCGGGAGTATCCATGTAGCGTTCCCCGTACATTACTTCATAATATTTCCAGTCAATGACAGGACCGCCCGCCACGCCTACCTTGTAGAGGTCGGGATAGCGCAGCATCAATGCTGTCGTCATGTGGCCGCCGAAACTCCAGCCGTGTACGCCGATGCGTCCGCCGTCCACATATGGCAGTGTTTTGAGCCATTCTACGGCTTTGGCTTGGTCTTCGCACTCCTCGATTCCTAAGTGGCGGAAAGTGCAGTTCTCAAACTCCATGCCACGGTTCTGACTTCCTCGGTTGTCAACGGTAAAGAGTATGCAATCCTTGGCGGCTGCCATGTAGAGATCCCAGCCACGGGCAGCATAGCGGTAGTTGCCCACAATCATCTGCGCGTGCGGGCCACCATAAACATAAACAATCACGGGATATTTCTTGCTTGAATCGAAGTCGGCAGGCTTCAGCATACGCCAATAGAGATCGGTCGTGCCATCGGCGGCTTTCAGCGTCCCGGTTTCCACGGTAGGCATCACTATCCCGGCAAAGGGATCGGGAGCAGTAAACAGTTTCGCTGTTTCCTTACCATCGGCAACGGACAGCAGGCCGATGACGCGCGGCACTTCGGGAGCAGACCAATTGTCAATGAGGTAAGACCCCGAAGCAGACAGCAGGGCATCATGTACTCCCTGTCCGTTGTCAAGTGCCGTGACCTTGCCGCTGTTCACATTCACCTTATATAGATTGCTTTGCAATGGCGATTCCTTGGTGGCGGTAAAGACAATTTCTTTCTTCTTTGCGTTGAAGCCGAGAATGCCTTGTACCAACCATTTGCCTTGCGTCAACTGACGATATTCGCCAGGCTTTTCCATATTCATCAGGTAGAGATGGTTCCAACCGTCACGCTGGCTTTGGTAGATAAACTGAGTATTGTCCCACGGCAGGAAAGTGACGGGCTGCAAAGGCTCCACATATTTGGGATGTGTCTCCTCGTAAAGGGTCGCCATCAGCTTGCCAGAGGCTGCATCGTATTGGCAGAGCTTGGCTTGGTTTTGGTCGCGGTTCACCTCAATAAGGTAAAGGATCTTCTCGTCAGGTGTCCAAGCGATGTTGGTGAAGTAACGGTCGGTGGGATCGCCTGTCTCCAAATAGATCGTAGTGCCGTCAGCAGGACGGTAGATGCCTACCTGCACCTTGTGGCTAGTCATGCCCGCCATGGGATAGCGCACCGGATTTAGTTCGCCGACACGGGCGGTGATGTCCACCAACGGATATTCCGTCACCATGCTTTCGTCCATGCGGTAGAAAGCCAGCGACGTACCTTTCGGGCTCCAAAAAGTGCCTTTCGAGATGCCGAATTCGTTGCGGTGTACGCTTTGCCCGCAGACGATGCCGGCAGGCTCATCGGTCACGGCTTTTCCATTGACATAAAGGTTATTGCCAATGGTGTAGGCCACATTCATGCCGGTCGTTTCGAAGTCAATGTTGTTGCCACGTTTGTCAAACTCGCGGGCGATTCCGGCACGGTTGTTCTCCCAATCGTAAACCGCATAGGCACCGGGGAGGGTGATTAAAGCTTCGTTCCTGTCAATCCACGGGAATTTGACGCCGTACAGGTAAGGCACCTTGCTTGCCTGTTGCCTCTGCAAGGCTTGGTTAAGCGCATCACGGGTGAAGAGCAGTGTCTCTTCCCCGTTTTTGGGATTGATGACGAATAGCGAGTCTATTCCCGGCTTGATGCACCGGTCGCCCCACCATTGCAATCCGTAGAGGTTTTCGGTAAAACGGTAAGTCGCCCCGCCGGGGATAAGGTCTTCCAGCGTGGGCATTTTCAGCGATTGTTGAGTGGTTTCTTGCGCCATAATATTGTTTGTAGGCAGACAGGGGGGTGCCACGAGCAGTGCCGCGAAGCCTTGCATCAGTTGCATCATTCGTTTACGCATGTCCGTTACGATTGTTTTTGTTGTTCTCTTCTTTCTTTTCGTGCGCTTCGCGGCGTTTGCGCTCCGGATAGGATTCCGTGAAGCGGCGTTCACCGTATCGCGGGCGTTCGTTACCGTAGGAGGGCGATGGATTCCGGTCGCGTTGGCCATAAGGCCGGTGCTCCTCTTTCCATCCGTAACGGTTGCTTTCGTAGCGTTCAAAGCGGCGTTCTTTCTTGTCTGACTGCTCGCTTTCGCTGCGGAAACTTTTGTAAGTGCCGCTGAAAATTTCATACTGGCGTAATTCGCAAGGCAAAGCTCCGTTGAGCAAGGGAATGCGTTGGGTGGCTTTCAGCCCGATTTGGTCGAAGCATTCATCGCGATAGGAAAGAATCCACGCCGTGCCACCTACAAAGGCGTGCTTCAGTCGCTCGCCAATCATCTCGTACAGTCCCAACAAGTCATTGGCGGGAATGCGTTCGCCGTAGGGCGGGTTAGTGACCATGACGGATTTCTTGGTAGGTTGCTCAAACTGTTGGAAAGGCTGCAACTTAAGCGTTATGTCTTTAGTCACACCAGCTGCCTTGGCGTTACGCGTGGCAATATTGATGGCACGGGGATTGTTGTCGTAGCTGTATATCTTATGCCGGAAAGGCCGTTCTTGGCTGTCATCGTTATAGACGGTATCGAACAAGTCGGCATCAAAATCATTCCATTTCTCGAATGCATAGCTTTGGCGGAAAACACCGGGCGCGATGTTGCGTGCAATGAGTGCGGCCTCGATGGGGATGGTGCCCGAACCGCACATGGGGTCAATCAAGTCGCATTGCCCTTTCCAGCCTGCCATCAGCAGGATGCCGGCTGCGAGTACTTCGTTTAGCGGAGCTTCCACCGCTTCCTGCCGATAGCCGCGGCGATGCAGAGACTCGCCGCTGGAGTCGAGCGAAAGCGTGCAGCGCGTGTCGGCAATGTGGATATTGAGCAGCATGTCGGGATTGGCAATGCCCACGTTGGGACGCTTGCCGTAATGCTCGCGGAAATAGTCGGCTATGGCATCTTTCACCCGATAGGCCACGAACTTGCTGTGGCGGAACGCCTCGCTGAACACGACGGCATCCACGGCAAAGCTCCGTGCCGTATCCAAGTAGTTCTCCCAATGCACAGCTTTCACCTGTTCGTACACCTCATCGGGGTTGGTTGCTTCGAAGTGCAGAATAGGCTTGAGGATGCGGATGGCCGTGCGCAGGCAGAAGTTGGCACGGTACATCATTTCCTTGTCTCCGCTGAAAGAGACCATGCGGCAGCCTGCTTGCACATTGCTTGCACCCAGCTCTCTCAGTTCTTGCGCTAGTACTTCTTCCAGTCCTTGGAAAGTCTTGGCCACCATTTCAAATGGAATGGAAGATGGGGGGTGAAGAGTTGAGCTTTCGTTCATACTTTTGCAGATTGAGATTGGTATTTTAAGAGTTTGCGTACTTGGTAGAATGGACTTCTTGTTTTGGTTTTATCCTGATTCGGTAAAACGTGCCAGCAAAGTTACGAAGTATTTGGAAAATATCCTATACTTGAGACGGAAACGGCGTATGTTATAGGTAGAGGACTATACAAGAGCCAATTGTTCCATATATAATTTCAAAATAATGGCCTTTTACAGCCCATCACACAGATAAACTGTACCTTTATGCATGTATAGGCCAGCTATGATTCTATTTCTTCCCATATCCGGATTTTCTAGTTGCACGCTTTCAAATATGGGGCATTAGTACCAATTATACGAGACATCAGGAGGAGTATTCGTGGTGGCCTTATTTTTATTACGCCAGCGC
>CAYSIQ010000032.1:0-22298 GCA_964431195.1 uncultured Bacteroides sp.
GGAGGTTTCCCGTTGCAGGCGGGGAAGGGCGGGCGCATCATACTGCTCAAATCCAACGGCTTGCCTTTTCCTGCATAGGCTCAGGATGGAAACGAGCATTCTTCGCCAACGCATGTCCCCGCGTTCACGGCCGAATTACCTGCCGCCCAAGGCGGCCGCGCCCGCGTGCCAAAAAATCCACGCAGGAAAGCATGGAAGCGCGCCTCAGGCCTGCAACCCCCAACCGGGTAACAAACGAATGTTAAAAATAAAACGGGATATGCCGCCGGCTCGGAAAAGATATGCTATATTTGCGCAAACGAGCCGGCCCCGTCCGGCAAGGTAGCGAATGCCATCCGTTAACAAGCAGAAGTATGGCAAGCAGAAGATTATTGAAAAAAGAAATCAAGCAACTTTATGCAGAGGCTGTGAGGATGTATTGGAAGACACTCGTCTTGGCCAACGCGACGGGACAGCCTTTGGCCGAAGAAGTGAGCGGCAATATCGAGACCCTGTACAGCGACTTTCGGGTGCGCATAAGCCACACGGTGCCGGGCAATGCCAAGGAATATTACCGGCTTCTTCGGAAAGAACTGTCCGAATGCCTCGAAAAGATTGCGCATGGACTTGAAGATATGATGAGAGAATGAAAATGTCGATATGCCGCTGGCTCTTCCAGAAAGTAATGGGATGGAGCCGCCGAGGAGAAGCCCCTTTCCCCGACAAATGCGTCATTTGCGTGGCGCCCCATACCTCTAACTGGGACTTGGTCTACGGCTGGCTCTTCTATGGGATGATGGGGAGGCGAGCATGTTTCATGATGAAAAAGGAGTGGTTCTTCTTCCCGCTCGGCCTGCTGTTCCGCGCGATGGGCGCCGTGCCTGTCAACCGAAGCAAACACACGTCGACCGTGGAACAAATGGTGGAACGTTTCCGCGCGTCGGACTATTTCAACCTGGCCATCACCCCCGAAGCTACCCGGCAGGCTACCCCGCACTGGAAAACAGGGTTCTACTATATCGCGCTTCTGGCAGAAGTCCCCATCGTGCTGGCTGCACTGGATTACGATGCCAAAGCGGTGTGGTGGGGGAAAATAGTAGTCCCGTCGGGCAATATTGAAAAGGACATGGCCGAAATAAAGGCTTCCTATCGCCAACATGGCAGTGCCCGGCATCCTCAACGCTTTAAACTTGATGAACGATGAACGAACTGCGAGTTACTCTTTGGCAAACGGACATAGCTTGGAAAGGCAAACTCGCCAATCTGGAGGCTTTGCACGACACCATGCGACAGGAGCAAGGGAGGACAGACCTGCTCATCCTGCCCGAGACTTTCTCGACTGGCTTTTGTCGCGATCCGCTGACTGTTGCCGAGCCCGTCACGGGGAATACTATCCGGATCCTTCGGCAATGGGCGGAGGAATATGGGATGGCGCTGGCGGGCAGTTACCTCTCAACGGGCTTGCCCGAACATGCCGGTTCTTCCTTGGCCTGTTGCTACAACCGGGCTTTCTTCCTTCCTCCCGAGGGGCAACCTACATATTACGACAAACGCCACCTCTTCCGATCGGGCGGCGAAAAAGAAGAGGCGGGATTCCGTGCGGGGCATCAGCGTCCCATAGCCGTGTACCGCGAATGGAAAATCTGCTTGCAAGTGTGCTACGACTTGCGTTTCCCCGTATGGAGCCGCAACGTTGCCGGTGACGAATATGACTTGCTTATCTATGTGGCCAATTGGCCTGAATCACGCCGCGAGGTTTGGGATGTGTTGCTCCGGGCACGCGCCATCGAAAACCAATCTTACGTGTGCGGGGTGAACCGCATCGGTACTGACCACGAGGGATGGGTGGCCTACAACGGAGGATCGACGATATATTCGCCCGCCGGCAAATTGCTGGCCCGGTTGCCTGACAACGAAGAAGGCACTGCGACCGCAACGCTTGATTTGAAGAAACAGCAGGACTTCCGCCAACGTTGCCCCTACTGGAAAGACTTCGATTCTTTCCGGCTGGCTTCTTCGCGGGCAGGGCAGGATCTTGTTACATAACAGCCGGCCACTCTCTTCCGCTTCGTGTTGTATTTTCCAATCTTCAATATCCATCTTTCAAAATGCTGTCCACATGAAAAGAATTGTGCATTATCTTTCTGCCGTTTGCATTTTAGCCAGCCTGCTGGATGCATGTTCAAGCCAGCCGGAGGACATTGTCCCGTCGGCTGAGTTCGCCCCTTATGTCACCGCCTACACGGGAGGCATCGTGTCTTCCACCTCCACTATCCGAGTGGAGCTGACGCAGGAACGTCCCGTGGTAGATCTCAATCAGGCACTTCCTGAAAATCCTTTCCACTTCTCGCCTTCGTTGGAGGGAAAGGCTTACTGGCTCAACAACCATACACTGGAATTTATTCCGGAAGAGGGAGCCTTGCGCCCGGGGCAATTCTATCGTGCCGTTTTCCGCTTAGACCGTTTTGCGGAAGTCGATAAGAAACTGGCAAAGTTTGAGTTCTCGTTTCGCGTGCAGGAGCGTACTTTCGCGCTGCATGCCCATCCGGTTATCCTGACTGAAGAAGAGCCGGGCAAAGCCGCCCTTGGCGGCGAGCTGCTTTTTAGCGATGCCGCCGATGCCGAAACGGTGGAACACATCCTGCAAGTCAAGACGGAAGAGGGAGAAAAACTGCCTGTCCGCGTGACAACGACGGAACAGCCTGCCCGCTTCAAATTCGACGTAACCTCCATTCCCCGTAAAGATAAGGATTACGAAGTGGAAATTCTGGCCGATGGTTCCGCCCGTGACATCCCATGCCGCCAAACGGCCAAGGTGCTTATTCCTGCGCAAGGGTCTTTTGTATTCCTGTCCGCACAGCGCATCAGCCAACCGTCCAACGGCGTGGAAGCCGTATTCTCGGCGCCGCTCTCGCAGGAACAAGATTTGCGGGGGCTGATTGAAGTGAAGGAAGCCGGCAATACCACCCTGCAAGTGCAAGACAACATCGCCCGCATCTTTTTCGATGAAACCGTTCAAGGCTCCGTCACCTTAAACATTGACAAGGGATTGCGCAATAGCAGCGGCCAACTGTTGGGACAAACACACACAGTGGCCTTTGATGCCTTGCAGCTGCCCCCGCAGGTAGAGTTGAACGCGCTCGCCGCTATCCTGCCCGACTCCAAGCGATGGATAATCCCATTCCGCGCCGTCAATCTCTATGCAGTCGATTTAAGCGTTATCCGTATCTTCGAGCATAACATAATGAATTTTATGCAAAACAACACGCTCGTTTCATCCGATGAACTCCGCCGCTTTGGCAGGCTGGTACACAAACAAACACTTTACTTAGCCAACGACCCCACCAAGGATATCCATCAATGGGAAAACTATTCCATCGACTTATCTGGGCTGATCCGCCAGGAGCCGGGTGCCATTTACCGTGTCGTGCTCTCTTTCAAGCAAGACTATTCTGCCTATCCCTGTGCCGGACAAGCAGTTCCCGGCCGGAATATTGCCGGCAGCAACGCAGGCCTGGCCAAAACGGGAGGCAATGCTCCTTCTGCCGAAGAAGAAGCCGAATGGGACCAAAGCATCGCCTATTATTATTATTACGGTTACAGGAACGTAGATTGGGACTGGAGCCAATATGACTGGCGCGAACGCGACAATCCTTGCCATCCTTCCTATTACATGGTCACCTCACGCGCGGCCTGCTGCAATGTATTTGCATCCAACATCGGCCTTATGGTGAAACGCAACGAAACAAGCGGAGTATGGATCACCGTTACTAACTTGATGACAGCCGAACCTATCAAATCCGCCAAAGTAACCCTTTACAACTATCAACTGCAATCCATCGCGCATGCATCTACCGACAGCAACGGCTTTGTCGAGCTGCATACCCAAGGCGTTCCTTTCCTGGCTGTAGCCGAAGCGGAAAATCAAAAAGCCTACCTGAAACTTTCCGACGGGCTGGAACAGTCGGTCAGCCGTTTCGATGTAGGAGGGAAAGAAACGCAAAAGGGACTGAAAGGTTTTATCTATGGCGAACGCGGCGTGTGGAGACCCGGAGATACCCTGCACATCTCATTTATATTGGAAGACCGCGAAAAGCGCATACCGGACACGCACCCGGTTTCATTGGAATTGTACAATCCCCGGGGGCAGTTCCATACCAAGCAAGTGGCGGCCAAAGGGCTGAACGGTTTCTACACCTTTGCCTTGCCCACCCGGCAGGATGACCCGACAGGCCTGTGGAATGCCTACGTTAAAGTAGGCGGCACCGCTTTCCACAAGAGCCTGCGCATTGAAACCGTAAAGCCTAACCGCCTGAAGATACAACTCTCCTTGCCCGGGAAACTTCTCCGTGCAGGCGAGAAATCCGTATCGGCCACGCTGAACTCAGCTTGGCTGACCGGTGCCACAGCCTCTTCGCTGAAAGCCAAAGTGGAGATGTCCCTCTCCAAAGTCAACACGCAGTTCGAGAAGTACGGCCAATACTTGTTCAACAATCCCGCCACAGAGTTCTCTTCCATGAAGCGCACAGTGTTCGACGGGACGTTGAATGCCACGGGCAAAGCCGTATTCCCGCTTGCCCTCCCCGCAGCCGCCAATGCGCCTGGCCTGCTCAATGCCACGCTGACCACACGGGTGTTTGAACCGGGAGGCGATGCCAGCATCCATACCCAAACCATTCCTTACTCTCCTTTCAGCGCTTATGTAGGCATCAACCTGCATCAACCTGAAGGGCAGTCAATGGAAACAGACAAGGCGCATCAATTTGACATAGTTACGCTGGATGCTGAAGGCCGTCTGACTAACCGGAGCAATCTGGAATATAAAATATACAAGGTGGACTGGAGCTGGTGGTGGGAAAACCGCACCGAATCGTTCGGTTCGTATGTCAACAGCAGTTCCATTGTGCCCGTGGCAAGCGGGAAGCTACAAACGAACGGCGGGAAAGCCCAGTTCAGCTTCCAGGTAAATTATCCCGAATGGGGGCGTTACCTGGTTTACGTGAAGGATGAGGACAGCGGTCATGCCACCGGCGGCACAATCTACATTGACTGGCCTGAATGGCGTGGACGATCTGTCAAGGCCGACCCCGACAACATCAAGATGCTGTCTTTCTCCTTAGACAAGCCATCCTACAAGATCGGGGACAAGGCTACGGCCATCATTCCCGCTGCTGCCGGAGGTCGTGCCTTGGCCACGCTTGAAAACGGGACAACGGTACTGAAGCAAGAATGGATTGAAATCACGCCGGGCAAAGATGCCAAGTACACTTTCCGCATCGAACCCGGCATGACTCCCAATGTATATTTGCATGTCAGCCTGTTGCAACCTTATGCGCAAACCGTCAACGACCTGCCCATCCGCATGTATGGCATCATGCCTGTACATGTCGATGACCCTGCCACGGTATTGCAACCGCAAATTTCCATGCCTGAAATCCTGCGCCCGCAAACCAACTTCCGCATCAACGTGAGCGAGAAGAACGGCAAACCGATGACTTACACCCTTGCCATCGTGGATGACGGCCTGCTGGATCTGACCAACTTCAAGACTCCCGACCCGTGGAACGAATTTTACGCCCGCGAAGCCTTAGGCATACGCACGTGGGATATGTACGACCATGTGCTTGGCACCACCTCCGGCAGTTATGCAGCAATGTTCAGCACAGGAGGCGATGAAACGCTGAAGCCTGCCGAAGCCAAAGCCAACCGCTTCAATCCGGTCGTGAAGTTCATCGGTCCCTTCCGCTTAGAGAAGGGAGGACAGCAGTCGCATACCCTGCAGCTGCCTATGTACGTAGGCTCTGTACGTGTCATGGTTGTGGCCGGGCAGGACGGGGCATACGGGAAAGCAGACAAGACCGTGCCTGTACGCAATCCGCTCATGCTGCTTCCCACTCTTCCCCGCGTACTCAGTACAGGCGAAGAAATCAGCCTGCCAGTCAACGTATTTGCCTTAGAGAAAGGAGTAAAAGAGGTGAAAGTGTCTGTGGAAGTGTCCGGTTGCGGTATCCGTGTCAAAGGAGCGGCGCAACAGGTTCTCCGCTTCAACAAGCCGGGCGACCAGTTACTGCGCTTTACCTTGACCACCGCCAACCAAACCGGCAAAGCCACTATCCGCTTGGCCGCTACCGGCGGGGGACAGCAAGCGCGGGAAAATATTGAGATAGACGTGCGTAATCCTAATCCCGCCGTCACCTTGCACTCGCATGCCTGGGTGGAAAAAGGCAAGAGCCACATTTTGCCCTATCGCATTCCCTCCGGCAACAGCACCGCCACTACGGTGGAAATGGAAGTATCGCGCATCCCGTCGGTCGATGTCAACCGCCGTTTTTGCTTCCTCTTTAATTACGATCACCAATGTACCGAGCAGTTGACTTCGAAAGCGCTCCCGTTGCTATATATCCATTTGTTCAAGACATTGGACGAACAAGAGAAAGCCCGAACCAAACAAAGCGTGCAGGATGCCGTCCGCCAACTGTACGGGCGGCAGCTACCCAACGGCGGCTTCGTATGCTGGCCAGGCGATGCTGTGGCCGATGAATGGATAACTTCGTATGCCGGCATGTTCCTTACCTTGGCACAGGAAAAAGGCTATGCTGTCAACCGAAGTGTGACCGGCAAATGGAAGTCTTTCCAACGTTCTGCCGCTCAAAATTGGCGTATGCCCACCGGGCAAGACCCGACAACGCAGGCTCAAAGCAGCCTGCAACAGGCTTTCCGCCTTTATACCCTTGCCTTGGCCGACTCGCCCGAGCAGGGAGCCATGAACCGCATGAAAGAACTGAACAACCTGCCCTTGCAGGCCCGTTGGCGACTGGCCGCCGCCTATGCGCTGGCCGGTCAGCCACAAGCTGCCGACGAGCTGATTTTCAACCAAAGCACAACCATTGCGCCTTACTCCGGGCAGAACCTTACTTACGGCTCGCCTGCCCGCGACGAGGCCATGACATTAGAGACACTGCTCTTGATGAACCGCACCCAAGCCGCCGGAGAACAGGCACGCAGGGTGTCGGCCAACCTGAACAGAGAAGAACGTTTTGACACTCAAAGCACCGCCTTTGCCCTCTATGCCATGAGCCAACTGGCCGAGAAACTGTCCGGCACACTGGATTTCGCCTGGTCGTGGAACGGGCGGAAACAAAAGGACGTGAAGTCAACGTCGGCCACTTTTGTGCAGCCATTGTCAGGCAACCCTGCTCAAGGGAAGATAGAAGTGGCCAATCACGGCGAAGGTGCCTTGGAAATGAGCCTTGCCATCCGCACCCAACTGCTGGAAGACACCTTGCCGGCCATTGCCGAAGGCATTAAAGTAACCGTGAAGTACGCCAACTTGCAGGGTAAGCCTATTAATGTTTCGCGCGTGCAACAAGGCACCGATTTCCAGGCCATCGTCACAGTCAGCAATATCAGCGGGACTTCCGACTATACCGACTTGGCTCTGACACAGATACTTCCCTCCGGCTGGGAAATCTACAACGAACGCTTGTCGCAACCTCAAGGCAACAGCGCAAGGAACTATGCGTACCGGGACATCCGGGATGACCGCGTGCTCACCTACTTCGACTTGCCGCGTGCCACGCAAAAGCAATTTGCCGTAAGGCTGCAAGCCACCTATGCCGGCAACTTCGTGTTGCCCGCCATCGCCTGCGAAGCCATGTACGACACTTCCGTGCAAGCCCGCACCACGGCAGGGAGGACGCATGTGGAAGAATAAGCGGAGGCAGGTATGCGCACTGTTGCTGGTAGCCTATTACTTCTGCCTGCCGCAACAGTTGTTCCGCGTACCTTATTCCACCGTAGTCAACGACCGTCATGGCGAACTGCTGGGAGCGCGCATTGCCCGCGACGGGCAATGGCGCTTCCCGCCGCGCCGCAATGTTCCCGACAAGGTAAAAGCCTGCCTGCTTGCGTTTGAGGACAAGCGTTTCTATTACCATTGGGGGATAGACCCGTTGGCATTGGGGCGGGCCGTCGTGCAAAACCTGCGCAGCGGCCATGTCGTAAGCGGAGGGAGCACCCTCACCATGCAGGCCGTCCGCCTATGGCGCAACCAGCCGCGCACGTGGGGAGAGAAGTGCATCGAAATGTTGCTGGCCACGAGGTTAGAGTTCCGTGCATCGAAAGAAGAGATTTTGGCTCTCTACGTTTCCCATGCCCCGTTTGGCGGGAACGTGGTGGGGCTGGATGCCGCCGCTTGGCGTTATTTCGGCCATCCTGCCGAACAACTTTCGTGGGCGGAAGCAGCCATGTTGGCCGTCCTGCCCAATGCTCCTTCCGCGATACACCTGTCCAAATCCCGGGAAGTGCTGGCACGGAAACGCAACCGACTGCTTGAACAGCTCCGTGACGACGGCATCATCGACGCCTCTACCTGCCAGCTTGCCCTTAGCGAACCGCTGCCCGCCGCCCCGCTCCCTCTGCCCCAGACGGCTGCGCAACTGGTAGATCTCCTAAGCGAAACCCATAACGGAGCCAGCATAAACACCACCCTTGACAAAGAACTGCAACTGCAATTAGAAACCTTGGCCCGGCGCCAGAGCGAGGAATTTGCCCGAAGCGACATCCGCAACATCGCCATCGTGGTGATAGACCTCCCCTCCAACCGGGCGGTGGCCTATGTGGGGAATACGCCGGGCAACACTGCCGCTTCGGGCAGCCAAGTAAACATTGCCTCAGCCCCGCGCAGCACGGGCAGCATCCTAAAACCGTTCCTTTACTATGCCATGTTGGAGGAAGGCAGCCTGCTGCCCCATACCCTCCTGCCCGATGTCCCCGCCAACATCAACGGCTTTACGCCTCAGAACTTCAGCCTGCAATACGAAGGAGCCGTGCCTGCGTCCGAAGCGTTGGCACGCTCGCTCAACATTCCCGCCGTGATAATGCTGCAACGCTACGGGGTGGGGAAGTTCCACCAACTGCTGCGACAGATAGGCCTGACCACCCTGCAACAGCCCGCGTCGCACTACGGCTTGTCGCTCATTTTGGGAGGAGGCGAAGCCACCCTGTGGGAAGTGACTGCCGCATACGCCAATATGGGAAGAAGCCTGCTGAACCTGCCTCAGACTGCCGCCGCTTTCCTGCCTGATGCCCCTGCGACCCGCGTTCTCCCTTTCAAGCCCGGCGGAGTATGGCAAACGTTTGAAGTGCTCACGGAAGTCAACCGCCCGGAAGAAATCGACTGGAAGTCCATCCCTTCCATGTATCCCATTGCCTGGAAAACAGGTACCAGCCACGGTTTCCGCGATGCCTGGGCCGTGGGCGTCACGCCTCGTTATGCCGTGGGCGTATGGGTGGGCAATGCCAACGGCGAAGGCAAGCCGGGACTGGTCGGGGCACGCACGGCAGGGCCGGTGCTGTTCGACGTTTTCAACCTGCTGCCCGGTGCCGACTGGTTCAGCCGTCCCGACGGCATGTTCGTCCATGCTGTTGTCTGCCCGCGCTCCGGCCACTTGAAAGGGCGCTTCTGCGACGAGGCAGACACCATGCTCATCCTGCCCGCCGGGCTGCGGACTGAGGCATGCCCCTATCACCACCCGGTAACGCTGACTGCCGATGGCGCTCGCCGCGTCTATGAAAGTTGCGCTGATGCCGAGCCTACCGTCCGCCGGTCGTGGTTCACGCTGCCTCCCGTATGGGAATGGTACTATAAACAATATCACCCCGAATATACCCCGCTGCCGCCTTTCAAGCCCGGTTGCGGCGAGTCGCCCCTTGCCCCCATGCAGTTCATTTACCCTACGCCCCATGCCCGTATCACCCTGCCACGTCAAATGGACGGCCGCCCGGGCAGCCTGACTGCCGAAGTAGCCCACAGCCAGCCTGACGCCACTCTCTATTGGCACTTGGATGACCAATATCTAACCAGCACGCAGGATTTCCATCGGGTAACCATGCAACCGCCGCCGGGCAGGCACAGCCTTACCGTGGTAGACGATGAGGGAAACAGCATTTCCACGGCCTTTACCATCGATCCGTCGCGCTAACTTGGACGGGGAAAAGCGCAATCGCGCCCCCTGCCTGCACGCGCATATAAGGCGTTTGCCCCGTGCGTGTACGGAGCACGAGCCGTGTGCGCATGGAGCATGCTCCGCACGTGCATGGAGGAAAGGCCACGCAAGCACGCCGTCCGGGGCGGAATATTTTTGCCGCAGTTCAAAGAAAACCTCCACAAAACGATTGCCCGTAGGCGGATTCTTTCTAACTTTGCGGCAAACGCCGGCCGGAAAGCGGGCGCATCTGATGTACTTTACATGCAACCATAGTTATATGAAAACAAACTTAACCTCACAAATTACGCTCAACCGGGTTTCCCCCCGTTACTATCGTCCTGGGAACGCCTTTGAGCGCACCGTGCTTACCCGGCTGGAGAAAGTCCCCACCGACATTTACGAGACTCCCGAAGAGGGCGCCAGGCAAATCGCTTCAGACATCGCGCAAATCATCCGCGACAAGCAAAAGGCCGGCCGCTTCTGTGTCTTGGCGCTGACCGGCGGCAACTCTCCCCGCAGTCTCTATTCCGAGCTAATCCGCCTGCACGAGGAAGAAGGATTGAGCTTCAGCAATGTCATCGTGTTCAACCTTTACGAATATTACCCCCTCAGCGCCGAGTCGGTTGCCAGTAACCTCAACTCGCTGAAGGAGATGCTGCTTGACCATGTGGACATCAACCCGCAAAACATATTCAGTCCCAGCGGCACCATTGCCAAAGAAAAGATCTTTGAATTCTGCCGTCTCTACGAACAACGCATCGAGAGCTTCGGCGGGCTGGATGTCGCCGTGCTGGGCATCGGGCGGTTGGGCAACGTCGGGCTGAACGAACCCGGTTCGCGCCTGAACTCCGCCACTCGGCTTATCCTGCTCGACAACACCTCGCGCGAGGAAGCCTCCAAAATCTTCGGCAGCAGCGAAAGCACCCCCGTCAGCTCCATCACTATGGGCATAGCCACCGTCCTTGCAGCGCGGAAAGTCTATCTTATGGCGTGGGGCGACGAGAAAGCGACGATGGTGAAAGAATGCGTGGAAGGCAATATCACCGACACCATCCCCGCCTCTTTCCTGCAAACGCACAACAATGCCCACATCGTGGTTGACCTCTCTGCCGCCGCCAATTTGACGCGCATCCGCCGCCCTTGGCTGGTAACTTCGTGCGAATGGAACGACAAGCTGATCCGCAGTGCCATCGTCTGGCTCTGCCAGATCACCGGGAAACCGATTCTGAAACTGACCAACAAAGACTATAACGAAAACGGCTTGAGCGAACTGTTGGCTCTCTACGGCTCGGCCTATAACGTAAACATCAAGATTTTCAACGACCTGCAACACACCATTACCGGTTGGCCGGGCGGCAAGCCGAATGCCGACGACACATACCGTCCCGAACGCGCCGAACCTTATCCCAAGCGGGTTATCGTATTCTCGCCCCACCCCGACGATGACGTCATCTCCATGGGAGGCACCATCCGCCGGCTGGTGGAACAGAAGCACGATGTACACATCGCTTACGAAACTTCGGGCAACTTCGCCGTGAACGATGAGGAAGTAATCCGCTTCCTGCACTTCATCAACGGCTTCAACCAGCTCTTCAACGACAGCGCCGACCAGGTGATCAACCAAAAATACGCCGAAATCTGCCGCTTCCTGCACGAAAAGAAAGACGGTGACATGGACACCCGCGACATTCTCACCATCAAGGGGCTGATACGCTGCGGAGAAGCGCGCACGGCCTGCACCTACAACAACATTCCGCTGGATCACTGCCATTTCCTCGACCTGCCTTTCTACGAGACCGGCAATATCAAGAAGAATCCCTTGGGCGAAAAGGATGTGGAAATCATACGCTCGCTGATAAGCGAAATCAAGCCCCACCAAATCTTCGTGGCCGGAGACTTGGCCGATCCGCACGGCACGCACCGTGTATGCACCGATGCCGTTTTCGCCGCCATTGACATAGAGAAAGAGGCCAATGCCGACTGGCTGAAAGACTGCCGCATCTGGATGTACCGCGGCGCATGGGCGGAATGGGAAATCGAGAACATCGAAATGGTCGTACCCATCAGCCCCGAAGAGCTCCGCGCCAAGCGGAACTCCATCCTGAAGCATCAGTCACAGATGGAAAACGCGCCGTACTTGGGCAATGACGAACGCCTTTTCTGGCAACGCAGCGAAGACCGCACCCGTGACACCGCCCAACTTTACAACAGTTTAGGCCTTGCCAGCTACGAAGCCATGGAAGCTTTTGTAGAGTACATCCCGCTCTGAACGATAGCCTCAATGTAGTCCTAAGGCAGGTTTCCTGTGCTACCTGCACTTTTAAGCGCACGACAAAAAATGGCAGTAAAAGTTTTTTGTTCCCAAATAAAGCCGTACCTTTGCCTGCGCAATGAAAGGGTTGCCGATATAGCTCAGTTGGCAGAGCAACGCATTCGTAACGCGTAGGTCGCCGGTTCAAGTCCGGCTATCGGCTCAAGAACGAGTTCCTATTATTTTTCTTATATTTAACTCCAGTTATTTATCGCATTTATTGGTCATGATAAGCTTGTCCCATTTATTATGGTTTCTAAACTTATTCTTATTTTGATAACTAAAAATACGCAAACGAAAAGATAAAACTCGTTCTTCTTTTCGCCAGCATTTATCTTAGAGTTGAAAAAATATGCTCAATCTTGGTTCGGGTGCAAAAAAGTGTATATCTCGTATTTACTTGACTTAGAAAAGAAAAGCTATCCGGAACGTAACCTTACCTAATAGTGCCAGTTTGCAAGAGCATATCCTTTGAAGGCATTGCAGTATCTCATTGAAACAGATGCAAAGCTGATAGTTCCAAGCGTGAAGAAAACAGCAGATGAAGTACACTACTTAAACGATGCGCAATTTACGCAAGAACCTCTTGCGCAAAATCATAATGTTGCCGAAACCGTATCTGATTACTATAATGAAAAGGTTTTTGTCTGCCGTCAAGATGAATATCTTCTAAATCAGGCAAAAGGCTCATTTACCATTGAGAAAGGGCAAAAGGGAATCAATGCAGATAATGGGATTTTATGTACTTAAACAGCAAATTCTTCACAAAAGGTGCTGATGATTAAGCAAATGCTATTACGCGAAGAATAAAGTTAATTATTCCTCCAATGTAGACGAGGATGGCATGCCACCCTCGTTTATTATCTAGTCATCCCTCAAAAATCCCAATTCCCTCCTCACTGATACGGCTAACGGGAATAAACCAGTTCGGACGAAGTACATGGAGCGGAAAGCGTGAACTCCTGCATGCCGCAGAAATATTGGCAACAAGCATTCCCGCCCCATTACCCCGCTACCGGTTCATCTGACAGGTGCGGAGGTGTCCCTATGATTAACAGACCGCATATCAGACGGGTCGGCCGGGGCAGCCATTTCCTTGGCAATACAAAGGAGCGAATATTATTGGCCGCCAGTTGCCGAGGAAAACCATGCAACTTTCAGAATGGATAACCGATGGCAAAATGTACCGCCAACCCGTCCTTGAACTTGCGGATGTTGTAATAGCCCGATTTGCCTGTATCATAAGGGTCATGCAGCCCGATGCCGCAATCCAAGCGGAACACCAGAAAATCCAAATCATAGCGCAATCCGAAGCCCGTACCCAAGGCGATTTGCTTGGCGAAATTCTTCAATGATAGTTCACCATGCGGCCGCGCATCGTCCTTACGGAGCAGCCATGTGTTGCCCGCGTCAAGGAACATGGCACCGTGCAGGTCGCTGATTATACGGAAACGGTATTCAAGATTGGCTTCCAGGCGGATATCGCCCACATGATTGATAAAAGAATAGCGCGAGCTTTCATCGGGCGGATAGCCGCCGGGGCCGACGGTACGGGAAGCAAAGGCGCGCACGCTGTTGGCACCGCCGATGTAGAACTGTTCGGTATAAGGAGCCGTAAGCGCATTGCCATACGACCAGATGACACCGGCTGCCGTGCGCATTGCCAATGTCTGATCCTTGTCAATCTTATAATGATAGCGAAATTCGCTGTTCAACTTCAGGAACTGGGCAAAAGGCACTCCCAACAATTCCTTGCCCTGCTCGCTAAAGGGTTTCCCGCAGAGGCGGTAGATAAGCGAAGTGAGGTTTCCTGCCGATGACAGGGTGGTCTGCCACCAGACAGGGTGCTTTACCCGTGCCAACGCAGTGTTGTCATAGGTATAAGTATATTCCATGGCCGGTATGAACTGGTTGCGCAAACTGATGTAGAGAGCCGGGTTTTCCTCCTGCAAAGCCTGGAACTCAGGCGTGGGGTTTCGTAGCACGTTAAAGGTCAGCCTGAATGGTGTAAAGCTGTGCTTGCCGGTATTGTTCGGCTGGAAGTCGTAGGTAGCATTGCCTCCGAAAGCCAATAACTTATAGTAGCGCGCCCTGTTCAACTGGTTCACGTAGAGGCGGAAAGTGGTTGTGGCAGGGAAGTCGTACTCATGGTCGCCCAAATAGGGGAATACTACCTTGGGGAAAGTAAGTGAAGTGGAAACTCCTATCTCGTAACTGTTCATTTTCGTTGAGCTGTTACTTCCCGTTTGCCATTCGTAAGAACCCTCAAGTTTCACGTTCCAAGTCTCGCCTCCGCCGAACACGTTGTTTTTGGTCACAGTAAAGGAAGCACCCGGCCCTATCTGGTTATTGCTCTTCGTTTTCAGATCGAAATCGAACTCGGCATCATAGGGCTTGTCAAGCATGGCAATGACATTGGCATCGAGGGTATCGGAGACCAAGGCTGTATCACGCGGCGTATATTTCACCTCAGTGTAACGGAAAATGCCCAAGTTGGACAGGCGGTTTTGGATGCGCGTTTGCCGGTAGGCGCTATACAACTTCCGGAAAGCCTGCTGGCGTGCCATGCCGGTGCTGTCCTCTACCTGCCGCTTCATGTGATAGCCCTGGTAATTAAGCCAACGGTAAATCATGTTGGGCCGCAGGCGCAGCTTGTCGTGATAATAAATCTTCAGCCCTTTGTAGGTGGTACTGTCATTCGGCAGTTCGCCTTGCTTGCCATAAAGGTGAAAGGCGGAATTCCCTACATAGAAAGGCCGGTCGGCATCCGAAGGCATTCCGGCCACCGGTACCATGCGCATAAGCACATGCCCTCCCGGCACAGACGTGGTATCTGCTTGGTAAGTCAGGTAATCAGGCCGGAAATAATAACACCCCACGTTGCGTAACAGGTTACTGATGCGGGTGCGCTCTCCGTCAAGGTCAACTACATTGAATTGGGTTCCTGGCTTTATTAGCGAGCGGCGTCGGCTCAACAACATAATGCGTTCCGTGCGCTGGCCGAATCCTTTGTATTCCAATGTGTCGATAACGGACGGATTGCGAAAGTCCACCGTATATTGCAACTTGGCTTTGAGGCTGTCTTTGGGGTTGACAAATGTCCGATAGGAAACGTTCCCGTTGAAGTAGCCATATTCGTTGAGAATGTTGACTGCGGCTTTTTGGCGAATTTCGGGATTGACAGCTGACATCAACACTGGATCAGCCGCAAGGTGGTTGAATATCCACCGTCCAAAGCCTTTCTTGTCGCGATATTTGGAAAAACCGCTGTACGTCCACAAGCCGAAAGGAAAGGGCGTGCGCATGGTGGAACTTCCCAGCAGCGAATTGTTAGGGGCAGTGGCCAATGCGGCTTCCACTTCCTCCAAAGCTGTCTCTCCCACAGTTGTGGCGGGCGGATTGAGTACGATCATTGACTTCTGCCCTGTGTAAAGTATTTCGCCTTCGGGCAGGTGCTTGGTAGTGGAGCAGGCGACCAGCAACAGCAGGCTGGGAAGTAAATATATCAATCGTTTCATTTCTTCTTAAAGATAAACAGTTCGCTCAGGCGATCCATCTTACGGCGCAACACCAGGCCCACACCTGTTTCGGTCACTTCGCCGTCAAGGACACTGTCGTAGTTCTTGTCATGAAAAACACGGATATAACGGGTGCTCGATGAGTCAAGACGGTATTCCACCGAAATGTTGTCGATGAACGACTCCACACTGTTGGTGGCATTGGCTCCCGTGGACACTTTCCCGCCGATGACTATCTGTATACGGTCGTTGAAGAAGCGTTGCGAATAACGGAAACTGTAATCGGTCTGTTTGTCTCCCGTTTCGGCAGCAGTGCGGTCTTCCACGCCCACACTGATGCTGGCGTTCACGCTCTCTAATGCCGAACCGGCCAAGGCATTGATTTGGTTTTGCAACACGCTGTTCAATGCCGAGCCCATATCGAATCCCCCGCCTTTCATGCTGCTGTCCAGATAGATGCCAGTGGCCAACATAGCAATAGCCCGCTTGCTGCGTTCTTCGGCTCCCATTGCCTGAAGCTCATTCTCCACAGTGGCATCATCAGGAGCGGAAATGTCGAATATCAATTCGGGAGCGGAAAGGCGGTCGCGGATGGCAATGGACACATCGAAGTTCACGTTGCGGGTACTGCCGTTGTCACCGTCCGAGACGGAAGCACGCATACGCTCGGTCGCTTTCAAGTCAAGGTTCGGATTCATCAAATCGCCCCTCCAATCGACATAGCTGCCGGAGGTGAAATGAAACTCTTTCAACGGGATGATAGGCAGTGAATATTTCATGATGCCGCCCGTCAGCGTATATCGTCCGTTCAGGCTCATGTCGCCTTGCGGGGTATATTGCAGGCTAAGGTCGCCTCCTCCCTCCAGCTCGACAAACTTACTGCGGTCGGGGCTAAGATCGGCACGCAGGCGTACCGCATCATCGATATGAACGGTCATAAGCATGTCAAGCCCTTCCAACGAAAGGGTGGGTACTTCCTCTTCTGTCGTTGTGGTATCGGCAAAGGAAGTGAACTTCACCAATCCTTCCAAACGGTTTTCCACCGTCAATGGCGAATCTGTCAGCACATAGGTCACATCCGTTGTGCCCAATAGGTTCATATTACCGCGCATCATCAATGCATCCAATGCGCCTCGTATCGAAGCTACAAGATCTACGCATACCTTACCGTACACCATGCTTTCACGTGTGCGGCGTGCATCAAGCAAAGTATAGTTGCGCGCGTTCAAGGTCAGGTCGGTAGTCATGCGGTTCAAATCGCCCAAATCGATATTGCCGTCAATCGTGAAAGGATTGTCACTGGTCGTGTAAATGGCATATTTATCGAATACTATTTTATTGTTTTCAAATCGCAGCGGCTTGTTATCAAACCAAAAGCGTGCCCCGAACTGACGAAGCGAAACAGCCGCACTGTCCAGCATCAGTTGTCCTTGCATACGGGGGACATCCATAGACCCGCTGATATTCAAGCCGCCATTGGCATACCCGCGCAAGTGGATGCTTTGGTCAGGCATAAAGGCATTGACTAACGCCAACGGCAATTGGATGATGCGGGTGTCAATGTCCATCGTGCTGCTTTCCCCGTCTTGCGCCAAGAGGCCGGTGGCTGCTAGCACGCTCTCGTTGTTTACCAGACAATTGACATCCAAATGATGGCTATTCCCTTTTTCCGGCAACCATGCGCCGTCCACACCGATGTTACCCACAGCCTGCCCCTCATAGGTGAGGCTGTCCACCCGTGTATTGGCAGACACTTGCAAAGTCGAATCA
The DNA here is from genome assembly GCA_964431195.1 of uncultured Bacteroides sp. Taxonomy (GTDB): domain Bacteria; phylum Bacteroidota; class Bacteroidia; order Bacteroidales; family Bacteroidaceae; genus Bacteroides. Next base: position 17,568 of record CAYSIQ010000032.1, read on the forward strand.
GCCTGAATATAGTGCGCCTTGGCAGAGAGTAGCCCCGTAATGCGGGGCAGATAGGGCATAACACTCGTAAGTTCACTCAGTTTGAAGCGGTTCAGTTCAACCTCAATGTTCTGCAATGAAACCGTATCGCGCGGATCCGACTGCATGCGGAAACGTATGCCGTCATCCCCCCTCATATCCACATTGGCATAGACGTGCATATTCTTGTGCAGGTAAACCTTGTCATGCTTGTCGGCAAAGCCGAATTGACGGTAAGCAATGACCGGCTTGTCGGGAATGAACTGCAACAGCAATCCATTGCCTCGCCCATGCCTTTCGATAAGAGGGCGGGCGTTGATGCCGAATAAAATGCCGGTTCGTCCTTGCTTGTCGGTATAGTTCAGTGTCAATTCGGCATCCTCGTTGCGGATTTCACCTGTCAAGGTGCTCTTGAAAACGATCTGTGGATTGGCCGGCCCGTTAATCACGCCTCCCTGCAACCGCATACGGGTAGTGTCTTGATGGACGGCAAAGAAAATGGTATCCAAACGAAGTGAATCCATACGCAGTCCGCTTATTGCGCTTCTCCCATTGATGCCGATGCGCGGCGTAATGGCAAATCCAACTCGCAGACTATCGTAACGGATGTTTTGCAAAGCCAATGCTTCGCTTAACGGGTTGTTTTGCCCGGCTTGCAGGTAAAGTCCGGCCGAAGGCAGCAACCGGCGCAAGGCGGCATGGTCTAACTTGCGCTCATTCAATTGGGTGACAACGGTTTGAACAAATTTTTCAGAGCGTGCCATCAACTGCTCAAGGTTATCTCCGGAACGGAAACGCAGGTTCAAATCGCCCGCATTCAGTTGCAGGCCGATGGAGTCTTGCCGCACAGCAGCATCCAACTGGAAAGCGAACGGATGTGCCGGCATTTGGGGAGTAATATTCAATTGCTGCAAATTCACCTGTTCCACATTCAGGTTGATGCTTCCATCCAAATGAGGACGGTTTAGCCGCATTTCCGCTAATGCCTGCAAGGTAAGCAAAGAGTTGTCGCTATTCAGGCGGACATCGGCTTTCCCATTTTTCAGACTGGCATCAAGGCCGATATTGTCAATGTTCCAACTTCCGTATTGCAATCCATCCAACTGCAAATGCGCTTTTGCCTGTGTAGTCAAGGAAGTAAAATCAAAGCCTTTCCCTTCTGCCGTAAAAGTCGTGGAGAGCAAGTAAAGCGAATCTTTGGGCAAGAAATGATGGAGTTGCAGGGAGTCTACCGCCAGTGTTGCCTGATAAGCATCGTTGGAGGCATTGTAGTCTGCATTTAAGTCCAGTGTTCCCTGCCGCTCGCGCAGGCGCAACGCAGCCTTGCATTTCGGCCCGTCCAACCGCACTCCGGCAGTCAAGTGCATGCTGTCGGGCACCACCAAGGAGCCATCGGGTGTCAATCCCGTCAGCCCGGCCAAAAAGTTCAGGTTGCCCGTCCGCATATCGAAGTCCAACCGACCGTTACGTGCCAGGCTGTCTGCCATGTTCCACGTCTCGCCGGATCCTTTCAATGCAAAGGCTCCCGGCAGATCAATGTTGAACGCAGACAATTGCATTTGCCGCAAGTTTCCTACCGTGCCCGCACGAATAGTAAGAGGGCGGAACGGGTAGGCCTCTTTAAAAGTACGAGGCAACCCGCCCGCAAACAGCATGACATCCTGCTTGCCTATATAGGCGTGCAAGCCGGCTGTCAGTTGTCCCGTAGTGGGCATATCCACCAACTGCCAATAAGTCTGTGCTGTCAGATTAATTTCGCTGTGAGGAGTGGACAACCGCAGCGAAGGAATGCAAATTTGCACGGAATCTGCCGTCAACTCCCCTTTCAGCGTGGTCAGGCTAAGCCCCGACCGTTCATTCAGCGAACCTTCACGGATGGAAGCATGCAACTCCCGCCCGTGCATCAGCACCGAATCAATTCCTAACCGCAAATCACGCACGGCGATATGCGAAGCGTCAAAGCCTTCGGCTGGTTCACCGTTCCCCATGTCATAAGTAAAGGTCGTGCCTTGCAGGGCAAACTGCCTCCACGCGTACAACTGTTCTTTCAAGTCTATCGTAGCGTCGTCAAGCGCGACATGGCCCAGTGTGGCCGTAAGCCTCATAGAATCGAGCGGCATATCCAGCCCCACGGAAACATCATCCACTTTTAGGCGGTGAAGCCGGAACTTCCAATTTACAGGTTGTGAAACCGTCGTATCGGGGGCAACCTGTGTGGTATCGGTCAATGTGACATTAAGGCGCGTATCGTTCAGTATCACCAGATTAATGTCAGCCGCTTCACTTAGCAAATCCACATAATGGCTTTCAAGCGCGAACTCTCCCAAGCTACCCTGTACACTCATGCCGTCCAACAGGTTGGCAGAGTTAACGTCCACCCCGCGCAGGCGTATGCCGTCTATCTCCACATGCCCTTTCAGCAAAGGCCACGCTTGAATATGCATATTCAGACTTTCCAGCCTCAGCAAAGTGTCGGGTTGCTGTCCAATGCCGGCAGAGTCCATTGGCTGCACCACCAGTACGTCACGCACCAGCAGGTTAAGCGGGAATCGCAGGTCGATCCGTTCCACGTCAATCTCCATGCCCGTAGCTTCCGAAACGATGGCAATGGCCTGCTTCCGCAAGAAGTTTTGCACCGGGGGTACATAAAGCAACATCATCAGCAGCACAAACAGCATCAATGGGGTCAGCAGCACCCATATCGTCCATCTAATCCACTTCCTTTTCATTGATTCGGCATACCAATTAACGTTCTTACAAAAATCGTCTTTTTTAAACCTTATTTTATCCCTGTGGCTTGCTGGCATAAACCATCCTTTTTTCCTATTGGGCTGATATAAAACCAATAGGACAGAGAGGTTTTTATTTGCGCAACCTACTATGCTCACAAAAGTAGTGATTTATTTGGAATAGCACTCTCCGGTCGTTGATTTTTTATAGCAATATCTCTATAACCGATCCGTTCTTTGGGAGGGTCACCATCCTCTGCCAGAGAGGCGAATAAGTTCTTTAGTATCATCCGCCCGCTCAAGTTCCATGCGCAAAGCCCGAGTACAATGTTCAGCCTCAATGGTTTCACTTACAGCCCGATCTGCTATTTTCTTGCTATATGCATCCATAATCAATGGCATTGCCATCAAGTCCTCTGAGGTACATATGTCATAGTTCCTTTCCGTCAAGACATATCCCGGCATCAGCCGTCACGCGTTGTTAAGATCCAGTAAGCTGGGCCGCTACGATTTTGGGTTGTTCCCGTGGGGGCTACCGGTTTTTCAATCTGACGATCCGGGCGGGCGGCATCGGACGACCGGCATGCGGGCCGCCCGGGAGGGCAGGGCGCGCATCGGATGTCCCGTCTTCCTGGTGGCATATTGGACGCAGTTCCAGGCCAGACATATCACGCTGCCAGCCAAGTTGGAAAGTGAACCAGCACGGCGGCAAGGGCACCCTTCAATCTTGTCCTTGAGGGTGCCCGGCGCATGCACGCACGGCGTTTCCGCCGTACTGCACCGCCCGCGCCCCGCGCGCGCATGGAGGATTCCCCATGCAAACAGTCCCAGGCCGGTAATACGTATTATATCGGGTTCACGTTGGAAGCAAGCCGTTCTTGTTCCGGACTCGCGCATAGATTTACGTGAACAGTGTCAACCGCCGGGCGCGACGGCACGGCATCCCAGCTCGCGGCTTACGGCCGGCTTGCCAATTCCTATGGAACGGGCAACCATCCTGTCAATCAGCATCCGGTTGGACAAGTAAAATACTCGCTGGTTTAACTCAGCCGACAGGCGTAGGCTATTACGGCAACAAAGGCGTCAAGCCCCGGATTAATAGGGAAGAGCCCGGCACAATGCCGGGCTCTTCCCTATTAACCGGATAAGGTTTATCCTGTCCCACTTTGGGGGGGCATTCCATTCTTTTTGCGCTTCCTTTCCCTGCAAAGAATGTCTGGCAAGCCCCTCGCGGCCTAATTAACGGCACGTCTTTTTTTCATTGCCTCCAACGTGGGTCTCCGATTTCCAGCTTATAAATCTCATGGTTACGAACCAGATCCGTATTCTTGAACTTCAGGCCGTTCATCAATTTCTCTGTGGTCGTTTCATGCATATCCTTGTCGCCATCCTTATAAGGCGGGTTCGGATCCACCATCAAATCGGTTGGAGATAGCGGAGTAGAACCGACTTTCACCGCCAGCTGCCCGGCGCCGTTGATGACACCCGGCGTATAGTCAAGGAATGCGCCGGCGCTATTCTTTTTGGCGCTGAATGCGCCCCCTGTAAAAATGCCATCGTCTTTCTGCTTGCTTTCTTCACAAGTGACAGCATAGTTGTCCGCGATGTCAAATGTGATTTCTTTCGGCCCCGTGCCTTCAAGCGAACGGATATCCATGCCATTGAAGTTAAGATTGCGGTTGTCGCCTGCTGCTTTAGTCTGAATAAAGAGGTTCTTCTTCACGATAATGTGGCTGCCGCCCGGCAAGTAACGCAAGCTAAAGATATAACGCCCGGAAGAGCGCGTGCTAAAGTTCACAAAGGTATTGTTCTCCAAAGTTATCTTGTACTGGACGCTTGGAGGCCATGCTAAAGTTTTGTTGTTGTCTGAGAACATAGCCGTACGCGGCGAGTCATAGAACGTATTGCCCCGGAAAATCATGTCCCTGAAGATATTGCTCTTGGGATCTTTGCCGTCGCCGGCGATCCACGCATAGCCGGCTCC
>CAYSIQ010000033.1:0-22278 GCA_964431195.1 uncultured Bacteroides sp.
CCGTCTCCGCGAGGTCTCTTGCGCAGAGACACGCGTCATATGTTCCTTACAATCATCCGGTTGGCGGCATCCGCATGGCTTTGCAGATGAGAAAGTTATTCAGGGCTTTCCTCTTCGTGGCAAACCGGTTTATCTCCACGTAAGACGTCGTCGCTGGCATGACAAGGCTACCGGGGAAACGTTTTCCTATACCTACGATGATCTTACGGCCGAAGGGACGAAACTCGCGTTTGAGCTCGTTGCTTTTTTAAAGAGGAAGTTGAAACCACGGCGGCCAGAATAAGCTCCATAGCGGACGCTTATGGTGTAAATGGTAAACACGGTACAAGGGTTTTGTCAGCGCATACAGACAGTGGAACCAGTTGGATCATGCCACAGGATATGTCCTGTTCAAGCAGGACATGGATCTCGGCCTTTGTATTGACGAGACTTCTTTGAGCTGCTGAGAATTATATACTGTTGTCGCTATCCGTGCGGGCCGTGGTGGCAGAGGCGCCCTTGCGGCCATGATACGTGGCACAAAGTCTGAAGGCGTCATAAAGGCACTTGAAATGATTCATGTCTCCAAACGCAAGACGGTCAGAGAGGCCTCTTTGGATCTTTCGCCGACCATGATGCGGATTGTCCGAACAGCTTTTCCCAACGCCACTATGGCAAATGACTAAAATATACAGATGATACAAATCTGGAAGGGATAATTATGGGAACGGATAGATTCAACAGATCTTGAGGGCATTCTTTTCGTGGCGCAGGGGAGGGGTGAGCTAGAATACAACTCCGTTCCTTGCTCTTGCTATTCGGCAGGCGTGTTCAGGAAGAAGTATACGGCCGTTCCTATCAGAATTATGCCCAGTACGCCATAGAACCAGCGTGCCTGCCGCCTGCCCACGTTGCTCACTACAAACTGCGTGTTGTGGGCGGTGAAAAACCAGTCCCAGTCCAGTGCTGCGGCCAGTAACGCAATGATGCCGGTCAAGGCAAAAATCCCTTGTATGATGCAGTGGCTCATGCTCCTGTCCCCCTTTCGTCGCCGAAGCGGACGTGGCGCATGCCATTGGCAGCTTCCTCGATGCAGATTTTCACGGCATCGCCAGGCAACAGGCTTTCCACCAATTCGGGCCACTCGATGAAACAGATGGCATGGCTGTAGAAATAGTCCTCATAGCCCATGTCGTACACCTCTTCTAGCTTTTTGATGCGGTAGAAGTCGAAGTGGTAAATCAGCCCGCCGGCAATGTCCGAACGGTATTCGTTGACGATGGCAAAAGTAGGCGAGGTGATGATGTCGCTCGCTCCCAATTCTTCGCATATAGCCTTGATGAACGTAGTCTTTCCTGCTCCCATTTTCCCGTAGAAGGCAAAGATCGTCTTGCCGCCCATGGCGGAGATGAACTGCCTGGCGGCTTCGTGGATGCGGCCTAATGATTGGATGATGATTTCCATTATATGAACTGTGTTTAGATGATCAGGCAGAGCGTGGATGCCCGGCATGATGCGGGCTGATGCGCCTTCCCGCGCTTGCGGCAGCCAGCAACTTGGCAGCTGCGTAAACCAGCATCGACACGAAGATGATGCATGCCCCCGAAGGCACATTGAGATAGAACGACAGCAGCAGCCCGCCTACGCACCCCGCGTAGCCGATGCCGATGGACAGCAGGATGATGCGGCGGAAGCGCGAGGTGAAAAGGTTGGCCGTCATTTGCGGCAGCGTCAGCAGCGAGATAACCAGTACAATCCCCACCATGCGCAGGCAGGCCACGATGGTAAGGGCGATGAACCCCATCAGCACATACTCCAGCGTGTATGCCGGCAAGCCTTGCGAACGGGCAAACTCGCGGTCGAATGCCACGCTGACGATAGCGCGCATGTACAGCCCGAAGAACGCGGCCACTGCCGCCGCCAGCGCTGCCAGCAGCCAAAGGTCGGCAGATGTGATGGTCAGGATATTGCCAAACAGGTAGGCGGAAAGGTCGGGCGCGAATGCCGGCGACAGGAAAGTGAAAATCACTCCCAGCGCCATGCCGAATGTCCAAAAGACAGCGATGGCAGAGTCCTCGCGCATGTCATGCCGTCTGCTCAGCCACTCCACGCCCCATGCGCTGAGCACGGCGAACACGGCCGCCGCCAGCAATGGCGGCGTACCCGTGTACAGCCCCAGGCCGATTCCGCCGAACGAGGCATGCGTCAGCCCGCCGCTGATGAATACAAGCCGCCTGCTCACGATGTACGTCCCAACCAAGCCGCACGCGATACTTGCCAGCAGGCTGCCTAACAAGGCATGTTGGAAAAATGCGTATTGCAACAAGTTCTCTTCCATTCTGTCTCCTCTTTTGTTCCTGTGCGATTCCTGCGCGGGAGCGGTGTCAGGGGGCGCGGCGTTCGCCCACTACCAGCAGCACTTCGTCTTTCAGCCCGTCGGGCAGGGCAATGCCCCTCAGTTGCAGGCTGCGCACCCAGCCGGCCACGTCCTCCTCCCGCATGGTGTAGAACACTTCGCGGAACTCTTCTTCCTGCTTTGGGGTATAGTTGCCGGAGGGCGTTCCGATGTAGGCGTCTAACTCTTCGTCATCGTAATAGTCCGTTTCACTCGAGCTTGTGGCGGCCCGTAGGCTTTCTCGTTCGCACACGGCATGCCGCCCGCAACATTCCCCGCCGGGCAATCCGGAGGCGGGCTCGTCCCGTCCCGCGGCTCCGCGCAGGCCTCGATCGTGCAGGAAACCTGCCGTGGCGGCAATGCATCCCAATGCCATCAGGCTGATGATGAGTATCCACATAGTATGTCTCGGCGTCCTTTCTCTCCAACCGGGCGTTAATGCCCTTCGCGCCTGCAAAGATAGGGGCATTTTTCTTCCCATGGAAATGTTTCCAGGCAAAACCGCCGGCAGCGCATGCATTCCATTGCAGGTAAGCCTAAGATCGTCCGGCCCCATCACTAAACCTCTGCAAAGCCCAAATAGGAACGCAATGTTTTCGCGCAAAGAGCGTCCGGAGGAAGATGCCCGTGCCGCGTCCGGCGCATGCGCGCACGGCACTTCCGCCGTACTGCATCGCCCGCGCCCCGTGCGTGCATGGAGGATTCCCCCTGCAACAGTTCCCCGGACCGATAATGCGTATTGTCCCCGGCTCACGCGCAAGTTGGGCAGGAGGCCAAGGGGGAGACCAACCCGGATTCACCCGGACTCCGCTCCTTCAAAAAAATCCGCGTAACTTCGTCGCGTTTGCCGTGGAGCCGCATGCTGCTTGCAAAGCGTTCCGACGGCACGAATAAACGCGAAAAGTTGTGCTTATTCCGACTTAATCAGTATCTTTGCAAATCTGTTTTCATAATAAAGAAATAGTAAGGGTTCTAATTGATTATTTAAACAAGATAAACTATGGCAGACAGTAAAGAAAAACTCTTCTCGGACTTTCCTCCTGTGTCCACTGAGCAATGGATGGAGAAAATCACGGCGGATCTGAAAGGAGTCGACTTTGAGAAGAAACTCGTTTGGAGGACAAACGAAGGATTTAAGGTAAAGCCTTTTTACCGTACGGAAGACCTTGAAGGGCTGAGAACCTCCGGCGCGCTGCCGGGCGAGTTCCCTTACCTTAGAGGCAACAAGAAAGATGGCAACGGGTGGCTGGTACGCCAAGACATCGGTTTGGCCGATGCGGCCGAAGCCAATGCCAAAGCGAAAGATATCCTGGCGAAAGGCGTGGATTCGGTATCTTTCCGCGTGCAGGCCAAGGCGATGGACGGGGCGTATGTGGAAACCTTGCTCGAGGGAATCTGCGCCGATCGCGTGGAACTGAACTTTTCCACTTGCCAAGGGCGCGTGGTGGAGCTGGCCGGCCTGCTGGCGGACTACTTCCGCCGCAAAGGTTACAACCTCGCCAAGCTGCAAGGCTCCATCAACTACGACTATTTCGACACGCTGGTTTCGCGCGGCAAGGAGAAAGGCGATGCGGTGGAAACAGCCAAAGCCCTCATAGAGGCCACGGAAAGCCTGCCCTGCTACCGCGTGCTGAATGTCACGGCGCTGTCGCTGTGCAACGCGGGCGCCTACATCTATCAAGAATTAGGCTATGCCCTGTCTTGGGGCAACGAGTGGCTCAACCTGCTGACCGAAGCCGGGGTGCCGGCAGCCACGGTGGCAAGGAAAATCAAGTTTACGTTCGGCATCAGTTCCAACTACTTCATGGAAATCGCCAAGTTCCGCGCTGCCCGTGTGCTGTGGGGCTGCATCGTGGATCGATATTTGGGCGATGACGGCAACAAGCGCGCAGCCAAGATGCGCGTACATGCCGAAACATCTTCGTTCAACCTCACCGTGTTTGACCCCTATGTCAATCTGTTGCGCACCCAGACCGAAGCCATGAGCGCGGCATTGGCCGGCGTAGACTCCATGAGCGTGGCGCCATTCGACAAGGCATACGAAGATCCCGATGACTTTTCCGAGCGTCTGGCGCGTAACCAACAGTTGCTGCTGAAAGAAGAGTCTCACTTCGACAAAGTTATTGACCCGGCTGGCGGATCATACTACATTGAAAGCCTTACCGCTTCCATTGCCAGGCAGGCTTGGAGCCTTTTCCTCGCCGTAGAGCAAGAAGGCGGGTTCTTGGCTGTGGCCAAGGCAGGCAAGGTGCAAGAAGCTGTTAACGCCAGTAACAAGGCACGTCACGAAGCCGTGGCCAAGCGCCGCGAGGTTTTGCTGGGTACCAACCAATATCCTAACTTCAAGGAACATCCAGACGGCAAGCAATCGCTTGGGGCAACCTGTTGCTGCGGTGGCGAAAACAGCGGGCATCCATGCGGCGAGCCTGCCGTGCCTACCCTCTGTTTTGACCGTGCAGCCAGCGAGTTTGAGGCTTTGCGCTTGCAGACCGAGGCATCGGGCAAGCGTCCCAAGGCTTTCATGCTGACCATCGGCAATCTGGCCATGCGTCAGGCGCGCGCGCAATTCTCGTGCAACTTCTTGGCCTGTGCCGGTTACGAAGTCGTTGACAACCTGGGTTTCCCCTCCATAGAAGAAGGCATTGAAGCCGCCCTGGCTGCCAAGGCAGACATTGTGGTGCTCTGTTCCAGCGATGATGAATATGCCGAATATGCCATCCCCGCTTTTAAGGCATTGAACGGTCGCGCTATGTTCATCGTGGCCGGCGCTCCCGCCTGCATGGACGAGCTGAAGGCTGCCGGCATCGAAAACTTCATCCATGTGCGGGTTAATGTGCTGGAAACATTGAAAGAATACAACGCAAAATTATTGAAGTAAACCATGAGAAAAGATTTCAAAAACGTAGATATATCCGCCAGTTTCCACCCTGCCGATGGCATGGAGTGGCAAAAGGCCAATGGCATTCACGCTGATTGGAAAACACCGGAACACATCGAAGTGAAGCCTGTTTATACCAAAGAAGACTTGGAAGGCATGGAACACTTGGATTATGCTGCCGGCATACCGCCTTATCTGCGCGGCCCGTATTCCATGATGTACACTTTCCGCCCTTGGACTATCCGTCAATATGCCGGATTTTCCACGGCAGAAGAGTCCAACGCATTCTATCGCCGTAATTTAGCCAGCGGGCAGAAAGGCTTGTCGGTTGCTTTCGACCTTCCAACCCACCGTGGTTACGACCCCGACAACGAGCGTGTGGTGGGCGATGTAGGCAAAGCAGGCGTATCCATCTGCTCGCTTGACAACATGAAAGTGCTGTTTGACGGCATCCCCCTGAACAAGATGTCGGTCTCCATGACCATGAATGGAGCCGTGCTGCCTATCATGGCTTTCTACATCAACGCCGGGCTGGAGCAAGGCGCCAAATTAGAGGAAATGGCTGGTACCATTCAGAACGATATTCTAAAGGAGTTCATGGTGCGCAACACCTATATTTATCCGCCTTCGTTCTCCATGAAGATCATCTCCGACATCTTTGAATACACGTCGCAAAAGATGCCGAAGTTCAACTCCATCTCCATTTCGGGCTACCACATGCAGGAAGCCGGCGCCACTGCCGACATTGAGTTGGCTTACACCTTGGCCGATGGTTTGGAATACCTGCGTGCCGGCATCAACGCCGGGCTGGACATCGACGCTTTCGCGCCGCGCCTCTCTTTCTTCTGGGCCATTGGCACCAACCATTTCATGGAAATTGCCAAGATGCGTGCCGCGCGTATGCTGTGGGCAAAGATTGTGAAGCAATTCAATCCCAAGAACCCCAAGTCGCTGGCGTTGCGTACCCACTCGCAAACGTCAGGCTGGTCGCTGACCGAACAAGACCCGTTCAACAACGTTGGCCGCACCTGCATCGAAGCCATGGCCGCCGCATTAGGGCATACCCAGTCGCTGCACACCAACGCCCTTGACGAAGCCATCGCCCTGCCTACTGACTTTTCTGCCCGCATTGCCCGCAACACTCAGATTTACATTCAAGAAGAAACCTACATCTGCAAGAACGTTGACCCGTGGGGCGGTTCTTACTATGTAGAAGCACTGACCAACGAGATCGCCCACAAGGCATGGGAACACATCCAGGAAATTGAAAAGCTGGGCGGTATGGCCAAAGCCATCGAAACCGGCCTGCCCAAGATGCGTATCGAAGAGGCTGCAGCCCGCACGCAGGCTCGTATCGACAGCGGAGCGCAGACCATCGTGGGGGTCAACAAGTACTGCCTGGAGAAAGAAGCGCCCATTGACATTCTGGAAATAGACAACACCGCCGTGCGCAATGAACAGATTCAGCATCTCAAAGACCTGCGTGCCCGCCGCAACCAAGCCGATGTGGACAAGTCGCTGGCGGCCATTACCGAATGCGTGCGCACCGGCAAGGGCAACCTGCTGGAATTGGCCGTGGAAGCTGCCCGCGTGCGCGCCACGCTGGGTGAAATCTCCAACGCATGCGAAAAGATTGTAGGACGTTATAATGCAGTAATCAGAACCATTTCAGGCGTGTATTCATCAGAAAGCAAAAACGACAAGGACTTCGAGCGTGCCTGTGAGCTGTGCGAGAAGTTCGCCAAGAAAGAAGGTCGCCAGCCGCGTATCATGGTGGCAAAGATGGGGCAAGACGGCCACGACCGCGGGGCCAAGGTGGTGGCTACAGGCTATGCCGACTGCGGCTTCGATGTGGACATGGGTCCCCTGTTCCAGACTCCGGCTGAAGCAGCCCGTGAAGCAGTGGAGAACGATGTTCATGCCGTGGGCGTTTCATCGCTGGCTGCCGGGCACAAGACGCTGATCCCGCAACTCATTGCAGAGCTGAAAAAACTGGGACGCGAAGACATTGTGGTGTTTGCCGGCGGCGTGATTCCTCCACAAGACTATGATTTTCTCTACAAAGCCGGTGTGGCCGCCATTTTCGGGCCGGGCACTCCGGTGGCTGTGGCTGCCTGCCAGATATTGGAAATCCTGATGGACGAAGAAGCATAAAGACGGGCTTTGCCTGTGCAGATAAATAAAAGAGGTGCGTTTCCGTAAAGGAACGCACCTCTTTTATTGTTAACAAGCCTGTATTTCCTGCCGGCTTACTTAAATAGTGTTATAAAGCAGATGTTTTCTTTCGCAAAAGTCCGCAAGTTTTCTAAAATCTTTATCTTTGCGCCCATTCTTTAAAAAAAGAAGCATGCCATTGACGTGAGTTCCACTAACAGCAGCCAATTAAAATGTTTTGAGTTATATCGAACCCACGTATGCTATTATGTACAAAACTAGCTTTCATAATACGTAACAATGAGAAAACTTTTATTAATTTTCGCAATAATCTGCGGAAACGGGAGTACATATTCCCAAAAGATAGTTAGATGTGAAATTGACAAGTTTACAAAGAAACAAATAATCGAGACATCTGGAGTTCGGTTGTATACTCAATATCGGATGGGTTTGGGCTTTACCAACGTCTTTGAGTGTGGACTTCGTAAGGTTAATGACATATTTTCTATGCCAGCAAAGATACTGACACCTAAAATTGAAAAATACGCTGAAAAGGATGGCGTTACATTCCTTTTGGAAAACGATGAAACAGTCTTTTTGCCTACTAATCATATTGGAGTAAGCGGTGATAAATGGAATCAGGGATATTGGTATAACACCTCTCTGTCCATTACGCCAAAACAAGCAGATTTATTACGAAAATATAAAGTAACGACTATTCGAGTTTCGTATCTTAGAGGCCATTATGACCACGATGTCATAGATGATAACCAAGATAAGATAATAAAAATGTTCCGGCTGATAGACAGCCTTGCACCTTGATGCACGGCTTCTTTGTAAAACGCCGATATGGTGGATGCCAAGGCAGCTACCTTGTTTTTATGCCTGCCGAGCCGCATTCAGGCCGTTATAGGGGCCTCTTCCTTTCGCTGTTGGACGCCGGAGAATTTTTTCGTACCTTTGCCCCTCCGGAACGGCTTCCCGCAGCCGTTCCGCTTCCGTATAAATCTTCATTCTTCATTGGTTAAATGATAGTTTGCATAGCCGAAAAGCCTTCCGTGGCACGTGACATCGCCGAAGTGCTGGGGGCGCGCGAGAAAAAAGACGGATACATTGAAGGGAACGGTTACCGGGTGACATGGACGTTCGGCCATCTCTGCACCCTGAAAGAACCGCACGAGTACACGCCTGCCTGGAAGTCGTGGAACTTGAGCAGCCTGCCTATGATTCCTCCGCGCTTCGGCATCAAGCTGATAAGCAATCCCACTTACGAGCGGCAGTTCCGGGTGATAGAGCAACTGATGCAGCATGCCGATCTGATTATCAACTGCGGCGATGCCGGCCAGGAGGGGGAGCTGATTCAGCGGTGGGTCATGCAGAAAGCCGGTGCACGCTGCCCCGTGAAGCGGCTGTGGATTTCGTCGCTTACCGAAGAGGCAATCCGCGACGGCTTTGCCAAGCTGCGCGATGCCACGGAGTTCCAGCCGCTGTATGAGGCCGGGCTGAGCCGTGCCATCGGCGACTGGCTATTGGGCATGAATGCCACCCGGCTTTATACCCTCAAGTACGGGCAGAACAGGCAAGTGCTTTCCGTCGGCAGGGTACAGACACCGACGCTGGCGCTTATAGTCAACCGCCAGCAGGAAATCGCACATTTTGTGCCCCGGCAATATTGGGTGCTCAACACCGTTTACCGCGACACGGCTTTCTCGGCTCTTATCCGCAAAAGCGACGAGGAACTGGCGCAGGAGGCCGAGAAACGGAAGGAAGCCGTTGCCGCCGGCAAGAAGCCTGGGAAAGAAGAGGAGAACCGCGGCATCGACCCCATTACCGACCACGGGCGCGGGCTGGCATTGCTGGAGCAAATCCGCCGCTCCCCTTTCACCGTTACCGGTGTGAGCCGGAAGGAAGGCCGTGAAGCTCCGCCCCGCCTTTTCGACCTCACCTCGCTGCAGGTAGAGTGCAACAAGCGTTTTGCTTATTCCGCCGATGAAACGCTGAAAACCATCCAGTCGCTGTATGAAAAAAAGATAACGACTTATCCGCGCGTGGATACCACTTTCCTAAGCGATGACATATACCCCAAATGTCCCGGCATACTGAAGGGACTGCGCGATTATGTCCCGCTGACTGTCCCGTTGGAAGGCAAGACGTTGCCGAAATCGAAAAAGGTATTTGACAATGCCAAGGTGACCGACCACCATGCCATTATCCCCACCGGGCAATATCCGCAGAACCTGTCCGATATGGAACGCCGCGTGTTCGACCTTGTGGCACGCCGTTTCATCGCCGCTTTCTATCCGGACTGTTGCTTCTCTGCCACCACGGTGACGGGTATCGTAGAGGGGATTGAATTCAAGGCCACGGGGAGGCAAGTCCTTTCGCCCGGCTGGCGCGCGGTGTTTGCCGGGCATGCTCCGGCTGCGGAGGAAAAGGATGAAAAGGAGAGCGGTGCCGGAAGCGAGAAGGCATTGCCCGCCTTTGCGCGTGGCGAAAGCGGTCCTCACCAGCCCGAACTGGCTGAAAAGTGGACGCAACCGCCCAAGCCCTATACTGAAGCCACCTTGTTGCGCGCCATGGAAACCGCCGGCAAGTTAGTGGACAACGACGAGCTGCGTGATGCCTTGAAGGAGAACGGCATCGGCCGGCCGTCAACCCGCGCGGCCATCATCGAAACCCTTTTCAAGCGCAACTACATCCGCAAGGAGCGCAAGAACCTGATTGCCACGCCCACGGGGGTGGAGCTTATCCAACTCATCCACGAAGAGCTGTTGAAGTCTGCCGAACTGACCGGCATCTGGGAAAAGAAACTGCGCGAAATAGAGCATCGCGCTTATGATGCGTCCCGGTTTTTGGAAGAACTGAAGCAGATGGTAGGCGAGATGGTGCACGATGTATTGCTTGACAACAGCAACCGCCGTGTCACCGTCGTGCAGGCTGCCGCTGCGCCAAGCGGGAAGAAAGCCGCTTCTGCCGCGCCCGTTCCCGCGCCCAAGAAGCGTGCTCCCCGCAAGAAGAAGGCGGGACAGCCTGCCGCGCCCGGCGATGACGCGCTGGCAGGCCGCCCTTGCCCGCTTTGCGGGCAAGGCACGATTATCAAAGGCAGAACGGCCTACGGCTGCTCCCGCTGGAAAGAGGGGTGCAAGTACCGTAAGCCGTTTGCAGGGTAGCCGCCCGGCATCCGCCATTAGGCAGTCCCGCAGCGTTGCTTCGGGCATCCGCTTACAGCTGGGTTGTCCGGTCTATCAGATAGAAGTCCAGCAGTGTCATGGCAGCCATGGCTTCCACGATGGGCACGGCGCGCGGCAGCACGCAGGGGTCGTGCCTGCCGCGCGCTTTCAAGGTAGTGTCGATGCCGTCTATGTTGACGGTGTGCTGTTCCATCAGCACGGTGGCCACGGGCTTGAAAGCTACGCGGAAATAGATGTCTTCGCCGTTGCTGATGCCTCCTTGTATGCCGCCGGAGTGGTTGGTGCGCGTTTCGATGTGCCCGTGGTTGTTGTAGAACACATCGTTCTGTTCGGAACCGCGTTGTTCCAGTCCCTTGAAGCCGTTCCCGTATTCAAAAGCTTTGGCGGCGTTGATGCTGAGCATGGCCGCCGCTAATGCCGACTGCAGCTTGCCGAACACGGGCTGCCCCAGCCCGATGGGGCAGCCTTTCACCACGCAGCTCACGACGCCGCCTATGGTGTCGCCTTCCTCTTTCACCTGTGCGATGAGCGTTTCCATCTCCTTTGCCTTTTCGAGGTCGGGGCAGCGCACGGCGTTGGTTTCCGCCAGGCTTAAGTCGTAGGCCGCGTAGTTGTCCTCCAAGCGGATGGAGCCTACCTGCGAGGTATATGCCGAAACCTGTATGCCCAATTGCTTCAGTGCCAGTTTGGCCAGTGCGCCGCCCACCACCCGGGCGATGGTTTCGCGTGCCGACGAGCGCCCTCCTCCCCGATAGTCGCGGATGCCGTACTTTACGGTGTAGGTATAGTCTGCATGCGAGGGGCGGTAAACATTCTTCAGGTTGGCATAGTCCTGCGATTCTTGGTTCTTGTTCCACACGATGAAGCCGATGGGGCAGCCCGTCGACTGCCCGTCAAAGATGCCCGACAGGAATTCCACTTTGTCCTGTTCCCGGCGTGCGGTGGTAATCATGGATTGGCCGGGACGCCGGCGATCCAGCTCGGCCTGCACAAAGTCCGTGTCGATTTTGATGCCTGCGGGAAAGCCGTCGATGACGCCCCCTATGCCCTTGCCATGCGACTCCCCGAAGCTGGCAAGGCGGAAGATGTTTCCAAATGAGTTGAACATGGTGTCTTTCCTTTCTTTTTTAATGGTTAGCGCGTTTCGCAAAAGTAGTGATTCCTGTCGGCCGGATTATGCGGCGGCGGCCTTAATTTTCCTTAAAAAGGCGCAAGGCAGAACGCGGATAAGATGGGAATCGGGAGCAAATCCGTACCTTTGCCTGCGGAACACGGGCAGTGTGGTCTGCCGGCGTTTCTGCTTTTATTAATTGTAAATGTTTAACCGGCATTTGCTGTTATTCTGAAAGAGTAAGCTCCAAAGTTTGGCCGCTGAAGAGCACCTTACACATCACAGGAATAATGAGCAAGTGTCCACCTGCATAGGCGTGGACGCGGCTTATCTTGTGATGTGTGGGTCAGGCCAAACACCCGGAGCTTAGAAGATACAAGCCGTTGTTCGCGCTTTCTTGTGTGTTATTGGCCTGACCCACCCGTCCGCCGCATGCCGGCGGGCGCAGCGCGCACCGGTTCTGTCTTAATTGATTAAGGTGGCGGCGGGTGCGCAAACAGAAAAGCATGTTTTCTGAAAAAGCTCCGGGAAACAAAGCCGCCCTTTCGCGCGGCGATGCAGACGGCTTGCAGTCGCAAGCCATTGATTGGCTCCGCTTTCCGTTGGCGGTAGCCGTAGTGTTCATCCATAGCAGTTATGCGGGCACATCGCCTATCGATGTGGCGGCGATGCAGGCAGACCCCCTGTCTGCCATGAGCCTTTACAACTGGCTGCGTATCTGTTTTTCACACGTGTTGACACATATTGCCGTGCCCGCGTTCTTTGTCATTTCAGGCTTCTTGTTCTTCCGCAATTGGCAAAGGTGGGACAAGCAGCTTTACTTGAAGAAGATGAAAAGCCGCTTTCGCACCTTGGCGGTTCCTTACCTGTGCTGGAACGGCATAGCCGTCTTGCTCTTGGCCGGTGTAAGAAACATAGGCGCTTTCCTGTTGAAAGGAGAGCCGCTCTCTTCCATCCCGCTCTTTTTTGAAGAAAACGGTTTCCTGCGCCTGTTTTGGTCTTGTCCTCAGGAGGAGGCATGCACATTCAATGGATTGGGGCTGTCCGTGCCCGTGTTAGGCATGCCTATTGACGCTCCGCTTTGGTTCGTGCGCGACCTTATTGTGATGATGGCTCTTGCCCCGTTGTTTTATTGGCTTTTAAAGAAAACGCGGTTTTACGGCGTGTGTATGCTATTCCTCTACATGCTCTGCGCGGGAGAGATGATGCCGGGACTTGATGGAGTCTCTGTCTTTTTTTCGGCTTGGGGGCTTATTTCGCCATTTGCGGGAAAAACCTTGTAGCCGCATGCCGGCGGGTGCGGGCGCTTTCTTATGTATTGGCAGTAGGGCTGCTGTTCCCTTTGATATGGTTTGACGGGCATAATACCGTGGTTGGGGCGCGCATTTACCATTTCTATATCGTTGCGGGAACGTTTGCCGTTTTCAATCTGGCTGCCGATTTGTTGGAACGTGGCAAAACGCGGGTTCATCCCCTGTTGCCGCGCAGCTCGTTTTTCATTTACGCCACGCATACACTGTTGGTGCTGGGCATCAGCCGTAGGCTGCTTAGCCCTTTGGGAAATCTCGGCCACCCGTTGGCCTCTGCGACAGCCTACCTGTTGACGCCCTTGCTGGCGGTGGCCATTTGCCTGGGCTTGTTTATGCTGATGAGGCGTTGGCTGCCGCGGACGTTGGGCGTGCTGACTGGAAACCGCTTCTGACGCGCAATGCCGTTTCGTCCCGTTCTTGCACGGCTTCTGCCCCGTGCCTGCACGGTGTTTGCTCCGTGCCTGCACGGTTCGCGCTCCGTATAGGCGCGGGGCAAACGTTTCCTGTATGAGACGGTTACGGAAGCCTTTCTGCCTCCTGCCCCTTTGCGCAGGACGATGCCCGAATTCGCGCCCTTTGCCCGCTCCCATCCCCGCGTCGCGGCCGACAGCGTCTTTGTGCTAGGACATGGCCAAGGCGGCACGATGGCTCCCCGCATTGCGCTTCGCTCGGAAGGAAGGGCGGCGGGGATTGTTGTTTTGGCGGGGTTGGCACGCCCCCTTGAAGATGCCATGCTCGACCAGGCAACTTATCTTGCCGGGCTTCCGGGTGGAAATATAGCGGAGCCCGTGCCTTCCCGGCTTATGTTTGCCGGGACATCGCAAGTTTCCTGCGCGGGGAAGAAGCCCGCCGAGGCCGTGCGCCTTTCAGGTGCCGGCAAATGGACAAAGCGGGGAAGAAACCCATGTTTCTTCCCCGCTTTGCGTTGGGCTACTCGGATTCGAACCAAGAATGACAGGACCAGAATCTGTAGTGTTACCATTACACCATAGCCCAATGGAATGCTCGCTTCGCTTATGCGGTTGCAAAGATAGGTATAATTTGGAAATCCAAAACATATTGGCTCCTTTTTTTGCGCAAGGCGGGGCAAAAGAGGACGAATAGGGCGGAGAAGCCGGCTTCAGGCAGCCAAAAAATACAAAAAGCGGAAGTTTTCCGCCAATTATTCGCTCGGTTAGGAGAAATCGGCGTATATTTGTCATCTAAAAACAGGGAGTAAGAATGGACGAAACAAAAAGGCTTATTCAACAAATAACAGAAGGCATTCAAGAAAAAAAGGGGAAGAACATCGTGGTGGCCGACCTCACCCATATCGGAGACACCATCTGCAACTACTTTATCATCTGCCAAGGCAATTCGCCCAGCCAAGTAACAGCCATCGTTGAATCTGTCCAGGAGTCTGCACGCAGAGGCGTCGGGACTCGCCCTTTCGGGGTGGACGGCCTGCGCAATGCCGAATGGGTGGCATTGGATTACGCTGACGTGCTGGTGCATGTGTTTCTGCCCGAGGCCCGTGCGTTCTACGACTTGGAACATTTGTGGGCCGATGCCCAACTAACCCAAATACCCGACCTCGATTAAAGCAAGCCTTATGGACGTAAACAACAAGAAAAATCCGAATAACGCCAACAAACGTCCTGGCAACATGCCGCGTTTTAATCTGAACTGGCTGTACATGCTGATTGCCATGGGACTGATCGCGCTGCTCCTGACGAACGAGAACGGGGGGGGCGTGCGGGAGATACCATACGATGAATTCCAGCAGTACGTCAGCAGCGGATATGTTGACAAAGTGGTGGGCTATGACGACAATTCGGTGGAAGCCTACATCAAGCCGCAGTATGTGGCGCAAGTATTCGGGGCGGATTCCGCCCGTGTGGGGAAGAAACCGATGATAACTACCGAAGCTCCCTCGCGCGAAAGCTTGGGCGACTTCCTGCAAAAGGAGAGGGATGAAAGCCGTTTCAATGGTTCCGTCAGTTACGAAAAGAAACGCAATTACCTCATGGTTTTCTTTTGGCAGGCATTGCCGTTTATTCTCCTTATCGGCTTTTGGATTTTCATGTCGCGCAAGCTGAGCGGCGGGGGAGGTATGGGTTCCGGAGGCATTTTCAGCGTGGGGAAGTCGAAAGCGCAGCTGTTTGAAAAAAATTCGCCCGTGAAGGTTACGTTCAAGGATGTCGCGGGGCTGGCAGAGGCGAAGCAGGAGGTGGAGGAAATCGTGGAGTTCCTGAGGCAGCCACAGAAATATACCGACCTTGGCGGCAAGATACCCAAGGGCGCGTTGCTTGTAGGCCCTCCGGGGACAGGAAAGACGTTGCTGGCCAAAGCCGTGGCAGGCGAGGCGGACGTACCTTTCTTCTCGTTGGCAGGTTCCGACTTTGTGGAAATGTTCGTGGGGGTGGGCGCATCGCGGGTGCGCGACCTCTTCCGTCAGGCAAAGGAAAAGGCGCCGTGCATCGTCTTCATCGACGAGATTGACGCCGTGGGGCGCGCGCGTTCCAAGGCTGCCGCCATGGGCGGGAACGATGAGCGCGAGAACACCCTCAACCAGTTGTTGACTGAGATGGACGGCTTCGGTTCGAACAGCGGGGTCATCATTCTGGCAGCTACTAACCGGGTGGACGTGTTGGACAAGGCTTTGCTGCGCGCCGGACGTTTCGACCGTCAGATACATGTCGACTTGCCCGACCTCAACGAACGGAAAGAAGTGTTCGGCGTGCATCTGCGTCCCATCAAGATAGACGATACGGTGGATATAGACCTTTTGGCGCGTCAGACACCCGGCTTCTCGGGGGCTGACATTGCCAACGTCTGCAACGAAGCCGCGCTGATTGCCGCCCGCCACGGCAAGAAGAAAGTAGGCCGCCAGGACTTTCTGGATGCCGTAGACCGCATCGTGGGCGGCCTGGAGAAGAAGACCAAGATTACTACCGAAGCCGAACGCCGCTCCATTGCCATACACGAGGCGGGACACGCCACCATTTCGTGGCTGTTGGAGTACGCCAACCCGTTGATAAAGGTTACCATCGTCCCTCGCGGGCGGGCGTTGGGCGCTGCGTGGTATCTGCCCGAAGAGCGCCAGATTACCACCAAGGAGCAGATGCTCGATGAGATGTGCGCTACTTTGGGAGGACGTGCCGCCGAAGACTTGATTTTGAAGCACAGTTCCACCGGCGCCATGAACGACTTGGAGCGTGTGACACAACAGGCGTATGCGATGGTGGCCTATTGGGGCATGAGCGAGAAGTTGCCCAACCTCTGCTATTACAGCAACAACAATGAATATTCTTTCAACCGTCCTT
The DNA here is from genome assembly GCA_964431195.1 of uncultured Bacteroides sp. Classification (GTDB taxonomy): domain Bacteria; phylum Bacteroidota; class Bacteroidia; order Bacteroidales; family Bacteroidaceae; genus Bacteroides. The sequence continues at coordinate 16,324 of CAYSIQ010000033.1, forward strand.
ACAGTGAAAAGACGGCCGAATTGATTGACGGTGAAGTGAAACGGATTGTCAACGTGCAGTATGAACGCGCCAAGCAAATCTTGGACGAACACCGCGAAGGGCATGAACGCCTGGCGCAGCTGCTGATTGACAAGGAAGTGATTTTTGCCGAAGACGTGGAAAACATATTCGGCAAACGTCCGTGGGCGTCGCGTTCGGAAGAGGTGATGGCCGCGCAGCAAATCTCTGATGAGCTGAAGAAAGCCGAACAGGAAGCCGGCCGGAAAGCCCTTGAAGCGGAGAAGAAAATGAAGGCGGAAGAAGACCGGAACGCCGGCAAATCAGATGGCAAGCCGGCTGACGCCGCCGATGCTCCTGCTACTGCCGGCAGCGGGAAAAAGGAGAAAGGAAACCTCAGCCTGCCGTCCCCCAAAGACAAGCAGTAACATCTTGACACACAGAAGCACGTGAAAAGCAATTTTTTCCGACGCACCGTGACCGGGGCGTTGTTTGTAGCCGTATTGGTGGGCTGTATTCTTTGCGGTCCGCTTCCTTTCTGCCTGTTGTTCGCCGGGGTATGCGCATTGGGCGTGCATGAGTTTGCACGGTTGGTCAACGAAAGCGGCAAGGTGGCTATCAACAAGAGTTTGGTCACATTGAGCGGCGTTTACCTCTTCATCGGCATACAGGCGTTCTGTATGGACGTTGCCGGTTCGCAGGTGTTTCTGCCTTATGTGCTCCTGTTGCTCTACCTGATGATTCGCGAACTTTATCTCAAGAAAGAGAACCCCATCGGCAATTGGGCGTGTACCATGCTCGCGCAACTTTATGTGGCGTTGCCTTTTGCATTGCTGGGCGCGCTGGCGTTCCACGCCGACACGACTACAAGCAGCGTTTCTTATGAGCCTGTGTTGCCCCTGTCTGTCTTCGTGTTTATCTGGTTGAGCGATACGGGGGCTTACTGCGTGGGTTCATTGATTGGAAAGCACCAGTTGTTTGAACGCATTTCCCCCAAGAAGTCGTGGGAGGGAAGCATCGGCGGCGGCGTGTTTGCCATGGCGGCTTCATTGGCGTTTGCGCGCTACAGCCCGTTGCTGGACGCGTGCCAATGGCTGGGGCTGGCAGTGGTGGTGGTGGTGTTCGGCACGTGGGGCGACCTTTGCGAGTCATTGATGAAGCGGCAGTTGGGCATCAAGGATTCGGGGCGCATCCTGCCCGGCCATGGCGGCATATTGGATCGCTTTGACAGCACCCTCATGGCCGTGCCCGCGGCGGCGGCCTATCTGTATGTGGCGACCGGCCTTTAGATGCCGGCTTCTTTCAGCACATCCACGAGAATCGGCTTCATGCCTCCCACGAAACATTCTACGGCAATCACCATCAAGATGAGCCCCATCAGCCGCATCATGACGTTGTTGCCTGTTTCGCCCATTACTCCCACCAAACGGGTGGAAGCGCGCAGGATGAAGTAAGTCAGCAGGTAAATGAGCGCGATGCTACTGATGAGCACTGTCTTCAGGATGGTGTCGGTGGCATCCTGCATCAGCACGATGGCATTGGCAATGGCGCCCGGCCCGCACAGCATGGGGATGCCCAACGGAGTGATGGAAATGTCGTTGGCGTAAGCCTTGATTTCCTCGTGCTTCAGTTTCATCGGCGTATAACGGGCTTGCAGCATATCGAAACCTATCTTAAAGATAATCACCCCGCCTGCAATGCGGAACCCGTTGGTCGAAATGCCGAAGAACCAGAACAGGAACTGTCCCGCAAAAGTGAAAATCATGATGATAATGAAAGCAGTCAGCGTGGCGCGGGTCAGGACGGCCTGGCGTTCCTTTTCCGTCAGGCCTTTGGTCATGGTCAGGAACACGGGCATGGTGCCCAGCGGGTTGGTCAGCGTAAAGAACGAGGTCAGGCAGAGGAAAGCGAAAGGTATGACATTGTCCATAATCAAATTCTTTTAAGGCTTTATGCGCTACAAAGTTACCACAATTCTGCGATTATTTGGCAGGGAAGTCCTATATTTGCCGTGGTTTAAGCAAGAAATAGGGATATGGGAATGAAAGAGTTTGTGATCTCCGAAGCCAAAGTGGAAACGGCAGTGCTTGTGGGTCTTGTTACCCGGACTCAGGACGAGCGGAAAACCAATGAATATCTTGACGAACTGGCTTTCCTGGCCGAGACAGCCGGCGCGGAGGTCGTGAAACGCTTCGTGCAGAAGCTGGACCAGCCCAACTCGGTGACCTATGTGGGCAAGGGAAAGCTGGAAGAGATCAGGCGGTACATCCAAGGCGAAGAAGAGGAAGAACGTGAAGTCGGCATGGCTATCTTCGATGACGAGCTGTCTGCCAAACAGATACGGAACATTGAAAACGAATTGAAGGTGAAGATATTAGACCGTGCCTCGCTCATCCTTGACATCTTTGCCATGCGGGCGCAGACGGCCAATGCCAAAACACAGGTGGAGCTGGCACAATATAAGTACATGTTGCCCCGCCTGCAACGCCTGTGGACACATCTGGAACGCCAGGCCGGCGGCTCTGGCGCGAGCGGCGGGAAAGGCTCGGTAGGCCTGCGCGGCCCCGGCGAAACGCAGCTGGAGATGGACCGCCGCATCATCCTCAACCGCATAGTCCTGCTGAAGGGACGGCTGGCAGAGATTGACAGGCAGAAAGCTACCGGGCGCAAAAACCGCGGGCGAATGATTCGGGTGGCGCTCGTGGGCTACACCAATGTGGGCAAGTCAACCCTGATGAACCTGCTGGCCAAAAGCGAAGTGTTTGCCGAAAACAAGTTGTTTGCCACGCTGGACACCACCGTGCGCAAGGTTATCATCGACAACCTGCCTTTCCTGCTGAGCGATACCGTCGGGTTTATCCGCAAGTTGCCTGCCGACTTGGTAGATTCTTTCAAGTCCACGCTCGATGAAGTGCGCGAAGCCGACCTGCTGCTGCACGTGGTTGACATCTCGCACCCCGACTTTGAGGAGCAGATAGAAGTGGTGAACAAGACGTTGGCCGACATCGGCGCGGCCGGAAAGCCCATGATGATTGTCTTCAACAAGATAGATGCCTATACCTACGTGCGGAAAGCCGAGGACGACCTGACGCCCCGCACCCGCGAAAACATTTCGTTAGACGAACTGATGAGCACCTGGATGGCCAGGCTGGACGACGGCTGCATCTTCATCTCTGCCCGTGAGAAGACGAACCTCGACGAACTGAAGCGGATCGTTTACCGGCGCGTGCGCGAGCTGCACGTGCAGAAATATCCCTACAACGACTTCCTTTACCCGATCTACGACGAGGAGGAGCAACAGCCATAGGTATATTATCCGCATTGCGGAGCAGGAATTAACCAAAAAGAAAGAGAAAGAATATGGGAGCAGGAAAATGGATTGGCGGCATCATCGGATTCATGGCAGGGGGACCCTTGGGCGCCTTGGCGGGATTTGTACTCGGTTCGCTGCTTGACAGCGGCCACAGTGTAAAACAGGCGGACGACATGCGCGAAGGCGCTGCGGCCGATGGCATCGGGCGGCGTGACAGCTTCCTCTTCTCGCTGTTGGTGATGGCTTCGTACATCATCAGCGCCGATGGCAGGATAATGCACAGCGAGATGGAGTTCGTGCGCCAGTTCCTTCGGAGGAACTTCGGCGAGAATGCCGTGCAGGAAGGGCAGCAGATCCTGCTCAACCTCTTTGCCGAGCGCAAACGCATGGACAGCGTGAACCCTAATGCGTTCAAGAACACCATTCATCAGTGCGGCGGGCAGATTGCCGCCAACCTCTCGTATGGCGAGCGGTTGCAGCTACTGGAGTTTTTGGCGGAAATAGCCAAGAGCGACGGGAATGTCTGCGCGGCAGAGATTGACGCGCTGAAAGAAGTGGCGCTGTGCATGGGCCTGTCGGTGACGGAAGTCGAATCGATGCTCAACTTGGGCGGCGATTCGCTGGAAAACGCTTACAAGGTGCTGGAGGTGGAACCCGCCGCCACCAACGAGGAAGTGCGCGCCGCCTACCGCCGGTTGGCGTTGAAACATCACCCCGACCGCGTGGCGGCCTTGGGCGAGGATGTCCGCAAGGCGGCTGAGGCTAAGTTTCAGGAAATCAACAACGCAAAGGAGATTGTGTATAAGTCGAGAGGCATGTAGGAACGTCTTTCCCTCCGTGCGTGCACGGAACGTGCCCCGTACGTGCGCCGCCCGCGCTCCGTGCTTGCATGGGGCACGCGCGGTGCACGCATTTGTTTCCCCGGATAAATATACCTTGCCCGCCGGCTCTTTCTCCGGTTCATTCGCTTGCCTGCGGTCCGGCGGGTTTCTCGCGTTTGTAGCTGCGGTATTCGTCCCGTTCGATTTCCACGTCCGGCTCTTCCAGCCCGCCCGATTGCGGGAGGCGGAAAGCGATGTACTTGATGTTAAGCCCCCGCTCCAGCCACTGCTGCTCGTAGTAGGTGCGGATGTTCAGGATGTCGTCGGCGAGGCCGGAATGGTAGAGGTCGTCCGTCAGGATCTCCACGGGCAGGCGGTTGCGCCCTGCCATATGGCGGGTGTAGGTAAACAAGAAGTTGCTGTCCGTCTTGACGTGCACCAGCCCGCCGTCTTTCAGGAACTTGCGGTACCGCTCCATGAAATAGGTGGAGGTGAGCCGCCGGGTGGCTTTCTTCATCTGCGGGTCGGAGAAAGTGAGCCAGATTTCGTCCACCTCGCCCGGCGCGAAGAAGCGTTCGATGATTTCGATGTTGGTGCGCAGGAAAGCCACGTTCTTCATCCCCTCGCGGAGCGATTCGGTAGCCCCCGTCCACATCCGCGCTCCCTTGATGTCCACGCCGATGAAATTCTTTTCGGGGAACATGCGCCCCAGCCCCACGGTATATTCGCCGCGCCCGCAGCCCAGTTCGAGCACGATGGGGCGGCCGTTGTGGAAAAAATCCTCGCGCCAACGGCCTTTCATGCCGAAAGGCGCGTTGTCCGCCATCGGGCAGGGATGCTCGAACACATGCGGATAGCGTGCCATGTCGGCAAATTTCGCTAATTTCCCTTTGCTCATGCTTCCGCTGCCGCCTTCAGGTCTTCATAGAATGCGGCACGGCTTGTGCACATATATGGTAACAAGAAGAGGAACCCGATGCCCAAAGTCAGCAGGCAGAGCAGCCACCAGCCTATGAAACTGAGGTCAAGCAGGAACAGCTTCATCTTGTTCCCGTTCATCATGGCCATGCTCTTTTCGATGGCTGCGTTGTAGGCCAGGCCAGGGCAGTCGCGCAAGATGAACGGTGTCATGGCGTAAGAATAGCCTTTGATGAATCCCGGCACGATCAGCAGCAACGACCACAACCAGACATAAATGCATACCAGCGCGCTTGTGCCCACAATGCGGTTGAAGTCTTTGAACCCCGCGAACAGCGTGCCGAGCTTGGGACGTTCGCCCTTGTACACATCGTAGAACACCATGCAATAGCCCCACCCAACGAGCAAATTTACAAGGAAGAGCAGCAATCCCCCGATCGCGATCACCAGAATGTGGTCTCTGTCTTTCATAAATCCCATGAAGAATAGATAAATCACCTCCGCAACCAATGTCACGAGGGCGGCGGCGACCCACTTGCCTGCAAGGGCTGCCGAAGCCTCCCCACGCAATGTCGAATTCTTTTTTAATGTCATGTTATTCTTAAATTTAAATGAAAGTTAGCTGTTTGGAACGCAAATGTAGGGCGTTCTTTATTAATCGTCAAGATTTTCGGGGAAAATCTACGGCAGAGCCAACCGGCAGGTGCGGTATTGCAAGATTAAGCCGGACTTCTCCACGCCAAAGGAAGAGCTCTTCAATTTAATTTCATGGCATTGCGCTTTCCGGTTGATGAAGTGTCCAAATAGGAACGCAACGTTTTTCAGCATGGGCGTATCCTGAGAACCATGAAGAACGCTGCGGGCTCGCCGTGCGCCGGGACATCGCAAACAGGCTGAGCCGGTAAG
>CAYSIQ010000034.1:0-20733 GCA_964431195.1 uncultured Bacteroides sp.
CCTTCATAAATAATCATCGGAGTACAAGGTTATATCAGAAAAAAATACGTTCTTTGCGGTTATAAAACAGACTAACAACAAGACGACATGGAGTTTTCCGCCAAACAAATCGCGACCTACCTCGGGGGAGAAGTCGTTGGAAACGAGAATGCCACGGCGCACACGTTCGCCAAGATCGATGAAAGCGTGCCGGGCGCCCTCACGTTCCTTTCCAACCCCCAATATACCCCCTACATCTATGCCACCGAAGCCAGTATCGTCTTAGTCAACAAAGACTTTGTGCCTGAGCATCCCGTCAAAGCCACCCTCGTCAGGGTGGACAATGCCTACGACTGCCTGGCGCGCCTCCTCACCCTCTACGAACAGAGCAAGCCGCGCAAAACAGGCATCGACCCGCTGGCTTTCATCGCCAAGACCGCCAAGGTGGGCGCCGATGTTTACATCGCTCCCTTTGCCTGCGTGGGCGACGGGGCCGTGGTGGGCGACCGCACCGTGATTTATCCCCACGCCACCGTGGGCGACGGGGCCGTGGTGGGCAGCGACTGCACGCTCTATGCCAATGCCACCATCTACCACGGCTGCCATGTGGGTAACCGCTGTACCCTGCACGCGGGTTGCATTATCGGGGCTGACGGCTTCGGCTTCGCTCCTACCCCCCAGGGCTACAAGAAAATCCCGCAAATCGGCATCGCCATCTTGGAGGATGACGTGGAAGTGGGCGCCAACGCCTGCATCGACCGCGCCACGATGGGCGCGACAGTCGTGCATGCCGGCGTGAAGATTGACAACTTGGTGCAGATTGCCCACAACGACGAAATCGGGGCGCACACCGTGATGGCCGCGCAGACAGGCATCGCAGGCTCGACAAAGGTGGGCGAATGGTGCATGTTCGGCGGGCAGGTAGGCATTGCCGGGCACATCCACATCGGCGACAGGGTCGTGTTCGGCGCCCAGTCGGGCGTGCCAAGCAGCACCAAGGCCGGCCAGCGGCTGATAGGCACGCCGCCTATGGAGGAGAGAGCCTACTTCAAGTCGCAAGCGCTCTTCCGGAAGCTGCCCGACTTGTTTTTAGAGCTGGGCGCCTTGCGCAAAGAACTGAACGAATTGAAATCAACCATCCAAACCAACCCTAATAACGAGTAGCCCATGTTGAAACAAAAAACGCTGAAAGACAGCTTCTCACTGAGCGGCAAAGGCCTTCACACAGGGCTGAAGCTAACTGTCACTTTCCACCCCGCATGTGAAAACTACGGATACAAGATCTGCCGCACCGACTTGGAAGGGCAACCCCTGATCGACGCCGTGGCAGACAACGTGGCGGAGACCACGCGCGGCACCGTGCTGGAGCAGAACGGCGTCAGGGTAAGCACCGTGGAGCACGGCCTGGCCGCCCTCTACGCCTTAGGCATCGACAACTGCCGCATCGAGGTGGACGGATCCGAATTCCCCATCTTGGACGGAAGCGCCCGGCGCTACGTGGAGCAGATAGAACGCGTCGGCGCCGCGGAGCAGGATGCCACGAAAGACTTCTACGTCATCAAGTCGAAAATAGAGTTCCGCGATGAAGCCACAGGCTCCTCCATCATCGTGCTGCCCGACGACAGCTTCAGCATCAACGTGCTGGCAACCTACGACTCGGCCATTATCCCCAACCAGTATGCCACTTTGGAGAGCATGGAACGGTTCAAGGACGAGATCGCCCCCAGCCGCACTTTCGTCTTCGTGCGCGAAATCGAGCCGCTGTTGCAGGCGGGACTTATCAAGGGAGGCGACTTGGACAACGCCATCGTCATCTACGAACGGCAGATGTCACAGGAAAACTTCGACAGGCTGGCCGACGTGATGGGCGTGCCCCACATGGACGCTTCCCGGTTAGGCTACATCATGCACAAGCCGCTGGCATGGCCCAACGAGTGCGCACGCCACAAGCTGCTGGACGTTATCGGCGACTTGGCGCTGATAGGCAAGCCCATCAAGGGGTGCATCATCGCCACCCGGCCGGGACACACCATCAACAACAAGTTCGCGCGCAGCATACGCAAGGAAATCCGCCTGCACGAAATCCAAGCGCCGGCCTACAATCCGAACAGGAAGCCCATCATGGACGTGAACCGCATCCGCGAGCTGCTGCCCCACCGCTACCCCTTGCAGCTGGTGGACAAGGTTATCGAAATTAGCTCCAACTGCATCGTAGGCGTGAAAAACGTCACCGCCAACGAGCCTTTCTTCACCGGCCACTTCCCGCAGGAGCCTGTCATGCCGGGCGTGCTTCAGGTAGAGGCCATGGCACAAACGGGCGGGCTGCTGGTGCTGAACCAAGTGGACGAGCCCGAACGCTACTCCACCTACTTCCTGAAGATAAACAGCGTGAGGTTCCGCCAAAAGGTGGTGCCGGGCGACACGCTCATCTTCCGCGTCGAAATGCTGACACCCATCCGCCGAGGCATCTCCACCATGAGAGGCCACGTGTTCGTGGGCGAAAAGGTAGTGTGCGAGGCCGAATTCATGGCGCAAATTGTCAAAAACAAATAACGCAGAAGTTTAACCCCACTCTCTCACCTTTATTAAGAAAACATGATTAGCCCCTTAGCGTACATACATCCCGAAGCCGCCATCGGCGAAAACGTGGAAATCGGCCCCTTTGCCTACATCGACAGGAACGTGGTGATTGGCGATAACAATATAATCATGACCCACGCCATCATCCTTTACGGCACGCGGTTAGGCAACGGCAACACCGTCTTCCCGGGCGCCGTGCTGGGCGCTGTGCCGCAAGACCTGAAGTTCCAAGGCGAAGAGAGCACGGCCGAAATCGGCGACAACAACCGGATCCGCGAGAACGTGACCATCAACCGGGGGACTGCCGCCAAGGGAAAGACCATAGTGGGCAGCAACAACCTGCTGATGGAAGGCACGCACGTGGCCCACGACACGCACATAGGCAACGGCTGCATCATCGGCAACTCCACCAAGATGGCGGGCGAAGTGGTGATTGACGACAACTCCATCATCAGCGGCGGCGTGCTGATACACCAGTTCTGCCGGGTGGGCGGATACGGCATGGTGCAGGGTGGCTGCCGCTTCAGCAAGGACGTCCCGCCCTACATCATCGCCGGCCGCGAGCCCATCTGCTATGCCGGGCTGAACATCGTGGGGCTGCGCCGCCGCAACTTCTCCAACGAGGCCATCGAACAGATCCACAACGCCTACCGCATCATCTACCAAAGCGGGCTGAACACAACCGACGCCCTAAAGAAGATTGAAGCCGAAATGCCCCTGACGCCCGAAATCAGCTACATCACCGGCTTCATCCGCGAGTCCTCGCGGGGAATCATCCCGGGAGAAAGCAAGCGGGGATAGCCGCCGCGGCACGCATGCGAGGAGCAGGCTCATAAGGAACGAGGAAACATAAAAAAAGAAACGAACAAGACTATGATTTACAGATTTACCCTTATCTCTGATGAAGTTGACGACTTTCTGAGAGAAATACAGATTGACCCGGAAGCCACTTTCCACGACTTCCACGAAGCCATTTTGAAGTCAGTGGGCTACGCCAACGACCAGATGACTTCTTTCTTCATCTGCGACGACCATTGGGAAAAAGAAAAAGAAATCACGCTGGAGGAGATGGACGACAACCCGGAAACGGACAGCTGGGTGATGCGCGAAACACGCATCAGCGATCTGGTGGAGGACGAGAAGCAGAAGCTGCTCTACGTGTTCGACTACATGACGGAACGCTGCTTCTTCATCGAACTCAGCGAAATCATCACGGGCAAGCGCATCAAAGATGCCCTGTGCACAAAAAGGCAAGGCAATCCGCCCGCACAGGCCGTGAACTTTGATGACTATGATGCCAAAGCCGGAGCTTCTTCCATCGACCTCGACGAGAACTTCTACGGCGACCAAGACTACAACGACGATGAATTCGACCCTGACGGCTTTGAAGGGTTGGGAGAAGAGAACAAAAAACCATACGAATACTAATGCCGGTTAAATAAAAGGGCTGCGGCATTGCCTGCAAGCCCTCCCTCCATCCTCCCTCCCCTACCCTCGATGCTTCTCATCGTCCTCATCGGCCCCACGGGCGTAGGCAAGACCGAACTGAGCCTCCGCTTGGCAGAAGCCCTCCACACCTGCATCCTCTCAGCCGACTCGCGCCAAATGTACGCCGGCCTCCCCATAGGCACGGCCGCCCCCACCCCCGAACAGCTGGCGCGCGTGAAACACTACTTCGTGGGCACGCTGCAACTGGCTGACTACTACAGTGCCGCCCGGTATGAGGCCGATGCCCTCCGCCTGCTCGACGAGCTGTTTCCCACCCGCCCCGCCGTGGTGCTAACAGGCGGCTCCATGATGTACGTCGATGCCGTGTGCAAAGGCATTGACGACATCCCCACCGTAGATGACAGCACCCGCCAGTTCCTCCGGCGCAAATACGAGGCCGAAGGCTTGGAACGCCTCCGCGCCGAACTGCGGCTGATGGATCCCGACTATTACCGCATCGCGGACTTGAAGAACCCAAAGCGCGTCATCCACGCGCTGGAAATCTGCTACATGACAGGCCGCACCTACACCTCTTTCCGCACGCGGACGGAGAAGCCGCGCCCTTTCCGCATCCTCAAGATAGGGCTGACCCGCCCGCGTGAAGAACTTTACGACCGCATCAACCGCCGCGTAGACCGGATGATGGCCGGCGGCCTGCTGGACGAAGCGCGCTGCGCCTACCCTTTCCGCAACTGCAACTCGCTGAACACCGTGGGCTACAAGGAACTCTTCAGATACCTTGACGGCGAATGGACGCTCCCTTTCGCCGTGGAAAAAATCAAGCAGAACTCGCGCATCTACTCACGCAAGCAAATGGCCTGGTTCAAGCGCGACGAGAGCATCCGCTGGTTCCACCCGGACAGAGAGGAAGAAATAAGAAAAACGGTGGGCAGGGAACTCGGAATTTCCTCCCTCTGACGGCCTGCGCGGGGCAACGCAGCAGCATCCGGCAAACGGCTGAAAGCCTGGCCTCCAAAAACACATCATACCGTCGTTTTCCACCGCGTCATGCATATGCAGGGGCTTGCCGCATCCGCACGGCACGGCGGCCATTAGCCTGCTGAGCCGGTAGGCGGCCGCGCGTGAATGTTAAACTTATGTTAAAATGGGGGGGGGTAAAATAAAATATAAAATAAAATGAATACTTTTGTTCCCCGGAATGGCAAGTTTGTACTGCCCCCCGCGTGCAAAGATGAAAAACACAACGTCCCCTATATTATAAGTATAACAACTAATTTAATATTCTGAACAAACAATGAAAAGGAACACATTCTTGCAAAAAGTGCTCTGGCTAATGCTTGTTCCGTCTCTTGTCCTGTCGTGCGAGGACAAGATGGACGAGCATTACGAAGTCCCCGGTTGGGTGAACAGCAACGCTTGGGAGGTGATGTCCTCCGGAGAGCATGGGAACTTCTCCATCTTCCTGGAGGGCGCAGAGCTGGCCGGGTTCCGCCCGGTGCTGGAGGGAAAGACCATCGTGACGGTCATGGCCCCGGATGATGACGCGTTCAATGCGTACTTGGGCGAACACGGTTACGGCTCCGTAAAGGACATCCCGGCGGACGAACTGAGGAAGCTGATCGGCTTCCATTTGGTTTACTATTCGTATCCGAAAGACAAGCTGGTAAACTTCCGCCCCCTCGGCGACTTGGAAACGGATGAAGATAACGAGAACGAAGCCGACTTCGGCCTGTATTACAAGCACCGCACGCGAAGCCTTGACCCGCCCACGTGGGAGGCCACTTCGACCGGCAAACAAGTAATGGTGTACCACCTTGAACGTTTCATCCCGGTATTCTCGTACATGTACTTCAACACCAAGATGATTTCGGCCAAAGAGAACTATGAATCCGTCCTCCCTCGTTCCACATGGACGGGAGACGACGGTTTCAACGTATGCGATGCTTCCGTGAAGGAATACGGCATAGCCACCACGAACGGGTACATCTATACCGTGGACCGGGTAATAGAACCGCTTGAAACCATCTATTCCGAACTGGGAAGCAAAGACGAATACTCGGAGTTCATCGCGCTTTACGACAAGGTGGGAGGCGGCCAATACGTGTACGACAGCGAGTTGAGCACCACCTACGGGCCTTCCTACGGGGTGGATTCCATTTACCAGCACACGCACAGCTCGTTGCCAAGCATTGCCTGTGAATGGCCTACGACCTACTATACGGAGTTCCAGGCGCTGACTTCGGTAGGATACACCGTTTTCGCTCCTACAAACCAAGCCATCAACCAACTGTTCAACAACTTTTGGAGAGAGGGCGGTTATGCCACCTTGGACGAAGTGGACGATGTCGCCCTTAAGACCCTGTTCCTTAACTATGCTTCCAACACCCTGCTCTTCCCTGAAGACATCGAGAAGGCCATGGCAAAAGAGGAACTTGGCTTGGACTTGGACATGTCCGCCATTTCCGAGAAAAAACTTTGCGCCAACGGCATCCTGTACGGGCTGGGCGAAATCAAAGTCCCGAACTATTTCAACACCGTGGCCGGGCCGGCATACCGGAACAAGGATGCCCGTTCTTACCTGTATGCCCTTTCCGGAGCCGGAGCTCTGACGGTATATAACTCCAACCTCTCAAGATACATGGTTATGATACCGACTGCCGACCAGTTTGCCAACGGAGACCCGAGCATCAGCACCTCGTACTCGACCCAGACGCTCACAAAAGACTCGGAAGACGGGCCTGTCAACCTCTCGTCCGACGAGATGCAGGACATTGTATACGTGCACACGGTCAACCTTTCGACGGGCGCGAGCAGCACGTTGCCTGCCGAAGGGAGCAAAGTGTACCAAACGATGTCCGCATACAACTATTGGTTCGTGCGGGACGGGGAGATCACATGCAATCACATGTTCAACCAGCAACTTAACCCGCAGAACATAGAAGAGCCGTTTGGGAAGTTCTCCACTATTGGCGACGAAAGCAACGGGACGGTCTATCAATATGGCAACAAAGCCAGGTTTGTCAAAGAGACGGACGAGCTGGAATATCTCATCACCACCCGTGCCGGCGACAAGAACTACGTCTGCTATGGCTTCGCGCAATTGCTGAAAGAAGCCGGGCTGGTATCCAACGACGTTATCAGCGCGGTTCATCTTAGCGATGGCACGAAAGTCCCCCACTTCAACATATTCATCCCCACGAATGAAGCCATCGCAAACGCCTTGGCTTCCAACAGCATCCCCGGGATAATCGGGTCGATGGACAACGGAGAGCTGAAAGTGGAGGAATTAACGGATCAGGAAGCCCTCAAGCAATATTTGGGCGCCTACTTTGTGACGCCCGCCAACAATACGCTGACTGACTATCCATATATCGGTTCTACCATGAGGAGCGGCAGCTACAAGACACAAAGCACGACGTATCCCGACCTCAGATACGAGGACAACGGGACGACCCTGAGCATCGAGATAAACGGCAAGAAGTGTCCGGTCACTTCAACTTACTACTACTTCCCGTTTGCTTTCCCCGACGGTTGCTTTCATCTGATAGAGAATACCTATTGATTAACTGAAAAAATGAGATTATGAAATTATTCAAATACATAGCAATTGCTTTCTTGCTCGCTACACTGACGAGCGAAGCGCATGCACAGGCAAAAGTATTGTCCGGAAAAGTAATCGAGAATTTCGAAGGGCAAGCTGAGCCGTTGGTGGGCGTAAATGTCAATATCGTGAACTCCCAGAACCGTTCGTTGGGAGGCGCCATCACCGACCTGAACGGCCTGTATAACATAAAAGTCCCCGACGAGAAAAACCTGACGGTCGTGTTCTCCTACATCGGCATGAAAACCGAGCGGGTAAAATATGCCGGGCAGGAGAAACTGGACATGACCATGGAAAACAACTCCCAGATGATGGATGAGGTGGTAGTCACGGCCGAACGCCTTGACCGCAACGCCTTGGGCATCACCTCCCATGAGCAGGTGTCCGCCACGCAGAAAGTCAATATGGACGAATTGGTGGCCGTATCGCCTGTAACCTCTATTGAAGATGCCTTGCAAGGGCAGCTGGGAGGCGTGGACATCGTATTGGGCGGCGGCGACCCGGGCGCACGCGCCAGCATCCAGATCCGCGGCACCAGCACCCTTAATGCCAACTCCGACCCGTTAATCGTCATCGACGGCATCCCTTATCCGGCCGACATCGAAGAAGGAGACTTGGATTTTTCAGACTTGAACAATGACGACTTGGGGGCATTGCTGAACATCTCCCCGCAAGACATCGCCTCCATTGAAGTATTGAAAGATGCAGCCTCTACAGCCATCTGGGGTACAAAAGGGGCAAACGGCGTGCTGCTCATCAATACCAAACACGGAAGCGTTGGCAAGACCAACTTCTCTTTCAGCTCCAAGTTCTCGGCAAAGTTTGAGCCGGAAAGCATCCCGATGTTAAACGGGAACCAGTACACCTCCCTGATGGGCGATGCCCTTTGGAATGCGGCCAACTATGTAGGGACCAGTACAACGGCCGGCAAACACTATCTGGACTTATTGTTCGACCAGAAAGAAATCGGATACGACCAAGACTGGATCTATTTCGATGAATACAACCAAAATACAGACTGGCTCGGCCTGATTAAGCGCAATACTTCAAGCTGGGAAAACACGTTCTCGATGAACGGAGGCGGCGAAAAGGCAACTTACCGCTTCTCCTTGGGCTATCTGGACGAGGGGGGTACCACCATCGGGACATCATTCAAGCGTTTCAACTCCAACTTGCAGATCGCATACCATTTCTCCAAAAAGTTGAGATTCGACGCGAACTTCGCCTTTACGCAGTCTGACCGCGATGCCAACTGGTGCAACATCCGTAGCGAGGCTTTCCGGAAAATGCCGAACAAATCTCCTTATTACATTGATGACAAGACCGGCGAATACACCAACCAGTATTTTTCCCACACGGAGAAAAACAGCGAGATCGACCCCCCTGCCGACATGTCCAGTGAGAAAAACTTTAACCCGGTGGCGATGGGCCACGAAGGGAAGAACAGGACGCTTCAACGCGAAGGCCGCATGAACTTCAATCTCGAATACAAGATCCTGCCCTCGCTGACTTACCGGGGTTATGTGTCTATGACCATCCGTAACATCAGGAACCGTTTGTTCCTCCCGCAAATCGCCACAGGCCTGCCCTGGACGGATGTATATTCCAACCGGAGCACAGACGGCGTATCCGACCAGCTGACCTTGGCCACGGAAAACAAGCTGATGTGGATAAAGAATTGGAATGAACGCCATGCCATTGTCGCAACAGCCATTTGGCGCACGGAGGAAACAAAAAAATCATCATACGGCTCCACGACATACGGCAATCCCTCGTCTGATTTGTCCGACCCGGTCACAGGCAGCGCCATCGCAGGAGTGACCACCTCTGCCGACTCAAAAGACCGCACCCTGTCCGGGACATTCTCTGTCAACTACACGTACCTGAACCGTTATGTGTTCAATGCGACCGTCACGACCGAAGGGCGCGCTTCAATGGGAAAATCGGAGCGTTGGGGGACTTTCCCGTCCGGAGGCGTCGCCTGGCACTTGCAAGAAGAACCGTTCATGCGCAACCTGAAATGGCTCAACGAGCTGAAATTGCGCTTCAGCGTGGGGCAATCGGGCAAGGCCGCAAGCGGAACGGGCATCTACCTGGGCACGTACGGCACGGGGAACAACTACATGGACATGGAGTCCATCCGCCCAGAAAGGATGCAGCTGAACAAGCTGAAATGGGAAACGACAACCGAATACAATACCGGCGCCGACATCTCATTGCTCAACAACCGGCTGAGCTTCACCGTGGATGTATATCAGAAATATACAAAAGACCTGTTACAGAGAAATGTGACCATCCCGTCCACGGCGGGCGGATATGGCAAAATGAGCTATTTCAATTCGGGCGAAATGACGAACAAGGGATGGGAACTCCGCACCGACTTCGTTGCCATACAGAAAAAAGATTTCCGCTTGGGGGGCTACGTTAACATCAGCCACAACAAGAACGAGATCACAGCCATGCCGGAAAATTACGTGGCCGAAAACTACACGTTCGGGAACGGAAATTATGCATACCGCTATGAAGTAGGCCGCCCGTTGGGGTCATATTACGGTTACCGGTATCTGGGCGTATATAGCGACAAAGACGCCACCTACGCGCGGGACGCAGAAGGAAACATCATGAAAGACCTCGACGGCAAGGCCATCATCATGAAGAACGGCACAGCCCAGGTATGCCCGGGCGACGCCATTTACGAAGACATTAACCACGATGGCGTCATCAACGAGTACGATATCGTTTATTTGGGCAACGGCAACCCGCGCCTCACCGGAGGTTTCGGCCTCAACGTCACCTACAAGCAGTTCCGCCTGAGCGCCAACTTCTACGGCCGTTACGGGCAGGACGTGGTAAACGAAGCCCGCATGAACAACGAATCCATGTATAACTCGAACAACCAAAGCACTGCCGTATTAAGGCGCTGGCGCAAAGAAGGCGATATCACCGACATCCCGCGCGCGCTCTACGGGCAAGGTTACAATTATCTGGGTTCAGACCGTTTCGTAGAAGAGGCATCTTACCTGCGCCTGAAGAATGTTTCATTGACCTACTCGCTGCCTAAGAAATTGTGCCAAAGATGGGGCGTAAACAGATGCGACTTGTACGTTACCGGATACAACCTTTTTACATGGACAAACTATACGGGGCAGGAGCCCGAAGTATCGCCTAAAAACACTGTAACCAAAGATAGCGCAATGACACCGTGCTCTATACAGTTTGTATGCGGCATCAACTTAAATTTCTAAACGGACACAGATTATGAAAAAATTAGTGATAACAGCATTATGGGCTTGCGGCCTGGGCCTCAGCGGTTGCAGCGATTACTTGGATATTCTGCCCAATGACAAACAGACAACGGATATGTTTTGGAAAAAATCAGGAGACGTGGAATCCATTTTAGGGGAAGGCTACTACCTGATGCGCACATGCGTTCCAAACATGATTTACTGGGGAGAGTTGCGCGGCGGTTCGGTCATTACCATGAGCACCACCTCCAACAATGGGAAAATACAGGAGTTCCAGACGCTTGCCGACAACAGCGGCGTGAAGTGGGAAACATTCTATCAGGTAATCAACATGGCGAACCTGGTTATCAAATACGCTCCCTCGGTAGTGGATGTGGACGAGAGCTACTCGGAAAATGCCATGAAGAGCCACCTGACGGAAGCCTACTTCATGCGGGGGCTGATGTACCTTTACTTAGTACGTAACTTCAAGGAAGTGCCTTTGATCCTGGAGCCTTACGATACGGATGAGATGGATATCAAAGTACCCAAATCGACGGAAGAAGAGATCCTTGCGCAAATCAAGGAAGATTGCCATGCCGCCTTAGCCACCAACGCCTGCCGCGAGCCAAACGCCAGCACATGGGAGACCAAAGGGCGCGCTACGCTTTGGGCCATTTACTCCCTGCTGGCCGAGACCTGCCTTTGGGGGGGAGATTATCAGGAATGCATAGACAACGCCAACCTGGTCATCAACTCGTCCGGCCCTATGCGGCCCGTTTTCCTGGGAACGGCAGGGCAATGGTTCGAAATATTCTATACAGAAGCCGGCATCGGCAGCAACGAATCCATTTTCGAAGTGATGTTCGACCAATCCAAGCCCGGGAACAGTTCCGCGAACTCGCCCACGAAGTATATGGAGTTCAATACGACGAACACGCCTGCCCTCCTGTTCTCCGAGGAGATGACAGGGCGCCTTGCTGAAGAATGCCTCGAATCCACCGAGCCCAACCGGAGCTATTGGGGCTCCGTAGCTGCGGACGGAACAACCAACCAGCCTATCTGCTGCACCGATTACCCGGGAAACGCCATGATTTGGCGTTATGTAGGAACGGGCATGCAAGACATCACCACAATGCGCGCGGGCAGCGGGAACTTAGCGGACGCCAACTGGATTATATACCGGACAACCGACGTCATGCTGATGAAAGCAGAAGCGTTGATTTTCCTGGGAGGCGTGGCAAACTGGCAAGAGGCCATGGATATCTTAAACAAGATCCGTACCCGCTCCAACCTGAGCGAATTGCCTTCTGTCAACCTTTCAGAGGCAAATACATGGGACATGCTTGAGATGCTGCTCAACGAACGCGACATGGAAATGGCGGCGGAAGGCAAACGCTGGTACGACCTGGTACGCATTGCCAAACAAAACAACTACGAATTCAAAAACGACATCATATCACTCATCATTGAAAACAAGGGGGAAGCCAGCGCCAGATGGCTCCGTTCCGTGCTGAGCAACAACTATGCTTGGTACCTGCCGATACACGAAGATGAAATCACCAGCAACAAACTGCTGACTCAAAATCCTTATTATGATCAAACCCAAACCCAAAATTGATTGCTTATGAAAAAGATTGGTAATTTGCTTGTTTTATTGCTTGTCATAATGGGAACCTCTTGCGATGACCCTTATGCAAACGACACGTATGTCCTGTATGATACGCAACCGGCCTCTACCTACCTCTCCAACCGTGCCGATGAGTTCTCCGAATGGATTGAGGTAATGAAGTATGCCGACCTTTACAATGCCGTCAACCAGGCTACCAAATATTTCACCCTGTTCGTCCCGACCAACGAGGCGATGCAGGAATTTTACCAGAAGAAAGGCGTGGCATCCATACAGGATCTGGGAGAGGAATATGCCATCAACATGGTAAAATACCATCTCATCCAGGACACGATCGACCAGGCCACGTTCATCTCGACGGAAGGCGCATTGGACAAGAAAACCGTTTCGGACGACTACCTTTCTGTCAGCATCAAGGAAGGGGAAGGGGAAGCGGGAGGCATCAACTCCATTTACATCAACGACGAAGCCCACGTAATAGAGTTCGCCAACAAGGTGTCCAACGGGTACATTTACGTACTGGAAAACGCGCTGACGCCTTTGACGGAAAGCCTGTACGAACGCTTTGCCGAGCATGCAGACATGTACGGCATCTTCAACGAGGCGCTGGATCAAACCGGATGGGGAGAGAAGATCAATGTGATTTATGCAGATGTAACGAACGAAAACGGACAGGTTGTCCAAGAAAAAAGGAACTTCACCGTATTGGCTGTGACTGACGCCGTATATCAGCAATGCGGCATTAACAGTTTCGCCGACTTGGCGCAAAAGCTGGAAAGCGGAAGCGACTACACGGCCGAAACGAACGCGCTCTACAATTATGTAGGCTACCACATCATCTCAGGCGCTTATGACCTGAAAAAGATGCAAACCTTTGACACGGACGATGCCACCTCCAAGCTTTGGAATACCATGTCAGGCGATGGGATCATACGCGTCAGCGACTTTGAAGGACGCTTCTGGCTGAACTATAACGATGAGAACAGCCGTTGCAATTTCATCGAGGATGCCTGCGACTTGCAGGCAAAGAACGGCTACATCCACCAGCTTTCCGGCTGGATGCCCATCGCCGAGCCGGAGCCAGAAACCGTGCTTTTCGACCTGACCAACTTCGATGTCATGAAAGAATATTCTGAAAAATATGGAGAGGATGGCCAGATGTACCAAACGGTAGGAGAAAGCGAATACAACTGCGAGCTTGAGGGCCGCAACCCTACATGCTATGAATTCAAGGTGAACAACGCGGCAACCGGGCAGCAATATCACGTAAACTATTTTACGGCCAAATCCGGCAACGACTGGAAGAATGCCAACCTCGGAGACTTCTTGTTCCTGAACTTAGGTTACAACGGATGGATCTCCATGCAGACTCCCAGCATCATGAAAGGGCGTTACAAGGTAACAATAGGGATGGGATACGCCACGTCCATGGATTTCATCCGTACAGCGACAAAGGGAAGCAACGGAGGCGAACTCATCCTGACTTTCGACGGCCAGCATCAAGCAAGCGTCAAACCGTTCATGGACATTCCGGACAATACGCTGGGGTGCTATACCTCCGTCATCTATGGAACGGACAAGGAGCCAGAGGTGGAATTTGACGCGACCGGCCCGCATACGTTCAAGATCGTATTCAACGATCCGGCCGCATCCGGCAAAGAGAATTACCGCCTGATGCTCGACTACCTGCTGTTCGAACCCGTTCTGGCAAATTAATCATTAACCATAAAACAAAAGACCATCATGAAAAAAACATATTTCGCCTATATGCTGCTCGCAGGAGCGTTAAGTTCCGGATGTTCCGACACATGGGACGGGCATTACAAAGAAAGCGAGACTGTCATCAACAACACGCAGATTACGATAGTAGATGAAACGTTGATCAATTACCTGGCGCAGGAACCGTCCTTGAGCGCGACTTACCAGCTATTGGAAAGGACGGGGATGATTGGACAGTTGCAAAGCCGCAGCCAGCTTTACACCATCCTTGCCGTGGACGGCGACCAGGGCCGCCCGATGGCAGGGGAGGTCACCGATGAAGATATCTACGCGGCGCAAAGCCAGATTTCGGACGTGTCGTTATCCCCATCGAACATCACGGACGGGCAACGCATCCTGATGTGGAACGGCAAATACCTGAACATAGGGCTAAGCAACGATGAAACGGGCGGAAGCATCATTACCTTCAACAATGCGACCGTAAAGAAAATCGTGAAACTGAACGACGGCTATATCTATGTCCTGGATGAAGCCGTGAATTCTCCCCACAGCATGTACGAGATTATTGAAGGCCTGCAAGACGATTATTCTATCTTCAGGGAATTAGTGTTGAGAAGAAACAAGAAAGACTTCAGGCCTGAAGAAAGCACGCCTGTCGGCTTTGACAATCAGGGGCGTACCGTATATGACTCGGTATTCGTCGAAATAGCGCCCTATTTCGAGCAGAACGGCTTCAACTTGATGTCCGAAAACGTCAGGGCGACCATGTTCATCCCCTCGAACGATGTGATCACGGCAACATTGGACGAGGCGAAAGCCAACCTAAAAGCATGGAACCTTGAACGCGCGGATTCTATCCTGGAGAACTGGATTATCCGTTCGGCATTCTATAACCGGGTTTACAGCAGGAGCGAACTGGAAGACCCCAAAAACGCGGATTTAAGTTCCATCTTCAACGAGCAATGGAGAACCACGGTGCAGCAACTGGATCTGGACAACCCGATGGAAATGAGTAACGGCATCGCCTACTACGTAAAGAAGATGAAGATACCTACCAACGTGTTGATTTACCGGCTGAAAGATGTTTTCTCCTACTATGACAACCTGACTGCGGAAGAAAAAGAGGCCTATTTCAAGGCCACCAACCTTTCTTACCAGAAAACAGAGAACAAAGGCAACCATCCAGGATGGGTTAGAGAAGGTTTCCCCGCCATTCAATACGATGTGGTGCGCTTCCAGCTGACAGACGCCGACGTCAAATCATACACGTTGGATTTCACTCCGTTCAAATATACGGGGACGAGCCCCACCTCCCATACGACCAGCCCCTACATCGTGCCGGCCGGCACATATACGCTGAGCATGGGCTTTGAACAAGAGAAGAAAGGCAAGTTGGGCGACATCAAGATCTATGTCAACGAGGAATACATAGGCACGGCAACCGTTTCACAGCACGCGGGAACCACATACCACTACGACCGTAACGGAGGCGGCTATCCCGAAGGATACAGCTCTTCCAAAGCCAGCGAAGCCGGCGTAAGCAAAGCCGGCAACTACGGCCGCGACGGAGGGCCCATCGGGACGGTAACTCTTGACAAGGCCGGCCCTATCGTCATCCGTTATGAAGCTTCAGGCAGCGACTTAGCCAACGCCTATTTCTACCACTGGTGCCTGAAACCAACGAAAGACTGTTACTAATTTTATGAATTAAATAATTATGAGAAAGATACATATATTATTTTTCGCATTACAGCTTTCCCTTTCCGTTACGGCCATGTATGCCCAAGAGACAGGAAAGGTGAGCGGTAAAGTGACATCCACCTTGAATCTGCCGATTAAAGACGCGGTAGTATCCATCGAGGGAGTAAATGCGACAACCGATGAAAACGGCGTGTATGAAATTGAATGCCAGAACCCGAAGAAGGCATTCCTCTCGGTATGGGCCAGCGGTTACTTCTCCATCTTGCAAACCCCGGTAGAAGGGCGGTCGCGGATAAACATCATCATGATCCCCGAAACGCAATACCGCTATAATGAAACGAGCGTGTTGCCTTTCCGCATAGAAAAGAACGCGGAGGAGACCTCTTCCGCGAACATCACGAAAAAAGATTTCCTGCCCGGAAGCCGTAAAATCGACCAAGCGCTGTCAGGGCAGATTGCGGGCTTGCAGGTGACGCGTTCAAGCGGCATGCCGGGCGAAGGAAGCTACATAAACCTGCGGGGCATCCGTTCGTTCGTGGGCAACAATGCGCCATTGGTTGTCATCAACGGCATCCCTTACATGCCTAACACCAACGACTCGCAAATGATCAACGGGCTGAGCAACGATATCTTTACCACATACAATATCAATGATATCCAAAACATTACCGTGTTGAAAGGCGCAGAAGCCGCGATGTACGGTTCAATGGGAGCCAACGGCGTCATACTGATCGAGACGGATGGCGCCACGTCCGAGAACATGAATACCGAAATCAGTTACTACGGGCAGTTTGGCGTCAATTGGAACAACAAAAGGATGCCGCTGTTGAGCGGGACCGAATACAAGACTTACCTTTCAGACATCGGCCTGGGCTATTACCCGACCATGGATGATTTCTTCTCCAACTTCCCTTTCATGAAAGGAGACTTGAACAGCATGTATGCCCCCTATTATACAGACAATACCGACTGGCAGAAAGAAATCTACCGGACAGGGTTTGTGACAGACAACCTGTTCAGGGTAGAAGGCGGCGACGCCATTGCCAAGTATGACCTGTCTTTAGGCTACGCGTTAGAGGACGGCATCCTGAAAAACACGAAGACCAACCGTTATCACACGCAACTGAACGGCAACGTCCTTGTCAGCAAAAATTTCGAAATCTATGCGACCGTGGGACTGGCCTACCTGACCGGGAATTACCAGGAGCAAGGCATGGTTGTCCGCACCAATCCAATTCTGGCCGCATACGCCAAATCACCCCTGTTGACGCCTTACCAACGGATACGCAATGAAAACAATGAACTGGTGAACACGCCGGTCTATTCGGATTATTACTACGGCATCTGCAGGGACATGAACTTTGCTGTAAGCAACCCGGCCGCCATCGTCCACGAGCTGGATGCCACCAACCGGCAATACGATATCAACATCAAGGCAGGGTTCAATTACAAGATTATGCCCGACCTCTCGGTGGACGGCGTTTTCGGACTCTACTATCACTACAACAAAGAGCATTTGTTCGTGCCCGGACGCACAGACCACACCATTATCCCTACTACCGACTTTTACGGGACAGAAGAAAACTCAGTAAAGGAGGGAGTTGCCGAGACGGCCAATTATTTCTATAACTTGAATGCCAAATACAACCACAAGTTCAACGGCTTCCACGCCTTGAACTTCATGGCAGGTTTCCAGGCCTTGATTACGCAGAACGAGTATGATGCCACTTCATCGCGCAACACGACAAATGACTTCTTCCAAACCATGAACAAGACGACAGGAACGCACGTGAACGGATACCAGGAAAAATGGAACTGGATGAATTTCTACGCGCTGGCAGGCTACACGTACAAGAATTATTGGAATGCCACGTTCAACATGTCTGTTGACGGCTCGTCCGCTACCGGCAAATACGCCAACCGCTTCCGCGCCTACCCGGGCGCCAGCTTAACATGGATGGCCAAAAACATGCCGTTCCTCGCGGGCAAGGCTTGGATTAACCAGCTGGATCTCCGCGCCGAATACAGCATGACGGGAAACAGCCGCTTCTCTTCGAACTATGGGCGCTCATACTACACCTCTACTCCTTACCAAGAGGCTTCCGGCATCTTCCGCGACCAGATCCCCAACGAGTACCTGAAACCGGAAGTAACCAAACAGATGAACCTAAGCTTGGAGGCCGCGTTCCTCCGCAACCGGATCAGCATCGGGGTTGACTATTACCTCGGAAAGACAAAGGATGTCATCATGAACATACCCAAATCGGCGGCATACGGGACATCTGCCTATTTCGCGAACTGCGGGACTATTGACAACAACGGCATCGAGCTCTCAGCCCAAGCCTCCTTGGTGCGCATGCGCGACTTCGAGTGGATTGTCGGCGGGAACATTGCCTGGACCAAGAACGAAATCAAATCATTGGAAGGGAACAGCCAGAATGTAACCGAATACAGCGACGGGGCCAAACTAGTCAGCCGCGTAGGCGGGAGCCCTTACGAATATTACGGCCTGCAGGCTGCCGGCGTATTCAGCACGCAAGCCGAAGCCGATGAAGCCAACCTGCTCAACAGCAGCAGCCAGCGTTTCAATGCCGGCGACATGAAATATGTAGACCAAAACAAAGACGGGCGCATCGACTACAGGGATTACGTGCCGTTAGGCAGCGCCACGCCCGATTACTTCGGGGGCTTCTATACAAACATCCGCTTGGGGCATTTCGCCTTGTCGGTCGATTTCACTTACTCGAAAGGCAACATGGCTTACAACGCCGTAAGGCGCAGCCTCGAATCGGTTTCCTCATTCGGCAACCAAAGCGAGGCCGTCGACGCGCGATGGAGCGTGGAAGGGCAAGTGGCCGACATCCCGCGCGCCACTTACGGCGACCCGCTGGGCAACAGCGACTTCTCTTCCCGCTGGATAGAAGATGCCTCGTACCTGCGCATGAAGAATATTACGTTGAGCTATAGCTTCGACAAGCCGGTATTGAACTTCTTCCGTTCAGGGACGCTCTACATTACCGGGGAAAACCTGTTGACATCGACAGAGTATTTAGGCATGGATCCGGAATTTGCATACTCTTCCAACAGCAGCATAACGCAAGGCTTCGACTATGCAAAAGTGATGCAACCTAAATCAGTGAAATTTGGTATTAACTTAAAATTCTAACGAGGAATATGAAAAAAATACTGTTGAGCGCCCTATTTATAGGCTTGGCAACTGCATTCGACGGCTGTTCCGACTTCTTTGACGTAGATACGGACACGACCTTAGACAATGACGATTATATCTCCAAAGAAAATGAAATCTTTACAGGTTTCATGGGCATCATCTCCAAAATGCAGGCCGTGGGCGACAAGGCTATCTACCTGAACGAAATGAGAGGGGAAATGATGGAGCCGACCACCTCGGCTCCCCGCGAGCTTTACAGCCTGTACAATTACGACGAGGACTTGGGCGACAACTCGTATGCCGACCCTTCGGGCTACTATGAGATGATAAACGCCTGCAACGACTACCTAAGCAAAATCAAGGAGTACAAGGACGGGCACTTCCTGTCTGACAGCTATTACAAGGCGTTGGTAAGCAGCGCGCTGCGCATCAAGGCATGGACATTTATGACGCTGGCGAAGCTCTATGGCGAGGTGGTGTGGATAGACCAGCCGATGACCTCCCTGCTCGACCTTTCCCAATTCAAGACATTGGACATAGACCAGACGATGGCCGCCTGCAAGGACATGCTGGACACCGGCTTCGACGGCGTGGACGGCACGTATGAAACGGCTTGGTTCCAATGGATCGAGGGAGACCAGAACCCGAACGCGGATCTGGAAACCAGCCCTTACCGCTACTGGGACTTGATGACGCCGCCCTATTATGCCCTCTACGGCGAAATCTGCCTGTGGCTGGGCGACTACCAGAAATGCATCGACTTAATCCAAGGCAAAATGAACGAGCTGTTCCGAGCCTCAAACGCCCAAAACATGTACTTCCTGTGCAACGATGCGAAGTTGGGCAAGTTCTCGACATACTGGGACAGTGAGACCCCGTATTGGTATGAGGCCGTTTCAGCCATCATGTACAATTCGGACGAGCACCAGATAAACAGCCTGTTGAAGCACTTCGACTCGGATTCGCCCAACAAATATTGGATAAGGCCCTCTGAAGCGGGCATGAACCGTTTTTCCGACCCGGACTTCGACCCGCTCGGGAACGTGGAAACAGATGTCAGGGCCGATGGCACTTTCCGCTACTACAACGGGAAATGGGTGTTCTGCAAATACCGCCGCATATCCAACAGTCCGCGCCAGCCCTATCAGGACGACGTGCACATTTACACCTACCGGGGCGCCGACCTTTACTTCATGCTGGCGGAAGCCTTCAATGAATTAGGCAATACGGAAGCGGTGGATGCCTTGATCAACAAGGGCGTGCAGGCCTCCAGCTTCGAGAAAGACGAGGACGGCAACCTGTACGGCACATGGAACGGGTTCACCCCCCACTGGACAGGAGGATCCACCATGTACTACCCGGCAGAAGGAGCGCCCAAGTACGACTCCCGCAGATATCCGGACAGAGGGATCAGAGGGCAGGGATATTGGAATATGGGAGACCGCGCATTCGGCCCCGACAAGTATGAAAACGCCAAGGAAATCCTGAAGGAAATGGCCTTGGAGATGTCGGGCGAAGGGAGGGTCTATCCTGCATTGATCCGCATCGCCCGCCGCCACGGGGACTTGGCTTTCATGGCCGACCTGATTGCCGAAAAATACACAAGCAACGCGGAGGCCATACGCGGCAAGATCCTGGGCGGGGAATACTTTATCCATTGGGATCTGCAGAAAGAAAAATA
>CAYSIQ010000035.1:0-2533 GCA_964431195.1 uncultured Bacteroides sp.
CAATATCATTTCCTCCAAGTTCGGCAAATTGAGATATAGAAAGGTTCTTTGAGTGTATGCCATGATGGTCTGCGAAAATTTCAAGCAATGAAATATCACAAGTTCCAGCTCCGAAATCAAAGACAAGGACTTTTGGATTGTATTCTGGCCTCATTTCTATAGGGTGGCGATATGTTTCTTCTTTGTTGTTGATGTAGCCGAGGAAAGCAGCATTAGGTTCATCAATGAATAATGAGCCCTTGACGATAATATTGTTCTCTTCAAGAGCCACCATCAAATCATTACGCTGATTGCTCTCAAAAGAAGCAGGTATGCTGACAGCGTATTTTATCTTCTTTGGAAGTTTTTTTTCATCAATAGCCTTTTCAATAGAGCGTTTTAGAAATTTGAAAAACTGACGAGTTGCATCCTGTGGTGATTTAATCTTACTTTGAAGACTTTCATACCATCGCGGCCCCAAATCCTTACCTAATTCCATTTTGAATGAGTGCCATAAATTGACCCCGAATGTATAATCCGGATTTAATTTAAGGTCATAAGCACCTTGTCCATACAAAGGCTTGCCGGTATTTTGGTTTATGGCAATTACTGTTGGGAAAAGTTCGCCATACATGTCGGCTCCGAATTTATCCTTTTGTGGGAGTTGGAGGCTCTCGCATTCAATATCTCCAGTATAAGAATTATAAGTGGCCATCGAGACCACGGTAGTACTAGTGCCGAAGTCAATACCCACATAAGTGGTATCCTGAGAGAAGAAGCCTGCTCTTCCACCTATATGGAAAAGCTTTGTCAGCTTAAGTGAGTCGTTCATAAATGTTGATGTTTTGTTTAGTTCTATATATAAAAAACGTGAGATGCCAACGATTAATGCTTAGTTATTTTACAAGGCACTCCGAATTGGACTGTCTTCGGTAGCAATATAGGAATTAACTTGATGCGATTATGATCCCGATTCATATTTTTAGATTGAATTGCGCTACAAAGATATTAAAATAACGTGAGCCTGAGATAAATCCGGGAGGGGAAAAATGATGCCCCAGCACCATAGTCTTATGAATGCACAAGCCTTTGCCAAGCGGCATACATGTGCGTCCGGTTGCTACATAAAACGCGAATACGAGGGAATAGCCAAAGATACAAAAAGGCCAACTATCCAGCATTTAACCAGTTGGCTGATTTCAGTTACCGCTTAGCCCCATGCCCTTTCCCGGCGCGTTTCTTGGCGGCTCTCCCGCCGCCGGAATGTTTCCTGGAGCCGCGGGCGGCGGGATCGTAAGCAGGAGCCTCGCCCAATTCGGGCGGCACGGGGATCTTGTAGATATCCTTTTTCAGGAACTCCTCGATGCGCTTGAATTTCGCCTGCTCTTTCTCGTTGACAAAAGTCAAGGCCACGCCGTCGTTATTGGCGCGGGCGGTGCGGCCGATGCGGTGCACGTAGTCTTCGTTGTCGCGGGGAACATCGTAGTTGATGACCAGGCGGATGTCGTCGATGTCAATGCCTCTGGCCACGATGTCGGTCGCCACGAGCAGGTTGACGCGCCCCGATTTGAAGGCGCGCATCACCTCGTCCCGCTGGGCTTGTTCCAGGTCAGAGTGCATCTCGCCCACGTTCAGCCCCATTTGCCTGAAAGCCTTTGTTATTTCTTTCACCTTGATCTTGGAAGAGGCGAAGACGAGGGCGCGCTCAGGCGCCTGTTCCGCGAAAAGGCTGCGGATAATGCCCCGCTTTTGGCTTTCGTGGCACACGTAGGCGGCCTGGATGATTTTTTCGGCGGGCTTTGAGACGGCTATCTTCACTTCCGCAGGCTTCGTCAGGATGGAATTGGCCAGCTGCTGTATCTTTGCCGGCATGGTGGCCGAGAACATGATAGTCTGCCTTTCCTTCGGCAGGCAGTTCACGATCTGCATGATGTCCTCGTAGAAGCCCATGTCGAGCATGCGGTCTGCTTCGTCCAGTATGAAGTAGGACACCTTCGAAAGGTTGACGTAGCCCAAGTTGAGGTGGGCGATAAGGCGCCCCGGAGTGGCGATCACCACGTCCGCCCCTAGCACGAGGCCTTTCTTCTGCTGGTCGAACAGCAAGCCGTCGTTGCCGCCATAGACGGCCACGCTTGACACGGGCATGAAGTATGAGAATCCCTCCATTTGCTGGTCGATCTGCTGGGCCAGTTCGCGGGTGGGCGCCATCACGACACAATTAATGGCATCTTCGGGATGCCCGTCTTCGCAGAGCTTGTTGAGGACAGGCAAAAGGTACGCGGCCGTCTTGCCCGTTCCTGTCTGGGCGACGCCGACAATGTCTCTGCCTTCAAGTATGACTGGGATCGCTTTTTCTTGCACGGGGGTGCACTCCTCGAAGTGCATGGCGTCAAGCGCCTTGAGCACCTGTTCATTCAAGTTTAGTTCGGAAAACTTCATCGCGTTTATTATTTGGCGGCAAAGATAATATAAAATTGTGACATATGGTTGTCCCGTTAAAAATCGCATTCCGACGGGATGTCGCCAATAACCGCAGATCGCCCGTCGGCTCCCC
>CAYSIQ010000035.1:2633-13590 GCA_964431195.1 uncultured Bacteroides sp.
CTCTTCAGAGGATTCTTCGGTTAAATGCCTAACTTGGCTTTGATGCCGGCAGGCAGCGCGTTTTTGTGAACGAGGATATTCATAGTCTTGTAGGCCACGAAAGCTTTTGAAGCATACCAGATGCCTTTGTATTTCCCGCTTTCGCCCCAAGAGTTCTTCACCATGAAATATTCCTTTCCGTTCTGGTCTTTGGCGATGCCGTAGATGACCATGCCGTGGTCGTCGGTCGTTTCCCAATTGTCGAAAGCTTGCTGGCGCATTTCCTGCGTGACTTCCATTTCGGGCAGCGGCCTGCCGGTCAGTTCCTTGCGCTTGTCGGCAGCGGTCAGGCCGGTCCAGCGCGCCATGTCGCTGCCAGTCAGCTCGGCTCCCCGGCTGGCATCAGGCAGCACGGCGACGCCGTCGCGGGTAAAGCCCTGCTCGCTTACGTCGCTTCCCCAGGCAAAGGTGTAGCCTGTGTTGACGGCATTATCCATCACGGCCATCAGTTCGTCTATCGGGAGGTTGTAGGACAGGCTGTTGCGCCAATTGTCCTGAATTTCGATGGAGAAGCGGGTGTAGAACGGGTGGTGCGAAAAGGAAGTCAGCGATACATAGTCGTCCGGGTTAATGCCCAAAGAACTTGCAAAGCTTTGCGGGGTATATTCCTTGCCTTTGTAGGTGAACTTTTCGGGGCACGGGCCCAGGTAGGTGTCGTAAATGGCGCTCAGGCCGTTCTTCCACACCGGGGTCAGCTTGGCGAGGCGGCCTTTGGCAATGGCATCGACGTATGCGCCTGCCACGGCATCCAGTTCGTTGTGCACCGGCAAGGTGTCGCCATACATGATGCCCGGCATGGCTTCCTGGGGAACCAGGCCGTAGTTCTTCATGCAGAAGATGATGTCGGCAAAGCTGCCGCCTGGCGAGAATGAGCTGTCGCCATGGTAACGTACATAGTTGGCGGCACGGTCTACCATGGTGTGGTGTACGACAAACATTTCAGAGAGGTCGTACTCCCCCTTGCCCATGCGGAGCAGTTCGCTTTCCAGATAGCCTAAGGCCGAAAAGCTCCAGCACGTGCTGGAACGGTTCTGGTCTTTGACGCTGGTGATGGGGTTTTCCTTCACGGTGGTAAACACGAAGCCTTCTTCGGGTGACTGGGGCTTTTCTTGCGCTGAGGCGGCCAGGCTGCATGAGGCCAGCGCAACAACGAGCATTGATTTTTTCATTATGGTTAAATTGTGTTTTAGTTCTTGGGCGCAAAGATAACAGAATATTTAGATTTCATATAATAAATAAGGTGTTAAAGATGGATAATCCCTCCGCGCTTTCCGCGTTGCCCGTCTCGTTTCGCAACGCTATCTTTCACAGGGCTTCATCCTGCGCCAGCCTCTTATGGATAAAGTTGAAAGGCTTAAAGCCTCATCGGGAATAGGCCTTCTGCAGGAGTTGAAGCGGGATAGCGGGGAAACGGAGGCCGCGCTTAGCATTGCCTGGCGAAGCGCTTGCATGGGATTTGGCGGATGCACGCGCCGCCCGCGCCCCGTACACGTGCCGCCCGCGCCCCGTGCTTGCATCCGCCGGATAGCAAAAATGTTGCATCGGCTGTAACTCGTGTTACGCCTGCCGGCGCGGACGTGATCGGAAGATCAAATATTTTTTCTTGAAAGCGGCTGGCTATAAACGTTTTATCTGCCGTGTAACAATTTTACAACTATTTGAAACATAAGTTTTATACCCCTGCGTGAAGCCATGCTACATTTGCGATGCTGGATGCGATCTACAAAGAGAAACAACTTAATTATTAACTTTAAATTCAATGGCATGACGAAAAGATTGATTTTCAGATTTTGCGCAATCATGATTGTGCTGCTGCTGACGGGCGTGGGCACCTTCGCCCAGCAGGCAATGCAAGTGAAAGGTACGGTCGTTGACAAGGCGACAGGCGAAACGGTTATCGGCGCGTCCGTAATAGAAGATGGGGCGGCGAATAACGGGACTATTACGGACATTGACGGGAACTTCACCCTGACGGTGGCTCCCGGCGCCTCCCTTACCATTACTTATATAGGGTATAAGGCGGTGACGGTGAAGGCTGCCCCGACGCTCCGAGTGGAGATGAGCGAGGACAGCGAGATGTTGGACGAAGTGGTGGTGGTAGGCTATTCTACCCAGCGTAAAGCGGATTTGACCGGTTCGGTAGCTGTGGTGAAGACCGACGAGCTCAAGAGCATTTCCGATCCCGACCCCATGCGCTCCCTGCAAGGGAAAGTGCCCGGTATGACCATTACCTCCACAGGTTCGCCAAGCGGCACAGGCACGGTGCGTATCCGTGGCATCGGCTCGTTCAATTCTTCGCAAGACCCGTTGTACATTGTCGATGGCGTGCCGACGACCCGTGCGCTGAACTCACTCAATGCTAACGACATCGAGAGCATGCAAGTGTTGAAAGATGCCGCCTCGGCTTCTATCTACGGCTCGCGCGCATCAAATGGCGTTATCATCATTACTACCAAGCAGGGGAAGAAATCGGATAAGGTGAAAGTTGATTTCTCTGCCAACCTGACGGCACAGTTTTACACTTCGCAGTCGCTGATGAAACTCAGCAACACCTCCGAGTATGCAACCGCCATGGCACAGGCGGCCCTGAACGACGGGTTGGATCCCGTGGCCTACGCCAACAATTATGGCCTAAACTTGAACGCTGCCAGCGGAACGCCCATCACGGTCTGGAATCCGGCAACCAACAGCTATGTGAATTACACGGTCAACGGGCTTTACGATGGCTATATCAATGCCAACAAAACCATGCGCTACTCAGACACCGACTGGCTGGACGAAATCTCGCGCGTCGGCTTCACGCAGAATTACGACCTTTCTCTTTCCCATGCCAACGACAAGCATTCAACCATGTTCTCTTTGGGATACAAGAAAAGCGAAGGTATCTTGAAGTACACCGACTTCGAGAATATTTCAGCCCGTATGAACTCATCCTATAACCTGAACGATTACGTGACCATGGGCGAGAACTTCACCGTGACCTACTCCAGCCAAGTGGATGCCGCTCCGATGGAAAACGCCTTGAAGATGGCGCCTACCGTACCCGTCTATGAAGAAGACGGAGAAACCTTTGCAGGGCCCGTGGGCGGCATGAGCGACCGCCAGAATCCGCTGCGCGAACTGTACCACAACAAGGACAACTCGCTGGACTACTGGAGACTTTTCGGCAACGCCTACATCGATGTCAAGCCGTTCAAAGGCTTCACTTTCCGTTCTAACTTCGGTATCGACTATTATGGCTCGTTCATTCAGTCCATGACACATACTTTCCATTCGGACATCGTGAACAACGACATTGCAAGCACCACCCTTTCGCATAACAACGAAGTGAACTGGACGTGGTCAAACACCGTCAATTACAACTTCAAGCCAGCCGACAAACACGACATCACTGTCCTGCTGGGTACGGAAATGAACAAACAGACTGTGGTTGACTTCTCGGCACGTTCGGAAGGCTATGTCATCGAGACAGAAGACTACATGTGGCCGAATGCGGCTACGGGCATGACAAGCAATGCCGGTGCCAAGGTGGGCTACAGGCTGGCATCTTTCTTCGGCAAGATAGACTATAATTTCGATGACTTTATTTTAGCTTCTTTCACTATCCGCCGGGACGGTTCTTCGCGCTTCGGCCGCGACAACCGCTGGGGTACTTTCCCCGCTGCCACGCTGGGCTTCCGCCTTTCAAAGCTGTTTGACCTAAACTGGATGGATGATTGGAAAGTCCGTCTCTCTTGGGGGCGCACCGGTAACCAAGCCATTGACAACAATGCACAGTTTGGACTTTATGTGGCCGACTACGGCCTAGATCGCGTCACTTCCGGCGCTTACGATCTCTACCTGCAAGGTTCGGGCACTTTCCCGTCGGGCTATCGCGCCACGCAGCTGGCCAATCCCAATTTGAAGTGGGAAGCGGCCGAACAGTTTAACGTAGGTACGGATTTTACTCTGCTTAAAGGTGAACTTTATGGTTCGATTGACGGATATGTGAAAGATGTTGACGATATGCTTATCAATCCTGCTTATCTTGGCGCTTTGGGTGAAGGCGGCGCTTCGTGGTCTAACGGCCCTTCGCTCCGCAACTGGGGTATGGAATTCAACTTAGGCTACCGCAAGGCACTGGATTGCGGACTTGGCCTCGACATTGCAGCCAACGCCGACTTCTTCCGTAACCGTGTAACCTATTTGCCCTCCACTACCACAGGCTCTTATGCCCACACCACTACCGAAAATCTGGTGGAGTCCCGCCAGCCTTATGGTTCTATCGTTGGTTATGTGGTGAGTGGTATTTTCCAAAACCAAGCGGAAGTGGATGCGTCCGGACAGGCTAATGCCCGTGTGGGAGGATTGAAATATGCAGACCTCGACAACAACGGTTCCATCAATTCCGACGACCAGACATGGATATACAATCCGGTTCCCAAGTTTTCTTACGGGCTGAACATTGGACTGACTTACAAGAATTTCGACCTTAGTATGTTCTGGCAGGGCGTATGCGACAAAGATGTCTACAACAACCAGAAGTTCCAAACCGACTTCTGGAGTGTGACCGATGCAGGCTCCAACAAGGGAAACCGTTTGCTTGAAGCTTGGACTACAGCCAACACGTCATCGTCTATCCCGGCGCTGACCACCAACAACACTTCCGATGAAGGACGCGCCTCCAGCTATTTTGTGGAAAACGGTTCCTACTTGAAGTTGCGCAATCTGCAAATTGGTTATACGCTGCCGCAAAGTTTCATGACAAAGGTGAAACTGAGCAATGCCCGCTTCTATGTTTCCGGACAGAACCTGCTCACCATCAAGAGCAATAGCCTGACCTGTCCTGACCCTGAGAACTCCGATTGGAATTATCCGATACCAACCTCTGTTTCTTTCGGCGTACAATTAAGCTTCTAATGTCAACCTTTTAAAACAACACTCGATTATGAAAAAGATATATACTTTCATTACAGCCTGCGCACTGGGGCTGGCCATGAACAGTTGCAATGATTTTCTGGACTATCAACCCACGGCGGTTATCGATGAGGACACCGCGTTCTTATATCCTGAAGAAATGGTAGCGGCAGCCTATGCCATGCTGGGCGACTGCTGGTACACCTATCCATTCAACCTCTTTCCCTATGGAGACATTACCTCGGACAACAGCCTGAAAGGCGGTTCGGGTACGACCGACACCAACTATCATCACTTGGAAATTTGGAACTCACTGACAGCCAGCAACCCAGATCATCTTGATGAACTGTGGTATCGCCTTTATTGTGCCGTTTCCCGTTGCAACCGCGCCTTGGTGGCATTAGAACGCAACGGCATTGCCAAATTGGGCGAAGAAACCGCACGCCAACGCGAGGCAGAGGTACGTTTCCTCCGTGCGCACTTCTATTATAAGCTACTCACCGTGTTCCGTCAGGTGCCTTGGATTGACGAAGAAGCGTATGTAAACAACACTGTGGAACAGATTTCCAACACGCAGTACACGTATGAACAGCTGTTCCAGTTGGTTATTGATGATTTCCAGACCGCTTACGATGCATTGCCTGTCACGCAAGCCGATGGCGGACGTGTCAACAAGATTGCCGCAGCTTCTTATCTGGCCAAATGTTACCTTGACCTTGCTTGGGGGGATGGTTATGAGGCTACCACGGGTGTGTCCCACATCAACCGCGACTATATGCAACGCGTGGTAGACTATACTGATGACGTGGTTAACTCACAGTACGGGTATTTGGAAGATTATGGCGATATCTTCCTGCCCGATTACAAAAACAGCAAGGAAAGCATCTTTGCCGTGCAGGCTTCCGATTACGAAGATGACAACACTGTTTACGGGCGTGCCAACTGGTCTATCACGCTAAACGGCTGCTGGGGCATCTGGAGTTGCGGATGGGATTTCCACAAACCGAGCCAGAACTTGGTCAATGCTTTTAAGACAAAGGACGGACTGCCCATGTTTGACGACTTCAACAATGAGATAGATTATCCCATCAACGGGCAGCCTACTGACCAAAAGTGGGATCCGCGCCTCTTCCACACTGTGGGTATGCCGACTTTCCCCTACAAATATGAAGCAGAATATACGTTGACCACGGCCAACAGCCGTACTCCCAACACCTATGGTTATTATACATCCTTGAAAGAAGTTCCCCAACGCTCGAAAGGTGAAACCTACAACGGTTCTTGGCAGGCATTTGATACGAACGACTATGTGTTCCGTTACGCCGATGTGATGCTGATGCGTGCTGAAGCTCTTGTTGAGTTGAACCGTCAGGAAGAGGCTCGCGCCATTATCAATGACATCCGTCAACGTGCAGCCAACTCTGTCAGCAAGCACATCAGCTATGCAGCCGAGCTATGTGATATAGCCACCTATCCCGAGTCGTATTTTCAGACTCAGGATTTGGCTCGCCAGTGCGTTCGATGGGAACGTCGTTTGGAATTGGCCATGGAGAATGGCCGTTATTTCGACCTGCGGCGTTGGGGCATTGCCTCGGAAACCTTGAGCACTTTCTTTGCCAGCGAACAGAACGATGTGTACGAAGGCCAAACTTACGCCCAGTATTATCGTGACGCTCACTATACATCCGGAAAGAATGAGTTTTTCCCCATTCCTTACAACCAGATGTATTACATTCCCGGCCTGTACATGCAGAACAAAGGATACGAATAATCGAGACAAACCGTTAATTCATGTGGTTTTGATCGGGAGTGTGCCAAAAGATGGGAATTGAAGAGAATATTTCGTACTTTTGGCACACTTCATTGAAAGAATCGCGAATTTGACACTTTGAAAAACAATAAATAGATAACCTTTTGCAATCAAACTGACTAACATCATGACAACAATCAACCGAGAACCCTCTTTCTTCCGAACCGTTCGCGCGGTGCTGATAGCCATTTGCCTCAGCGCGCCAGCTTGGGCATCGGCTGCCAACGGCTCGTTCACGGTTTGCCACTTGGCCAGCGAGCAGAATTATATCCGCGTTACCCACGCGCAAAAATACTTGCTCCTTCCGATTCAGGATGATGCTCCTGAAGCACGGTTGCGCATCGTCGGCGCAGACAACTATACAGCAAGCGTATTGGCCAATGTCCGTCTGGCACGCGCCCGCACAGATTACTATGTGCCGTATGATCTTTCCGCATACCTCAACGGCAATGTTACCGTGGAAGTGCAGGGAATGCCAGCCGATGCCAGCTGTTGGAAAGAACTGCGCCTGTCTGACACGTTCGATACGCAGGATCGCGAGCCTTTCCGCCCTCTTTATCACCATACCCCCGTTTACGGCTGGATGAACGATCCCAACGGCATGTTCTATAAGGACGGCATCTATCATCTCTACTACCAATATAATCCTTACGGCTCCACTTGGGGGAACATGACGTGGGGGCACTCTACCAGTACTGACCTCGTGCATTGGCAGTCCCAGGGTACGCCTATTGCGCCAGATGCTTACGGTTCTATCTTCAGCGGCTCTTGCGTGGTGGACGAAAACAATACGGCGGGCTTCGGGGCAGGCGCCGTGGTTGCTTTTTACACTTCAGCCAACAACACAGCCTGGGGCGACAGCCAGTCGCAAAGCATGGCTTACAGTACCGACAACGGGCAGACTTTCACCAAATATGTTGCCAATCCCGTTATCACTTCCACCAAGCGCGACTTCCGCGACCCGAAAGTATTCTGGTACGCGCCCGGCAAGCATTGGGTGATGGTTCTTGCCGGCGGGCAGGAGATGGAAATTCACACCTCTGCCAACCTGCGCGACTGGAAATATGCCAGCAGTTTCGGTGACCGCCAGGGCGCTCACGGCGGCGTTTGGGAATGCCCGGACTTAGTAGAATTGCCAGTTGAGGGTACTAAGGAAACCCGCTGGGTGCTGATTTGCAACATCAATCCCGGCGGCCCATTCGGAGGTAGCGCGTCACAGTATTTTGTGGGCACGTTTGATGGGCGGAAGTTCACCAACGAGTCGCCTACGCAGACCAAATGGATGGACTGGGGGAAAGACCACTATGCCGCCGTTACTTTCAGCCATGTGCCCGACGGGCGTGTCATTGCCTTGGGCTGGATGAGCAACTGGCAATATCAGGGCGTGCTGCCCACGTTGCAATACCGTGGCGCGAATACCATTGCCCGCGACCTTTCGCTCTACCGTGCCAAGGATGGCGAGTTGATGCTTCGCTGTGCTCCTTCGCAGGAGATTGAAAAAGCTCGTACCGCTTCCCGTCGTTTTCCCGCGTTTCGTGTGAGCGAAAGTTATGAAATACCTGAATTGCTGGAAAAGAACGATGGGGCTTACGAGTTGGACATCGAACTGAAGAACTCCGGCTCTTCCCGCATCATCCTCACGCTGAGCAATGACAAGGGCGAGGCGTTGCACATGCACTACGACGTGCAGCGCAAGCAGTTTGTGATGGAACGTAGCCAAAGCGGCCTCATCAACTTCAGTCCCGACTTCCCTGCCATGACTGTTGCCCCCGTGGAGGACACGGACAACATCCGCCTGCACCTTTTTGTAGACCGTTCCAGCATCGAAGCCTTTGGCGGCAACGGCCAGTTTGTAATGACCAACCGAATTTTCCCCTCCAAGCCTTACAACAAACTGGCGTTTGAGACGTGGAGAGGAAATTTCCAGGTGAAACAGTTGGAGGTATATGGCCTTAAATAAGGGACTTGCCATGAGGAATGACGAATGAAGAGTATTCCGTTTCAATGAGGGATAAATATTGTCTGGCATTTATGAGATTGTTTGTCCGCTCAGGATGGCAACGCAAAAAAAAGGATAGCTACCCAAACGCTTCAGGACGACTTTCTTGTGGCATCATTCCCTCATTCCAAGTTATTCTTCACTCTTGTTTCTTTATTTGGCTGTTTTTCCCATTGACAATAAATTCTTCTTTTTTTTAATTCTTTGTTATTCTGAATAGATGAATCGTAATTCTACCATATTCAAGCTTTTGCCCGTCATGCTTTGCTTCTTTGCGATGGGCTTTGTAGACCTTGTAGGCATCGCTTCTAATTATGTAAAGGCAGACCTTGGCTTGAGCGACGGGCAGGCCAATATCTTTCCATCGTTAGTGTTCTTTTGGTTTCTGATTTTCAGTGTTCCCACGGGCATGCTGATGAATCGTATCGGCCGCAAGCGCACGGTGCTGTTCAGTCTGGCGGTTACTTTTGTATCATTGCTGCTGCCCGTCTTCGGCGACAGTTATGGACTGATGCTTTGCTCTTTCTCGCTGCTGGGCATCGGCAATGCATTGATGCAGACTTCTCTAAATCCCTTGATGAGCAACATTATCAGCGGCAACAAATTGGCCAGTTCACTTACTTTCGGGCAGTTTGTGAAGGCAATCGCTTCTTTCTTGGCTCCTTATATCGCCGTGTGGGGAGCTACCCGGTGCATTCCCGAGTTTGGGCTGAACTGGCGTATTCTTTTCCCCATCTATATGGTGATAGCTTTGCTGGCTGTCATCTGGTTAGGAGCTACCCCCATTGAGGAAGAACCGGCAGACAAGGCTTCATCGTTTGCCGGCTGCCTGCGTTTGTTGGGGCATCCGTTCATTTTGTTTTGCTTTTTGGGCATTATGTGCCATGTGGGCATCGATGTAGGCACCAACACCACCGCGCCCAAGTTGTTGATGGATCGTTTGGGCATGACGTTGGACGAAGCATCCTGGGCTACCAGCCTTTACTTCATTTTCCGTACCATCGGTTGCCTTACGGGGACTTTCATTTTGAGCCGTTTCTCGTCTCGCTGTTTCCTCGGCATAAGCGTGGCCATGATGCTGGTGGCTATGGCGGGATTGCTTGTGTCCGATGTAGCAGCGGTTATCTATGTCTGCATCGCGCTGATAGGTTATGGCAACAGTAATGTGTTCTCCATCGTCTTCGCACAGGCGCTTATTGCCGAGCCGACTCACAAGAACGAAGTGTCCGGACTGATGATTATGGGGCTGTTCGGAGGTACCGTGTTCCCGCTTCTCATGGGTTTTGCCAGCGATGCCATTGGACAGGATGGCGCCGTGGCAGTGATGACTGCGGGCGTCGCTTACCTTATTCTTTATACGCTCAAATTGAAGTCCGTGCGCAAGGCGGCATGAAGCCTGCTTGTTAATCAGAAACCGTCAATAAAAAACAAACAAAACTTTATACCATTATGAACCACATCGTAGTAGGAATGGGCGAAGCACTATGGGATGTGCTGCCCGAAGGGAAGAAATTAGGTGGCGCACCCGCCAATTTTGCATATCATGTATCGCAGTTCGGATTGGGTAGTCGCGTGGTGAGTGCCGTTGGCGATGACAAACTAGGGCATGAAATCCTCAATAACTTCCGCGAGAAAGGACTTGACTGCCTGATTGAAACCGTGCCTTATCCTACGGGCACCGTACAGGTGACGCTGGACGATGCCGGCGTGCCTTGCTATGACATCAAGGAAGGCGTGGCATGGGACAACATTCCATATACGCTTGCGCTTGACAGCCTGGCTCGTGAAACCCGTGCCGTATGTTTCGGCTCGCTGGCTCAGCGCAGCGTGGTGTCCCGCGAAACCATCAACCGTTTTCTTGATACCATGCCTGACGGTGAAAGCCAGCTGAAGATATTCGACATCAACCTCCGCCAAAACTTCTATACCAAGGAAGTGCTCTGCCAGTCTATGCAGCGTTGCAACGTGTTGAAGATTAACGATGAGGAACTGGTTACCATTAGCCGCATGTTTGGCTATCCCGGCATTGACCTGCAAGACAAGTGCTGGATCCTGCTGGGCAAGTATGATTTGAAGATGTTGATCCTGACCTGCGGGGTGAACGGCAGTTATGTTTTCACGCCGGGCCGCGTTTATTTCCAGGAAACGCCCCATGTGGAGGTGGCCGACACGGTGGGAGCCGGCGACTCGTTCACCGCAGCTTTCGTGTCCGG
>CAYSIQ010000035.1:13690-20473 GCA_964431195.1 uncultured Bacteroides sp.
CCGGCCAAGTGAGGCCGGACGGAGGTTTCTTCACCATCGGCTCCCCAAAGAACAAGAGGAGCGAGCCATTGAAACGCAGGCGTGGCTGCCAAATGGCCGCGAACATCCTTGCCACGATTTCCGCCCGTAGCGCATTGACTACGGACACTTGTCCTTCCCTCCTGCAACTTTCCTTTCGTAGAGGCCATCACTTCATCCATTCTACATGGCTTCCTCCAAGCCCTCCATCGATGTATGCAAACGCTTCATCTTACGCTCGTACAATATTGCGATAGGAAATACTGCTTTTGCGTTGCCGGTCTTGTTACGAATATTTGAAACACGGATGATAATAATTATCACCCCTCCCATATCAGCATTTTATCACTCTTATATTATCTTTGCGCATTGAAGAATAATCCAAGTTATGAAAGCTATCCGCTGTGCTTGTTGCCTGTTTGCGGCACTCATGCTGGTGACTCTTAATGGCCTGGCTGCCGAAGAGGAGGGAGATACCTATATCTCTCACTTCATTGTCAATGAATCTGCCCATAAGATGTTTGAAGCAGACTATGATGAATCAGAACCTTTTCGACCTCCCTATCAATGGACTGGAAGAAACCATTCGGATGACTTCTTTGTCCGCAGTGCATGGCGCAATGGTGAGTTCAAGAATTACAATACGTTAGGCCCCTATTATATGGGATACGGCGGTATGAGAACGGAACTGCACTACACGTTTCCGCGAGTACCACGGAGGATATTATGTTATGGGAAAGAATATACCGATACAGCCACTTTTTGAAATCCAAGCATGGGTATGAAGTTAAAATCCGTGTGGAGAATGGAATCATCATCTATGTCATGGACGGTGAAGAACTTTTCAGCTTGCCGATGGCCAATGGCAAAAGAGACGGCTATTTCGCCTTGCGATTGTGGCAGGATCATGTACGTTTTGCAGATTTCCAAGTAGCAAATATCAATAACCTTAAATAAACAGGCATGATGCAACTCAGTAAATGGAAAATAGGAACAGTAGCACTCGTTTGCATGTTGCCGCCGGTCAGTGTACATGCGCAAATTGTGAAGAATGAGCGTTTGCTTTCTTTTGAAGAGAAGCAGATCCCGGCGTTTGCCACTACGACAGCCGGTTCTCAGTTGGGCATTAGCGATGAACATTATAGGGACGGCGACCATAGCTTGAGTTGGACTTTCGAGCCGGGTGCTGCGCTATCCATCAAAAAAGATTTGAAGTTTGAGAAGAAAGACCAAACGGGGAAAGACACTTATCTTTCGGCTTTCATCGTATGGGTGTACAACGAGCAGGCTCAGGATAAGCAGATTCAGTTCGAGTTCCTGAAAGATGGCAAGGTATGCACCTCTTTCCCTTTTGGAATCAACTTCACTGGTTGGCGCGGAGCATGGGTATGCTATGAACGCGATATGCAAGGCATCCCGGAAGAAGGGATGAATGAAATCCGCATTGCAGCTCCAGACGTGAAAGGAAAACTCTTTTTAGACCATTTGATTACTGCCAGCAAGGTGGATGCCCGCCAGCAGGCTGCCGACCTGCAGGTGCCGTTTGTAAATAAGGGGACTACTAACCACTGGCTGGTTATTTACGAACACTCCTTGTGGAAACCGGACATCCCTCTGGCAGCTGTGACCGAGGCGCAGAGGCAGGACATACGGGTTATGGAGAAGCGTTTCCGCGACATGATCTACACGCCTTCCATACTCTCGGACAAAGAGATGCAGTTCATTCGTGAGAAATATGATTTTTATCGGATTACCTACAAGGACGGAAAGGTGATAGGACGTCCCATCTATTTCGTTCGTCATTCCGAAGCATATGAACGTATGATACCCGATTGGGACAAAGATATGTTCTCCCGATTGGGGATAGAGATAAGCGATTACTTCAATCTGATGAAACGCATCGCCATCGCCTACAACAATGCGGAGGATGCGGCCATGAAACATGAACTGAAACAGAAATTTATCGCCATGTACGATAATGCTACCGATCAGGGTATTGCCTACGGCAGTTGTTGGGGAAATATTCACCATTACGGATATAGTATGCGCGGTCTTTTTGTGGCTTATTTCTTGATGAAAGACGTGTTGCGTGAGGCCGGTAAGCTGGAAGAGGCGGTACGTACGCTCAACTGGTATGCCATCACCAACGAGGTATATCCCGAACCTGCCGTCAACGGTATTGATATAGATACGTTCAACACCAAGTTGCAAGGGCGCATAGCCAGCATTTTAATAATGGAGGATACACCAGAGAAACTGCAATACCTGCGTTCCTTCTCCCGCTGGCTGAACAAAGGCTGCCTTCCCGCACCGGGACTGGCCGGTTCTTTCAAACCGGACGGTGCTTGCTTCCATCATTGCAACAATTATCCAGCCTATGCGGTGGGTGGCCTGGACGGTGCCACTAATATGATTTACTTGCTGAGCGGAACCGAGTTCCGTTTATCTGAGCAGGCGCACGAGACGGTGAAGAAAGTGCTTCTTACCATGCGGTTTTATTGTAACCTGAAGCAATGGTCGCTTTCCATGTCTGGCCGCCATCCCAATGGTGGAGGAAGTCTGATACCTATCCAATATGCCACGATGGCCATTGCCGGTACGCCGGATGGCAAACAGAAATATGACCCCGAAATGGCTGCTGCCTATCTGCGTCTGGTTACCAATGCAGAAACCCCGGACAAGAATGCGCCTGATTATCTGCCGAGGGCATCCACCCGCCACGAACTGAAGATGAAGAAGCTGCTCGAAGACCAGGGCTTCCGTCCGGAACCCGACCCGCAAGGCAATCTGGCTTTGGGCTATGGCTGCGTGTCCGTACAGCGCCGCGACAATTGGGCTGCCGTAGTACGCGGACATTCCCGTTATTTCTGGGCTGCAGAGCACTATCTCCCCGCCAACTTCTATGGCCGTTATCTGGCACATGGCAGCATGCAGATTCTTACAGGAAAGCCCGATGAAATAGTTACTTTTGCCACCAGTGGTTGGCAGGAAGCCGGTTTCGACTGGAATCGCATTCCGGGTGTCACGAGCATTCATCTGCCTTTCGACCAGCTGCGTGCCCGGGTCTTGAATGTCGATGCCTTCTCCGGTATGGAGGAGATGCTTTATTCCGATGAGGCTTTTGCCGGCGGTTTGTCCCAAGCACATCTGAATGGCAACTTCGGTATGGTGTTGCATGAACATGATAAGTATAACGGTTCTCATCGTGCTCGCAAGTCGTTTCATTTCTTTGATGGCACCATTGTATGCCTCGGTACGGACATCGAAAACTTGAATGCCGAATATCCAACGGAAACCACTGTATTCCAGCTTGCCGCCATCACTCCCGAAACCCGTCAGTACTGGGAGTCCTATCAGAGTGACGGACAGACTTATATAGACCCTAATGGAGTGGGCTATTATATCTCCAAAGCCTCCCGTCCTGATGCCCGTTACGAGAAAAACTTTCCGCAAATGACTGTGGGCGAGCGCAGTACAAATCCTACTTCCGGTGACTGGGTGTCCTTAACCCTGCAGCATGGAAAAGCTCCGAAAGGTGCTTCCTATGAATATGCAGTGCTGCCCCGCACGGATGCCGCCGCTTTGAAGGCATTCGCCAAGAAACCTACTTACAAGATTCTCCAACAAGACCGCAACGCCCACATTGTTCGTTCTTTGACAGATAGCCTTACTTCTTACGTCTTGTTTGAAACCCCGCAGGCTCTGCCTGATGGAGGGCTGTTGCAGAAAGCCGATACATCATGCCTTGTCATGATACGTGAATATAAGGACAAACTGCTGCTGACTGTCTCCCAGCCCGACTTGGCTTTGTATCGCGGCCCAAGTGATGAAGCTTTCGATAAAGACGGGAAATGCATTGAGTGCAGTATCTATTCACATTCGTGGACTGACAATGAGAGCCAAGAGATTCCCGTAACCGTTACTTTGAAAGGACAGTGGCAGGTTGCCGAAACACCCTACTGCAAGTTGTTGTCGGCAGGCAAGAATCAGACAGTGCTGCGTTTTACTTGCCGGGATGCTGCAAGTTTCGATGTAGAGTTGAAAAGATAAGAGTAAAAAGTTGCTCTATTTTTTAATCTTTTATTTATAACTATCCTTTGTAAAAGGATTTCTGTGGAGGTTTCCCATTTCACTCGCTGAATGAATGCTTTTCAGTCCTTGAGTCTTTGCGCCTCCTCTCAGAAAGAGTGCTGAATGGGAATAAGAGGAATGTTGGTCGGTAGACATA
Organism: uncultured Bacteroides sp.; assembly: GCA_964431195.1. Classification (GTDB taxonomy): domain Bacteria; phylum Bacteroidota; class Bacteroidia; order Bacteroidales; family Bacteroidaceae; genus Bacteroides. The sequence goes on from CAYSIQ010000035.1 coordinate 17,937, forward strand.
TGGATGGTAAAAAAATGTTGGAATAAAGGCCTAATACGTCCCGAACAGATTGCTTATCGCAGCCTCATAATTGGCTAATTTCGTGGTCTTGTGTATGGTCTCTTTCAGACCTTGCGATTTCCGCCCGGCAATAGATGTTCCCAGAAACTTTTCATTTTCGTCAGCAGTTGCGTATTTTCTCCGTGCTCCATGCATACGAGAGAAGAGCAATAGGTCTCTATGCCGCTGAATATGCGTGCATGCGCCAGCCGATAGATAACATTGGTATAGCTTTGCAGCTGAGCGAAGTGGATGGGTAATGTGCTTTCGCTCATGGCTGCAAAGATACCCATTTTTACTTCCGGCCTTTAGCGGGAACTCTATTCCTTGGAAGCGTAAGAAGCCGCGCAACTCTTTCCGGCTTCTTCTTTTTGCGGCATTTCAAGCAATATCTGTTTGGATTGTCCGTTTTGAGTTAGCGTTATTGTTGCTTTTTCGGGATTTTCCGATTCACAACGTGGATTTGCGATATGTATTCTTTTTTCTTTTTCTTTCCACAAAAGGGCGCAAGGGGTATCTGTTGCAAGGATATCACCATTTTCAAGTTTCAGCTCCCCCGGTTGATAGAAGATGATTTCTGTTATTCCTAATTTTTCATGACGTACAGCTTGCATCTTTTCCGTATTAGCAAGTATTTTTATTGGCAACTTTGCGGCATATTCTGCGGCAGCGGATGGGGTCGGGATGTTCGGGCATACCACGTAGGCATATTTCCCTTGTTTCGGACGGATACCGTGATTGACGTTCAAGCTGAACAGTGCCGTATCACAGGTTATTTTGTACTCGGTTTGGGGCAGCAGATTGAAGTAGGCAGTCTGTCCGTGAAGTATCCAGTCTGCAACGGTCTGTATGGAGCCGTTCTTCAAAGTCTGTTTTTCCCCATTTGCCATATACTGTACCTTCCCATCACGGTTACACTGGTTAAGAGTAGTGAATACTTCCGCTTTTCCTTCGGTGTTGCAGATACCTGCCCCAAGGCATATAAATTCGTCATCGAAATAGAACCAAGCTTTGTGAGCTTGTAATCCTCGGCGATCCAAAATCATGCCGCAAGCTCCATAAAGACTGTCGCTGACACCTCCGGCAAAACTGTTTCCGTTATTGCCGCCTTCACCCCAATCGGGGATGGGAAGGGGAGCATTGTCTTGCTCGGCAGTAATGCCGGGATATTGGCGGTTGTTGAAGATCTTAAAGAAATTGCCGTCATACTCGTGTCCGGTGACAAAAAGATAGTTTACTCCGTTGGAGGTGTAATAGTTGAACTCGCCATCACCATTGCCGGCCTCATTGCCCACAGTTCGGGTGGAGGTCATACGTGAGCTGACCATATAATTATTGCGACGGTGCACCATGTAGTCGAAACGCCAGAACATACGGTTACCTGTCAAGCCGTTGTCTCCACCGATGTGTTGCAGTGCTTGCTTCATGTCATCGTGTGCATCGGATTTACTCAACTTGTAAATTCTTTCGGCCAAGATTCTTATGGCAGAGGAGTATTGATCGCTGCTGATAAAGCGTCCAGCATTGTTGGGGTCATGCTGTTTGTCGTAGAATATCCATTGTACACCATCGGTGAAGAGGCGTTGTAATAATTCCAGCCCGGGACTTTGGAAACGGGTATCCTTGCAGAGTTCCAGATAAGCGAGGGTGGAGTTCACGAATTCCTTGCCGTAGCTGGTAAAATAAAGTTGCCGTCCATGACCGCAATGTTGTCCAAAGAGATAATCGGGTTGTATGCCCTCAGAGAGTTGTATGGTGAGCAGTTGCGTCATCCGTTCTTTGAAGTCTTCCATTTGGGCTTCGTTTTTGGTCAGGATGCTGGCGGCAAATGAGCCCATGATGATGTCGGCACCGTTGGCTCCCGTCATGTGTGAGGGGGCGGCATTCTCGTAGCTCCAGCGCAGATATTTGATGGTCTTGTCGAAAAGTTCCGGGTTTTCATTGATTTCGCGGCTCATCAGCACTACGCTAGCAGATAGCTCTTTGGGATAGGGGATGTAACGATACCACCAGTTTTTGGCTTGATGGTTGGTGTCTATCCAGAAACGGAGTGCCTTAAGATAGGACTCTTTCAGCGTTTTGTCATGGTAGAATGCATTCTCCGGATGTTGGTAGGCGCAGGCCAGGCTGATGAGGTTTTGTACATGCTTGCGGGGGGAGCCATCGGTAGCGTGATAGTTGAGGGTGACGAATGCCCCTTCCGGCGAGAGGGATTTCATCAATCCGCCAATAGTTTCTTTCGATGGGTTCCTGTCAAGGTACTTTTCGTACATGCGGTCGTAAATGGTCTCGAAGTCAGAGGCATTGGCACGGATGCTTGTCAATGTAATGCACAAGGCAATTACTGCAATGAGTTTGATGTTATGGGTTCTCATATTGGTATTATTTATTATTAGGGAATTTATGGAATTATAGTCAAACAGAAATGGTTTGCGAATTAATTAAACGGAAATTGAGAGTTAGAAGTTTCTCCAACTCTTCCTTGTAGCCGCCTATCC
>CAYSIQ010000036.1:0-20325 GCA_964431195.1 uncultured Bacteroides sp.
TATTTACCTTTACGGGAGCGCATCGACCGAACGCGCAGACTCTATGGCGAGCAGCGGAATCTTTTGTTGATGGACAATAACGTGTTAGCCTCAAACAGATTAGAAGACATCATCGAGGATATCAAATCTTGCGGGTTCACCAAAGGGGCTAAATATTTTGAGCCGGACTGGTATGCAATCGCTATCAGGAATCTTCGCCTGGGAGTCAATGACCGTGCGTATATTCGCAAATCATTCAAGCTGCTGCAAGAGCTTAATAACTTCAAATCGTTCAACGAAAAAACAAGAACTGAAATATACGCTTTACGGGAAAGGCACGGGCTTTTGCATCCCGAAACTTGCACTCGTGAAGCGTTGGTGTCTACATACAAGGATTTTGCACCCTATTCCGATATAAAGCTTAAAAAGCGTTTAGGCCGCCTGCGTTTTGTAGACTTTAATCAAGGGGTTGACGCAAGGTTATTTAATCGACGCATTGTTAAGCTGTTGGCAGAGATACCTGTACGTCCACTTCGTATAGCATTCGACAATGTCAAAACAGAACCTAAATATACGAAGGCTGTTAAGATGAGTGAAAAGTATGGAATGAGAGATTTCTCTAACTATCTGCTTTACAATTTTACAGACAAGCCGGAAGAGTTATATCATCGTATGCAGATAAATGTATATCTGTGTGAGGAATTGAATGTTAGTATCTACTCATTCCCGATGAAGTATCATCCGATTACAGGAGAACACAGCCACGACAGAGACTATATCGGCAAATACTGGAATCGCAAATATATCCGTGCTGTTCAGGCTATTCTCAATGCGACCAAAGGGAAAATTGGCAGAGGCGTATTTTTTTTTAAGAAAGCTTTCGGCCGAAATGAGGAGGAGTATATGGAATTGCTTATTATGCCTGAAACATTCCTATTATTCAGGTTCTTCTTTGAGCATCTGGGATATACTCAGGAATGGCGGGAAGCTATGTCTGAACTGACCGATGAAGAACGGGCAGAACTATATCCGATAATCTTTAAGAATGATTTTAATCACATAGAAGAGTTGACGGACAACAAAAAGTACCTGCATATATTGCAATTCTACAAAAATTATCGTGGAGATATTGCTGATCCTAAATCAGAACTGTACAAGCTCAAAAAAGAGTTTGATGAATTAATGAGGCGGAGTTCATTTTAAATAAATGGGCAGGGAGATTGGGAAGAATATTACTGCATTCAACACACAGAAAAATCATTCGGCTTTTCGGAAACAAGTTAAACAAGAGAACCAAATAATAATAACGTGAGTTCGATATTACTACAAGAGATATGCCTGCATGCATCCGGTACACTTGTTTCCCGAACGTGTTTCCTACAACTGCTTCGTAAGACATTTGAGGGACTTGCCGGGGAAAAGGGTGCTGGTTGAAACGGTCAACGATGGATGGAAGGACATTGCACAGACAGGGCACTCAAGGCACCGTTCATCCAGTAATTCCATTGCCAACGCCCCTTCCTGCAATTGCAGCTTGCTGCTTCTTTGAGAAGAGGCCTGCCATTGATGTACATTTCATCAATGGCCGACAACTGAAAATCTTTTGAGTTATCTCAAACTCACGTTAAAGAAAGGGGACGCTCCATGGAAAGGCAATCCCCGCAGAAAGTCATATAAGGATATTGGCGTGGGGCGGACAAAGAAACAGAAAGACATTCCACGGCTGCAAGGCTCACGCCAAGGCCTGCCGCATGGCCAGGCCGGTATGCGGCTGCGACCCGATGGCGGAACGGCACGCGCCAAAGCATGTGCTTCCATGGCAAACCTTGCCCGCAATATCGTTCGCCATGTGCAGATTGCCCGACATTACCGCAACACATGCGATATATGGCATGCAATACGATATAAATCAAATACTGTCCCTGTCAAAACCTGACACAAAGTTTGCGTAAAACATTTTATTGCACTAACTTTGCGATTGGAAACAGTTCCAAAATGCAGCCTCTGGCAGTTTGTTGGTTCTTATATCGGATGGCTAAAATAATTTATAGAGCTTTCTTTGATTTTTTAACGTTATACAGACAAACAAAACAACATTATGAAGAAATCTTTCTTATTCGCAGGAATAGTTGCTGCAATGCTGGCTTCCTGTTCTCAAAAGCCGGAAGCACCACAAATTACAATGTCCAAATTGGACGTGGCCAAATTCCAAGCCGTGGTAGACAGTACCACAACCAATCTCTACACCTTGAAAAACAAATCGGGCATGGAAGTATGCATCACCAATTTTGGCGGCCGCATTGTTTCCATCATGGTACCCGATAAAAACGGAACCATGCAGGATGTCGTGCTGGGCTTCGACAGTATTGCCGACTACATTAACATCCCGAGTGATTTTGGCGCATCCATCGGCCGCTACGCCAACCGCATCAACCAAGGGCGTTTTGATTTGAACGGCACGGTCATCCAGTTGCCGCAGAACAATTTCGGGCACTGCCTGCACGGCGGCCCGAAAGGCTGGCAATACCAAATGTATGATGCCAACCCCATTGACAGCACTACACTGGAACTGACCCGCATTTCGCCCGATGGAGACCAGAACTTCCCAGGCAAGGTCATTGCCAAGGTTACTTTCAAGTTGACGGACGATAACGCTATCGACATCAACTATAGTGCTACCACCGACCAGCCGACCATCATCAACATGACCAACCACTCCTACTTCAACCTCTCGGGCAATCCCTCCCAACCGGCTACAGACCATATTCTTTATATAAACGCAGACAAGTACACCCCGGTTGATTCTACCTTTATACCTACCGGGAAAATCTTGCCAGTGAAAGGCACCCCGATGGATTTCACGGCTCAGAAGCCTGTGGGACAAGACATTGAAAACTACCAATTTGAACAATTGAAGAACGGAAACGGTTATGACCACAACTGGGTACTGAACACCAACGGTGACATCAACCAGCTGGCAGCCAAACTGACTTCACCCACATCGGGTATCACCCTGAATGTATATACCAATGAACCAGGCATCCAAGTTTACACCGGCAACTTCTTGGACGGTACTGTAAAAGGTAAAAAAGGCATCGTTTATAACCAACGCGCTTCTGTCTGCTTGGAAACCCAGCATTATCCGGACAGTCCCAATCACCCGGAATGGCCTTCTGTCGTTTTGGAACCTGGCCAAACTTACAACAGCCAATGCATATTTAAATTTGGCGTGGAAAATAACAGTAAACAATAAACCTATCAAAAAACATAGTAACATTAAAAAGACATGAACTGGACATTAAGTGAATTTATCTGGCTTGACTGGGCGGTTCTCGCCGTTGGAGTCGTTGCCATCGTATGGGCGATCTATCGCGCCATTAAGAAAGACAAAGAGAGAATGAAAGGGCCAGACAGCCAAGACTATCTATTTGGTAAAGGCGAGCCTTGGTATATCATCGGCGCTGCCATTTTTGCAGCCAACATCGGTTCCGAGCATTTGGTAGGCCTTGCCGGAACAGGAGCCAAAGACGGCGTAGGCATGGCACACTGGGAAATGCAGGGGTGGATAATTCTGATTTTAGGCTGGCTATTTGTACCTTTCTATCAACTGCTGAACAACAAGATGGGCAAAATCATCACCATGCCCGACTTCCTCAAGTTCCGTTACACCCAACGCACTGGTTCTTGGCTCTCGATTATTACTTTGATTGCATACGTATTGACCAAAGTTTCCGTAACGGCATTTACGGGAGGCATCTTTTTTGAATACCTTCTCGGCCTGCCATTCTGGTATGGTGCTATCGGCCTTATCGTCATCACGGCCATCTTCACTGTGTTCGGCGGCATGAAAGGCGTGATGACATTGTCGGCCATTCAGACTCCTATTCTTATTATTGGCTCTTTCTTGGTGCTGTTCTTAGGATTAGGCATATTGGGAGACGGCAGCATCAGTGAAGGGTGGTCGCAAATGATGGCTGTATGCAAGGGCACTCATGATGGTTTCGGTACTACGCACATGTTCCACACCGACCCTGCTGACCCGATGTACCACCAATACCCCGGCTATGTGGTATTCTTCGGCGCGGCCATCATCGGTTTTTGGTACTGGTGTACAGACCAACATATCGTACAACGTGTGCTTGGCCAGACTAAAGGTGAAGACAACAGCGTGGTCTTGAAGCGTGCGCGCCGTGGTACAATTACTGCCGGCTACTTTAAAATATTGCCGGTATTCATGTTCTTGATTCCCGGCATGGTTGCATTCGCGCTTTCTCAAAAGACCGGCAGCGGCATCGTGATGGACATTACCGACACACACGACACCGACGGCGCATTCGCCATGATGGTGAAGCACATTCTGCCTGCAGGCGTGAAAGGCATTGTAACCATCGGCTTTATCTGCGCTTTAGTCGCTTCTTTAGCTGCATTCTTCAACAGCTGTGCCACCCTGTTTACCGAAGACTTCTACAAGCCGATGAAAAAAGGCATGAGCGAAGGCCACTATGTATTTGTCGGACGCATGGCAACCGTTGTAGTCGTAGTTCTGGGATTGGCTTGGATGCCTATCATGATGAACATGGGGAACTTATATTCCTACTTGCAAGACATTCAGTCGCTAATTGCGCCGGCCATGGTTTCCGTGTTCACCTTAGGTATCTTCTCGAAGCGAATCACGCCGAAAGCCGGCGAATGGGGCCTTATCGGAGGCTTCCTCATCGGTATGCTTCGCCTGTTCACCAACGTTATCACTGATTCAGGCAAAGCCCCGATGGACGGTACATTCTGGGATTGCACTGCTTGGTTCTGGCAAACCAATTGGCTGGTCTTCGAAATTTGGCTGCTGGCATTCATCATCATTGCCATGTTCGTGATCTCGTCTTTCACGCCGAAACCTAGTGCAGAACAAGTTGCTGCCATTACTTTCACCAAAGATTATAGAAAACAAATTCGCGAAAGTTGGAGTAAGTGGGATGTCATTGCTTCACTGGGCGTTGTTGCCTTGTGCTTGTTGTTCTACATATACTTCTGGTAATCAACAAAAAAATGAATGGTTACTACAGCACAAATTCCATGTTCCGTTGATAGCATAATCTTCGGATCCAGCGAAGAAAGCCTCAACCTCTTGCCACTCAAGCGCACATTTGAGCCGGCAAGAGGAGAAAGGCCTGCTGGTGGGAGGATTTGTACAGGGAAATGGAAGCGTAGGCAATGCCGCAAGCGGATGTTGAATGAACTGGCCGGTTTTGAAGCATGTTCATTAATGGAGCGAGCGGGCATCTTCGGCGGCATCTACCGTGGCTTGGGCGAACGGGGCGTAGCGGTGGTTACTATGCCTTGGCCAATACCAACGAATATGGCCGCAATTTCGTGCAGCAACACAACGCCCATCGGATAAATATCTGCGGACTGCCGCCGCTGATTCCCGATCATCGGACTATGGTGGAAGAAGCACGGGGACTGATGCAGCAGGAAACATCTGTCAAGCCTGCCAAGATTGACAAGACAGGCTTCAAATGGATGCCAACCTCTATCAATTCAACGAAAAGGCATATCGCCAGCCTCCGAACTTTAAGTTACAAACAGAAAGGAAAACCAAAAGCGACACATTATGTTAGAAGAACTGAAAGAAAAAGTATTCCATGCCAACCTCGAATTGGTAAAACATGGGCTGGTCATCTTCACATGGGGCAATGTTTCAGCTATCGACCGCCAAAGCGGCTTGGTTGTCATCAAACCCAGTGGGGTAAACTATGACGAAATGAAAGCAGAAGACATGGTTGTGGTAGACCTGAACGGCAAGGTGGTAGAAGGTAAGTTGAGGCCCTCGTCAGATACCCCGACCCACGTTGTGCTGTACAAGGCATTTACCGGTATCGGCGGCGTAGTTCACACCCACTCCACATACGCAACTGCTTGGGCACAGGCCGGGTGTGATATTCCCAACATCGGCACCACTCATGCCGACTACTTCCACGAAGCCATTCCCTGCACGGCCGACATGACTGAAGAAGAAGTGGAAGATGCTTACGAACTGGAGACAGGCAATGTGATTGTGAAACGTTTTGAAAACATGAATCCCGTACACACGCCGGGCGTGTTGGTCAAGAACCATGGCCCGTTTGCATGGGGCAAAAATGCGCATGATGCAGTACACAATGCTGTCGTAATGGAGCAGGTTGCCAAGATGGCTTCCATCGCATATGCTGTCAACCCGCACCTTACCATGAATCCGTTGCTGATTGAAAAGCACTTCAGCCGCAAGCATGGCCCGAATGCTTACTACGGACAAAAATAACAGTAAATGAGAAACAATATACAACCTTAAAAATCAACCTATATGAACGCATTTAATCAATATGAAGTATGGTTCGTAACAGGGGCACAGCTCCTGTACGGAGGTGACGCTGTGATTGCAGTAGATGCTCACAGCAATGAAATGGTAAACGGCCTGAACGCATCTGGCAAACTGCCCGTAAAGGTAGTGTATAAGGGCACTGCTAACTCGTCGAAAGAAGTGGAAACCGTGATGAAGGCTGCCAACAACGATGAAAAGTGCATTGGCATCATTACGTGGATGCATACTTTCTCACCGGCCAAGATGTGGATTCACGGCCTGCAACAGCTCAAGAAGCCCTTACTGCACCTCCATACCCAATACAATAAAGAGATTCCTTGGGACACCATGGACATGGACTTCATGAACCTTAACCAGTCTGCACACGGCGACCGCGAATTCGGCCACATCTGCACCCGTATGCGCATCCGCCGCAAAGTGGTTGTAGGCTATTGGAAAGAGGAAGAGACTCAACGCAAGATTGCCGTATGGATGCGTGTCTGCGCCGCATGGGCAGACTCTCAAGACATGCTCATCATCCGATTCGGCGACCAAATGAACAACGTTGCCGTTACAGACGGTGACAAGGTTGAGGCTGAGGTACGCATGGGCTACCATGTAGACTACTGCCCCGCCAGCGAACTGATGGAATATCACAGCCAAGTAAAGGATGCCGATGTGGATGCACTGGTAGCTACTTATTTCCGGGAATATGACCACGATGCTGTTTTGGAAGACAAATCTACCGAAGCCTATCAGAAAGTGAAGAATGCCGCCAAGGCCGAACTCGCCCTGCGTGCCATCCTGAAAGCCAAAGGAGCCAAAGGTTTCACCACCAACTTCGATGATTTGGGGCAGACAGACGGCAGCCACTTCGACCAAATCCCCGGTCTTGCTTCGCAACGCCTGATGGAAGAAGGCTATGGCTTCGGCGCTGAAGGTGACTGGAAATCGGCTGCCCTCTACCGCATGGTATGGGTAATGAGCCAAGGCATGCCCAACGGTTGCTCGTTCTTGGAGGATTACACCTTGAACTTCGATGGCAACCGCAGTGCCATTCTACAGGCGCACATGCTGGAAGTTTGTCCGCTCATCGCTGCCAAGAAGCCTCGTTTGGAGGTACACTTCCTCGGCATCGGCATCCGCAAGAGCCAGACAGCCCGTCTCGTGTTCACCAGCAAGACCGGGACGGGCTGCACTGCCACCGTGGTCGACTTGGGCAACCGCTTCCGCCTTATCGTAAACGATGTAGAGTGCATTGAACCGAAACCGCTGCCCAAACTACCGGTGGCTTCCGCCTTATGGATCCCGCAACCCAACTTCGAAGTGGGTGCAGGCGCGTGGATTTTAGCAGGAGGCACACATCACTCCTGCTTCTCCTACGACCTCACTGCCGAATATTGGGAAGACTATGCGGAAATCGCCGGCATCGAAATGGTACACATCCATAAGGGAACAAACATCAGCGACTTCAAGAAAGAATTACGGATGAACGAAGCATACTACATGCTGAACAAGGCACTCTGCTGATTGCATGACTTCAATGAAGGAGTTAAAAAGAGTTATCGATCCGAAAGGAGTAGCATGGCTTCTTCTAACTCCTTTTTAGCCTTTGCCCCATTCCATATTCGAAAAGACACTCCGCATTATGAACTCAGAAGCAAAATCAATCATCGAAGCAGGCAAAGCCATCCTTGGCATCGAGTTCGGCTCCACCCGCATCAAGGCCGTACTAATCGACCCTGCAAACAAACCTATCGCCCAAGGAAGCCACACGTGGGAAAACCAACTGGCGGACGGCCTTTGGACTTACAGCGTGGAAGCCATCTGGTATGGCCTGCAAGACTGCTATGCAGACCTGCGGCGCAACGTCAAAGGGTTATATGACATAGAAATAGAGGACTTGGCCGCCATTGGCATCAGCGCCATGATGCACGGCTACATGGCTTTCAATAAAGACGAAGAAATCCTCGTCCCTTTCCGCACATGGAGAAACACCAATACGGGAGAGGCCGCAGCAACCTTATCCAAGCTGTTTGTCTTCAACATCCCGTTGCGATGGAGCATTTCTCACCTGTATCAGGCTATCCTCAACAACGAAGAGCACGTCAACGACATTGACTATCTGACCACCCTCGCCGGATTCATCCACTGGCAAATCACCGGACAAAGGGTGCTGGGCATCGGCGATGCATCGGGCATGTTGCCCATTGACCAAAAGGCCAAGACCTACAGTGCCGAAATGGTCTCCAAATTCGACAACTTGGTTGCCCCAAAAGGCTTTCGCTGGAAACTGCTTGACATACTGCCCCAAGTATTGCCGGCCGGCAAAAATGCTGGTTTCCTGACCCCTGAAGGCGCCAAGATGCTCGATGTTTCGGGTCACTTGAAAGCCGGCATTCCCGTTTGTCCGCCCGAAGGCGATGCCGGTACGGGCATGGTAGCCACCAATGCCGTCAAGCCGCGCACTGGAAACGTATCGGCAGGCACTTCGTCTTTCTCGATGATTGTGCTGGAGAAAGAACTTTCCAAGCCCTACGAAGTGATTGACATGGTGACCACTCCCGATGGAAGCCCCGTTGCAATGGTTCACTGCAACAATTGTACGTCAGACCTCAACGCATGGGTAAACCTATTCAAGGAATACCAGGAACTGCTGGGCATTCCCGTTGACATGAACGAAGTTTATGACAAGCTCTACAACCGCGCCCTCTCCGGACAAGCCGACTGCGGCGGATTGATTGCCTATAACTACATCTCGGGCGAGCCCGTCACCGGACTTGCCGAAGGCAGGCCGCTGTTTGTACGTTCTGCCAATGACAAGTTTACGCTGGCTAACTTCATGCGTGCCAACCTCTATGCCTCGGTGGGCGTGCTCAAGATTGGCAACGACATCTTGTTCAATGAAGAGAAAATCAAGGTAGACAAAATCACCGGCCACGGCGGCTTGTTCAAGACCAAAGGCGTAGGCCAAAGGATATTGGCGGCTGCACTCAACTCCCCCATCTCGGTCATGGAAACAGCCGGCGAAGGCGGGCCATGGGGGATGGCTCTATTGGGCTCTTACCTGGTAAACAACCCGAAGAAGTTGCCGCTGGCAGACTTCCTTGATGAACAAGTATTTGCCGGGAACACAGGCTTGGAAATCACCCCGATCGCTGAAGACGTAGCCGGCTTCAACGCCTACATCAAAACCTACAAGAACTGCCTTCCCATTGAGCAGGCAGCCGTAACCGTCAAGGAATAGACATTAATAACCCCTGTAAAAAATGCTTATGAGAACCAAATTTGCCATTGGAAGTTTCTTGCTTGCCGCGTCTCTCACCGCGCCGGCTCAAGAAAGCGCGACCCTCACCGTACATGCCAGCCAAGGCACACAAATCATTCCAAAGGAAATCTACGGGCAGTTTGCCGAACATCTCGGCACTTGCATCTACGGCGGGCTTTGGGTAGGTGAAAACTCTTCCATCCCCAACATCAAAGGTTACCGCACCGATGTGTTCAACGCACTAAAAGAGTTGCATGTGCCTGTAATACGCTGGCCTGGCGGCTGCTTCGCCGATGAATACCACTGGAGAGACGGCATCGGCCCGCAGGAAAACCGCCCGAAATTAGTGAACAACAACTGGGGCGGCACCATCGAAGACAACAGTTTCGGTACGCACGAGTTCCTCAACCTCTGCGAAATGTTAGGTTGCGAACCTTATATCAGCGGGAACGTGGGCAGCGGCACGGTGGAAGAACTGGCCAAATGGATAGAATACATGACATCGGAAGGCGATTCGCCTATGGCCAACCTGCGCCGCCAAAACGGACGGGACAAAGCGTGGAAAGTCAAATACCTCGGCGTGGGCAACGAAAGCTGGGGATGCGGAGGCAACATGCGCCCCGAATTTTATGCTGATGTTTATCGCCGTTACTCCACGTACTGCCGCAACTACGATGGCAACTGGCTTTACAAAATTGCCAGCGGCGCCAGCGACTATGACTACGACTGGACCAAGGAACTGATGAACCGTGCAGGCAAACAAATGAACGGCCTCTCGCTGCATTACTACACCGTAAGCGGATGGAACGGCAGCAAAGGATCCGCCACACAGTTCAGCGATGAGGACTTCTACTGGACAATGGGCAAATGCCGCGAAATCGATAGCGTTTTGCAGAAGCACATTGACATCATGGATCAATACGACCCGCAAAAGAGAGTGGCTCTCATCCTCGATGAATGGGGAACGTGGTGGGACTCCGAGCCGGGCTCCATTCCCGGGCACCTGTACCAGCAGAACACACTGCGCGACGCGTTTGTGGCTTCATTGTCTCTCGACATCTTCCACAAGCACACCGGCCGCTTGAAGATGGCCAACATCGCCCAAGTGGTGAACGTGCTGCAATCCATGATTCTGACCAACGACAAGGGCGGCATGGTACTGACACCTACCTACCACGTGTTCAATATGTATAAGGTGCATCAGGATGCCACATACCTGCCACTTGACCTCCAATGCAAAGTCATCGACGTGCGTGACGGCCGTCACCTCCCGCTTGTCAGTGCCACCGCTTCCAAAGACAAGGACGGAAAGATTCACCTCTCGCTCTCCAATGTTGACCTTGAAAACGAGCAGGAAATCACCGTAAACCTTCCGGGCGTAACTGCCACCAAAGCCGTGGGCGAAATACTGACCTCGGCAAACGTCAGCGACTACAACACGTTCGAGCACCCCGATACGGTGAAGCCCGTCGCTTTCAAGGAAGTGGAAGTGAAAGGGGAAACCATGACCATCAAGCTCCCTGCCAAGTCAATCGTCACCTTGGAACTGCAATAATGAAGCAAACATTTAATCAAAGATAAAACGTTATGAATGACAAGAAACTTATGACCCGTGCGGCTGACAATATCCGCATCCTTGCCGCATCGATGGTAGAGGAAGCCAAGTCCGGACACCCCGGCGGCGCTATGGGCGGCGCCGACTTCATCAATGTGCTTTACAGTGAATTCTTAGTGTACGACCCTGAAAACCCCGCATGGGAAGGCCGCGACCGCTTTTTCCTCGACCCGGGGCACATGTCGCCCATGCTCTATGCCCAACTGGCATTGGCCGGAAAGTTCACGACAAACGAGCTGAAAGAGTTCCGCCAATGGGGAAGCCCCACGCCGGGACACCCCGAGCGCAACATCACGCGCGGCATTGAAAACACGTCCGGCCCGCTGGGACAAGGGCACACCTTTGCCGTAGGCGCCGCCATCGCCGCCAAGTTTCTGAAAGCACGCTTCGGAAACGTCATGAACCAGACTATCTATGCCTACATCTCGGACGGCGGCATAGAGGAAGAGATCTCGCAAGGGGCAGGCCGCATTGCCGGCACGCTGGGCCTGGACAACCTCGTCATGTTCTACGATGCCAACGACATCCAACTTTCCACCGAGACCAAGGCCGTCACCTGCGAGGACACGGCCAAGAAGTATGAGGCATGGGGCTGGAAAGTCATCAAGATTGACGGGAACGACCCCGATGCCATCCGTGCGGCTCTCATCGAAGCCAAGGCTGAGAGTGGACGCCCCACCCTCATCATCGGCCACACCGTGATGGGCAAAGGAGCCCGCAAAGCCGATGGCAGCAGCTACGAAGCCTGCTGCGCCATCCACGGGGCGCCCCTCGGCGGCGATGCATACGCCAACACCGTCAGGAACCTCGGCGGCGACCCCGGGAACCCGTTTGTCATCTTCCCAGAAGTAGAGAAGCTGTATGCCGGGCGCGCGGCCGAACTGAAGGAAATCGTAAAGGAAAGATACGCCGAAAAGGAAGCCTGGGCAAAGGCCAATCCCGGACTGGCCGCCAAGCTGGCCGCTTTCTTCGAGGGCAAAGTTCCTGAAGTGGATTGGGCCGGCATCGTGCAGAAGCCCGGTTCTGCCACCCGCGCCGCATCGGCCACCGTGCTGGGCGCACTGGCCACGCAGGTTGAAAACATGGTTGTGGCTTCCGCCGACCTTTCGAACTCAGACAAGACCGACGGCTTCTTGAAGAAGACGCACGCCTTCACCAAGGGCGACTTCAGCGGCGCTTTCTTCCAGGCGGGCGTCTCCGAGCTGACGATGGCCTGCTGCTGCATCGGCATGGCACTGCACGGCGGCGTTATCCCTGCATGCGGCACTTTCTTCGTATTCTCAGACTACATGAAACCGGCTGTCCGCATGGCTGCGCTCATGGAAGTGCCCGTGAAGTTCATTTGGACGCACGATGCTTTCCGCGTAGGCGAAGACGGCCCTACGCACGAACCGGTGGAACAAGAAGCGCAGATCCGCCTGATGGAGAAACTGAAGAACCACAGCGGGCGCAACTCCACCCTCGTGCTCCGTCCCGCAGATGCCGAAGAGACGACGGTGGCATGGAGGCTGGCTATGGAAAACACCGCCACGCCTACCGCCCTCATCTTCTCGCGCCAGAACATCGCCAACCTGCCAGAGGGCAACAACTACCCGCTGGCTGCCAAGGGCGCTTATATCGTGGCCGGATCAGACAGCAACCCCGATATAGTCCTCGTGGCCTCCGGCTCTGAAGTGTCCACCTTGGTGGCGGGCGCAGAGCTGTTGCGCAAAGACGGCATCAAGGCACGCATCGTTTCGACCCCATCGGAAGGACTGTTCCGCAACCAGCCCTCCCAATACCAGGAAAGCGTCATCCCCACGGGAGCCAAAGTATTCGGCCTCACCGCCGGCCTGCCCGTCACCTTGGAGGGGCTGGCCGGAGCCAACGGCAAGGTTTGGGGACTGGAAATGTTCGGCTTCTCCGCCCCCTACAAGGTACTGGACGAAAAGCTGGGTTTCACCGCCGAAAACGTTTACAAGCAGGTAAAAGCCATGCTTTAACCAAAGGGGGGAGCCGCGCAATGAAAACAATCGGAATTTGTTCTGACCACGCCGGTTACGAGCTGAAGCAATACGTGCGCAGTTGGCTGGAAGCCAAAGGAATGGCCTATAAGGACTTCGGCGCATACTCTGGCGAAAGTTGCGACTACGCGGACTTCGCCCATCCGCTGGCACTGGCGGTCGAGGCGGGAGAGTGCTACCCAGGCATTGCCATTTGCGGCAGCGGCAACGGCATCAGCATGACGCTCAACAAGCACCAAGGCATCCGCGCCGCCCTGTGCTGGATTCCCGAGATCTCCCGCTTGGCGCGCAGGCACAATGACGCCAACGTGCTGGTCATGCCGGGACGCTTCATCACCACCGGCACGGCCAGCGAAATCTTGGACGAGTTCTTCAACACCGCGTTTGAAGGCGGGCGGCATCAACGCCGCATCGAGAAGATCCCCGTGAAATAAGGCGGGCATTCCGCCCTTTCCCTCCCGGCTGCCCGGAAACTGCCACGCGCCCTGCCGCCGCAACGTTCCCGGGCAGCTTTCTTTTTCCCGCCTGCCACATGGCACTGGGGAAAGAAGCATTTGCAGGACGCGTTTGCCCATGCGCACGGGAGAGACGGGACTAGAAAGCATTGACAAGAAACAAATTATGCGCAGGCAAGGGGCATATCGGGCAAGCATCGTTTGAGGACTTGTTCCAGACTCGCTCCCTGATATTGCCGGAGTTTCCTCCATGCACGCACGGAACAAGCCCCGTACAGTACCGCCCGCGCCCCGTATGTGCATGGAAGATTCCCCTTTATTGCAGGCGGTAATCCGCAGGGGAACCCCCCTGAATGATATATGCAACATTCATCAAGCCCGCAATAAATTTATATGATTATCCGCATAACGTCCGCCTATAAGTTCTTGACTTGAAACCGGTCGTGCAGGTGATAACCTTCGGGACGGCCTTGTCGAATCCCGCCGTTCTGGCGGGCTTTCCTTTCTTTTTTTGCTTATCAATGTCCCGTCTCTTTGTCTTTGTCGTCTTCCTTTGATAGCGAGAAGAAAGTCTGTCCGGGGTGCAGTTCGAGTTTTGCAGGAGGCGGCTTTTACTGTTTTTTTGCATCGAAAGCATCACTGTTTGTTGTAAACGAGCCGGCAAATGCTTAAAAGTACTTAAAATTGGATAGTTTGCAATCTTTTTATTTACTATATCGGACTTTATTTGTACCTTTACCGTTGCATTAATAAAGCCTAATGACGTGGCAGGGTTAAATCTTGGGCATCATAGGCAATGCTTAAACGGATAGGATGAAGTTGACTTAATAAATGTGAACGACTTATATCGCATTCATATTAGATGCTATGACTGAAAGTGTTATAAGCGGTTTATGTGGTCTCCTTGTGCCATGCCCCCTTTCGCTGACGAGCCGGGTCGGTGCAGGCAAGACGCCATGGAGAATCCTTTTTGATGAAATCTGAAAGGATGCTTTTCTTGATGCTTATCTTTAAACTTTTTAATACTAACAACTAAATTTTTTAAATTATGGAAACTACTCAAAAGAAGGCTGCCGCTAAAGGCAACAAGTCTGCAGGTTTTAAAGGTATCAAATCTGCCGGATGGGTAATTGTAGCATGCTTCGTCATTGCAGTATGTATTTTTAAGTTTGTGCTGGGCAATCCGGACAACTTCGTGAACGGTGATCCTAACAACCACCCGCTCAATGGTAACATGTTGGGCACTATCTACAAAGGCGGTGTCGTTGTGCCTGTGATCCACACCCTGTTGCTTACTGTGATCGCATTGAGCGTTGAACGCTATTTCGCTCTTCGTTCTGCATTTGGCAGAGGCTCTCTGACTAAGTTTGTTGCCAACATCAAAGCCGCTCTGAACGCAGGCGATCTGGCAAAGGCCCAAGAAGTTTGCGACAAGCAACGCGGTTCCGTAGCCAACGTGGTAGGCGCGACTCTGAAGACTTACCATGAAATGGAAACACTGTCCAATATGGATAAGGACCAGAAGCAGCTGGCTATCCAGAAGACTTTGGAAGAAGCTACCGCCCTCGAAATGCCTATGCTGCAGGAAAACCTGCCTATCTTGGCAACTATCACTACGCTGGGTACTTTGATGGGACTTCTCGGTACGGTTATCGGCATGATCCGTTCATTCGCCGCTTTGGCTGCCGGTGGCTCTGCTGACTCCATGGCTCTGTCGCAAGGTATCTCCGAAGCCTTGATCAACACCGCATTCGGTATCTTGACCGGCGCATTGGCTGTAATCTCTTATAACTATTATACTAATAAGATTGACAAGTTGACATTCTGCCTCGACGAGGTTGGCTTCTCCATCGTACAGACTTTCGCTGCTACACATAAATAAGAGTGAATTGAACGGATATTTGCGCGGATTGCAATTGCAGTTGCGTTGATTTTTCAGTGTTCAATTTATGTTTCAATTTTTAATTGATTAATTATGGCTAGAGCGAAAATTAAAAAGAAAAATACATTCATCGATATGACGGCGATGAGTGACGTGACGGTGCTCTTGCTTACTTTCTTTATGTTGACTTCGACGTTCGTGAAGAAAGAGCCAGTGCAAGTTACGACTCCGGCGTCCGTATCTGAAATCAAGATTCCAGAGACTGACATTCTCCAAATTCTGGTTGACCCGGAGGGGAAAGTGTTCATGAGCCTGGATAAACAAGCGGACATGAAAAGTGTCTTGGAAGCGATGGGGCAGGAATATGGCGTGACATTCACGCCGCAGGAAGTCAACACTTTCATGCTTTCTCCTACTTTCGGAGCGCCAATGAAAGTGATGAAGCAGTTCCTTGATTTGCCTCAAGCCGACCAAGACGCTCAACTGAAGAACTTGGGTATTCCCTGTGATAGCATTGACAACCAGTTCAAAGCGTGGGTGCGTAACGCGCGCGCAACCAACAGAGACCTGCGCATTGCCATCAAGGCCGATGCTAAGACGCCCTATTCTGTGATAAAGAATGTAATGAATTCACTTCAGGATCTCAGAGAGAATCGGTACAATCTGATTACTTCGCTGAAAACCACCGGAGAAGAATAATAGAAAGGATTTTTTATGGCTGAAATACAAGAAAGTGGCGGCAAGAAGAAAGGTGGAAAAAGCAAGCAGAAAAAAATGACTGTCCGCGTGGACTTTACGCCGATGGTGGATATGAACATGTTGCTTATTACTTTCTTTATGCTGTGTACCACGCTGAGCAAGCCTCAGACGATGGAAATTAGTATGCCGAGTAATGATGAGAACATCACCGAAGACCAAAAATCGAAAGTGAAGGCTTCGCAGGCTATCACACTGTTGCTGGCAGGCGAAGACAAACTGTATTATTACGAAGGTGAGCCCAACTATAAAGACTATACTTCACTGAAGGAAACAACCTATGGTAAAGATGGCCTCCGGGCTATGCTCTTGCGCCGTAATGCTGTCGCTGTGAATGCAGTGAACGCGCTGAAGCAAGACAAGTTGAACCTTAAGATAACAGAAGACGAATATAAGGAGCAGGCATCTGAGATTAAGAGCGGCAAGGATACGCCTACCGTTATTATCAAGGCTACCGACGATGCCTCCTATCGTAATCTGATTGACGCTCTTGATGAAATGCAGATATGTGATATAGGTAAGTACGTGATTACGGAGATCGCTGAAGCGGACGAGTTCTTGATAGAGAACTATGAAACGAAAGGCCAATTGTCCTCTAATCTTGCCGAATGATGTTTAACGCCTTAAAATGAATTGAATATGTCTAAGATAGATTTAACATCTCAGGAATGGTGTGACATGATTTTTGAAGGCAAGAACAAGGCATACGGCGCCTATAGCATGCGCCAGAACTTTGCCAAGCGATTGAACTTCTCCTGCATCCTGGTGTTGGTCGTTGCCGCCGTGGGCTTTTCCATCCCTACGTTGATCAAGTTGGCCACCCCCGAGCAGAAAGATGTCATGACAGAAGTCACCACCCTTTCGCAATTGGAAGAGCCCGAAGTTAAACAAGAAGAAGTGAAGAAAGTGGAGCCTGTCGCTCCGCCCCCTCCCGCACTTAAGAGTTCTATCAAGTTTACAGCTCCTGTCATCAAGAAAGATGAGGAAGTGAACGAAGAAGATGAAATCAAGAGTCAGGAAGAATTGACGGAAAGCAAGGTGACCATCTCTATCGCTGACGTTAAGGGCACGGATGAAGAGCACGGCCAAGACATTGCCGACCTCCAGCAAATCGTAACGCAGGCTCCGGTGGAAGAAGAGAAAGTGTTCGATATGGTAGAGCAAATGCCTCAGTTCCCCGGCGGCGTTCAAGAACTGATGAAATGGATTAATAAGGAGTTGAACTACCCGACCGTTGCGGCCGAGCAAGGCATCCAAGGGCGTGTGCAAGTCCAGTTCGTGGTAGGTTCCGACGGATCGATCCGCGATGTGGCTGTGGTACGTGGCGTAGACCCCTATCTGGATAAGGAAGCTGTCCGCGTGGTAAATGCCATGCCGAAGTGGATCCCCGGCAAGCAAAACGGCGAGGCAGTGTCTGTTAAGTACACGTTACCCATTGTCTTCAGATTGCAGTAATAAGAGTTTTAGCGATGAAACAATTCTCTTTCATGGGATGCGCATTGGCGGCCATATTGGCGGCCGGGTGCCAAAGCAAACCCAAAGACGGGCGGATGGACACGTTTAATTCGGGCGTTGTTGCCATTGCAGCCGATCAAAGCTTTGAGCCGATTGTGCAAGAAGAGGTTGATGTCTTTGAGAGTTTGACCCCAATGGCAGGGATTGTTCCTCGCTATGTGACGGAAATTGAAGCCGTTGACCTTCTGCTGAAAGACAGCTTGCGGCTGGCCATCACCAGCCGCAGGCTGACTTCGGCAGAACGCCAGTCGCTTGAAAGCCGTAAATTCCAGCCGAGCGAAATCAAGATTGCTACCGACGGCTTGGCTCTTATCACCAGCTTGAATAATCCAGATACGTTGATTACGGTTTATGACCTGCGCCGGATATTAACGGGAGACATTCACAAATGGAAAGACATTAATCCCCGGTCCCGCTTGGGTGATATTGTGGTGGTGTTTGACAATAAGAACTCCAGCACTGTCCGGTTTGCCATCGATTCTATTTGCCGCGGCAAAGATTTCTATACCGAGCAAGTACGCGCCTTGCAGACCAACCAGGAAGTTATTGACTATGTAGCAAAGACCGACAATGCCATCGGCATCATCGGCGTGAATTGGCTGAGCGACAAAAACGACAGTACGGGGCTGAGCTTTAACAAGGAAGTCAACGTCATGTCTGTCAGCACAGCGCAAGAGGCTAAGCCTGAAAATAGTTATAAGCCTTACCAATATTATTTGTTTACCGGGCAATACCCGCTTGCCCGCACTATCTATGCCTTGTTGAACGACCCTCGCAACGGGCTTTCGTGGGGATTTTCCTCTTTCCTCGCTTCCGACCGGGGACAGAGAATCATTTTGAAGTCGGGGCTTCTGCCTGCCACTCAACCGGTGCGGGCCGTGAAGATTAAAGACGAATAGACAGAATCAACCATATAGCAAATTTAATTTAGGATTAAACAATATGAAAGGTAAATTATTGATTTGTGTGGGTGCGCTCTTTTTGGCCTCTTCGCTTAGCGCACAGACTGCAACGCCCGATAGGCAATCAGCAGTTGATAATATTAAAGCTTTGGTAAAGACGGATGTGAAGCAGGCCGTTAGCGTGGCCGATGAGTTGACCAAAAAGAACAAGAAGGATATGGAACTTATCCTGAGCGTTGCCAAAATCTTTTTGGACGAAGGCAAACTGGATGAAGCAGAGAACTATGTGGGCAAGGCGAAAAAAATCAACAGTAAAGACCCTCGTGTGTCCATCGCGCAAGGTGACATTTATATCGCCCGTGAAGATGTAGGCAAGGCCGTTCAGATGTATGAGCAGGCTATCTATTTCGATGAGAAATGCGTGGATGCTTACCTCAAATATGCAAACGCCTATAAAGGCGCCAGCCCATCGCTGTCCGTTACAAAACTGGAAGAGCTGAAGCAAAAGGTGCCCGGATGCGTAGAAGCTGACAAGGCTTTGGCCGCCCTCTATTATTCTACCAACCAGTTCGACAAGGCTGCTGAAGCCTATGCTGACTTCATTGACACGCCAGCCGCCACTGAAGCCGACATTTTGAACTACGCATTTGCATTGTTCATGAACCATGAGTTTGAAAAATCGCTTGCAATCGCGCAGAAAGGATTGCAGCAAAACGGTCGTCACGCCGCTTTCAACCGTTTGGCCATGTACAATTACACAGACATGAAGCGCTATGACGAAGCGGAAAAGGCCGCGGACTTATTCTTCAATGAAACGGACGATGCCGAATATTCCTACTTGGACTACCGTTACTATGGCGCTTTGCTGAGCGCGTTGGAGAAATACGACCAGGCCATCGTGGAATATGGCAAGGCTCTTGAAAAGGACAGCACGCAGTATGACTTGTGGAAAGAAATCTCTACGGCATACGAAAATGAAGAGAAATATGACGATGCCATTGAAGCCTATGAGAAATATGTAAGCACATTGGAGCCCGAAAAGAGGACATTGGAGAATACCTATCAGTTGGGCCGCCTGTACTACTCGGAGGGTACTGCCACCGATACTATTGCCGTGCCCCGCGAAAAGCGTATCGCTGCCTTGCAGAAAGCCGATTCTGTCTTCGCTGTCGTAGTTGAAAAAGCTCCCGACAGCCATCAGGGCAACCTGTGGCGCGCGCGCATCAATTCTTCTCTTGATCCGGAAACCACACAAGGCCTGGCCAAGCCATACTATGAGAAAGTCGTTGAGATGGTATTGGCAAAAGATGATCCCACCCGCTACAAGTCAGTGTTGGTTGAATGCTACAGCTACTTGGGCTACTACCACATGTTGCTGAGCGAATATGAACTTTCGAAAGAATTTTGGAACAAGATATTGGCTCTTGACCCTGAAAACGCTGTTGCGAAGCGTGCGTTGGAAGGCATCGGCGACATTTGATTGCAGTACTTTTTTAGTTGTTTATTGCAGGGGGAGTGGGGAGTGATCCTTGCTCCTTCTTTTGTGCGCCCCGTCCGAAAAGCCGTCTTTTGCATGTCCTTCCGTCAAAAAAGGCGAACCTGAATGGGGACAACCG
>CAYSIQ010000037.1:0-19855 GCA_964431195.1 uncultured Bacteroides sp.
CGGGAATGATTAGCTCCTCTGCTCATACCTATAAATGAGCGCAAAGGGGAGGGCGATGGCGCAATTTGCAGCCACCGCCCTCCCCTTTCTTTAGCGCACGTCCGGCATGAGTATTGCCTGCCGGCGCAAACCCCGGATGCGCCCTGATGGCGGGAGAGAGCGGGAAACGAAAATAGGGAGAAAAGCTGCCCTGCTTTTCTCCCTGCTTGATCTCATTGGCGGCAAAAGCGATAAAAATCCGTTTAAAGGCTCTTGCCTCTCTTTTCTTTGATTCTTGCTTTCTTGCCGGTAAGCGCGCGCAGGTAATACAGCTTGGCGCGGCGCACCTTGCCTACCTTGTTAACTTCGATGTGGTCGATAGCCGGGGATTCCAACGGGAAAATGCGTTCCACCCCTACCGTGCCGGACATTTTGCGGACGGTGAAACGTCTCTTTTCGCCATGGCCGCACATTTTGATAACAACACCGCGATATTGCTGGATACGCTCCTTGTTACCTTCTACGATACGATATGCTACTGTCACTGTGTCGCCAGCCTTGAAACTGGGATGCCGCTTGCCGGTAGCAAATGCTTCTTCTGCAACTTTAATTAAGTCCATTGTCGTTCATTAAATTGTTTATCGTTACAACGCAACATGCCAAGCTTCTCTCTGCGTCTTGGCAGCGGTTACGCGAAAGCGGTGCAAAGGAACGAATTATTTACCAGATGAACAAATGTTTTATGCTTTTTCTGCCGGCGGGGCCAACCGGCCATTGCGAGCGGGCTCGACAGCAAACGCGGCAAAGTTACGTGGAATCTTCGAAAGATACGCATTGTCAGTCCGGGGAACTGCCGCGAGGGAGATCCTCCATGCACGCGCGGGGCTTCCGCCGTACTGCACCGCCCGCGCCCCGTGCGTGCATGCGCCGGGCGCGGCACGGGCATCTTCTGCCGGACGCTTCCTTATCCCGTGCCGCATGTCTCGGCGCATGGGTTACCTCGCGAAGCCCTTGGGGGATGAGGCCGCCTTGCCGCAGGCGATGCACGCCAGCGCGATCCATACCGCCAGCAGCGGCAGGGGGTCTGCCTGCTCCAGCAGGCCGGGCCGCAGCCAGCCGCGCAGCCCTTCCGCCACCGACCGGACCAGGAGCGGCACGCCGCCCAGCGCCACGAACAGTGCTGCGGCCAGCGCGAGGCCGCACGCGCTCCATGCCCGCGAGACGCGGAGGCTGCGGCCGGGCAGCCGCCTCATCACGCGGCGCGAGAAGCCGCCATCGGGGATCTCCCGTTTGGCGGGGGCGAGGAACTCCGCTACCAGTTGTTCGTCTTTGTTATCCATAACCGTTCTGTTTTAAGTAGGTTGCCAATTTTTCCTTCGCGCGGGACAGGTGGCTTTTCACCGTGCCGGCGGGGCATCCCATGATGCCCGCTATCTTCTCGATGCTTTGGTCTTCTATGTAGAAGAGGGTGACGCACGCGCGCTCCGTTTCTTTCAGCGTGGACAGAGCCCGCTGGATGTCCATCCGCCGCCCCGTGTCGGGCTGCTCGGTGCTGTATAGCGCGTCTATCTGCCCGGTGTCCAGGCCGGCGGCCTCCTTGCGGGCGCGAAGGTAGTCGTAGAAGACGTTGTACGCGATGCGGTACAGCCACGTGGAGAAGCTCGACTGGCCTCTGAACGAGGCGACGGCCGTGTACGCCTTGATGAACGTGTCCTGAGCCAGGTCGTCGCTCAGCCCGGAGTCTCCGCAAGTGAGGTTGAGGAAGAAGCGGCGCACCGCCGACTGGTGCTTCCTGACCAGCAGGCCGAAAGTTTTGTGGTCGCGGGACGCCAAAGCCGCCAGGGCGGCATCGTCCAGAGGCTTCATGGCCGCCCGCCGCCTTTGCCTTCCTCGCGCTTGTGGAGGCGGTAGATGACCACCTGCCCGAGGCCGATGAACATGACCAGCAGGCCGACGCTGGCCAGGCTGGCATCGCAGCACCACCACAGCAGGATGCTGAGGCCGGCGCCGAGGAAGATTTTCCTGACGCCTTTGTCGCGGATGGCCGTCTCGCTGTCCTTGAAGAAACTTTCGGGCAGGGGCTGCCCGTTCTCCAGGGCTTTCTCCAGAAGGCGGTATTCGGCGTGCCGCCTTTTCGAGTTGAAGTAGAGGAAGAGAGCCACGATGAGGAGCGGCGTGCCGAAGACGACGAGGATCACCACGGCGGCATAGGCGCGTGCCGCGCCCTCCCAATGCCCGCCGAAGAGGCTGTCCTCCTCGTCTTCCCCTTCTTCTCCCGCGCCGAGGCTGTCGAGGCTGTCGAACCCGTCAAGGTAAGGCTGGATGTTGAAGGTGTCGATGGAGGCCACGGCCAGCGTGACGGCTCGCGTCACGCGGCCCAGGCTGTCGGTCTTGGTTACGGTGCGTTCCCTCCCCTGCGCCGGGAGGCAAAGCAGCATGGCGGCCATGCAGGCCAGGATGGTACGTTTCATGTCGGTATCCTTTCTTTTTTAAGATGGTTAATACGGTGCGGGTTACCGCAGGCTCCGGAAGTTCTCCGCCCCCTTTTGCGCATTAGACGCGGGTGGCTTCCCGGAAAGTTGCGCCGACCCGCCGTTTTTCCCCGTGCCGGTTGCGAAGGTAGCGGGTTTCCCGGCGCGATGTGCCTACCGAGGCTTCTTTTTTGTTTTTTGAAAATAATTTATATTCCCGCCCTTTCCGAAAGCTGTCTCCCATGCCGCTCGTCCGCCTTTTGCTACATAATTATGTCGAAAAGGCTTCTGCTTACGTGCCGCGCATGACGGTAAATTATCTTTATGAACAAGCCGTCCCGAAGCCTCTCGTCGCGCCCCTGCGGGCAGGAAAACCGGGCGGCGGGCCTTGGGGAAAGCGCGGGAAAAAGTTACCTTTGCCTTTGAGAAAACAGCGCGCGGCGCGAAAAATCCCCCTGCCCTATGAATGAAGAAGACATCACCCTCACCCCCATGATGAAGCAGTTCCAGGACTTGAAAGCCAAGCACCCCGACGCCCTGATGCTGTTCCGGTGCGGCGACTTTTACGAGACCTACTCCTCCGACGCCGTGGATGCTTCCGCCATACTCGGCATCGCCCTCACCAGACGCGCCAACGGCAAGGGAAAAAGCATCGAGATGGCCGGCTTCCCCTACCACGCCCTCGACGCCTATCTGCCGAAGCTGGTTCGGGCTGGCCGCCGCGTGGCGGTATGCGACCAGTTGGAAGATCCCCGGCTGGCCAAGAAGCTGGTGAAGCGCGGCATCACCGAGCTGGTGACCCCCGGCGTGTCGTTGGTCGGTGCCGCCACGGGGCGCGGCGAGAACAACTTCGTGGCTGCCGTCCACTTCGCCAAGGGGGCGTGCGGCCTCGCTTTCCTCGACATCTCCACGGGCGAGTTCCTCGCCGCCGAAGGCGCGCCCGGCACGGCCGACAAGCTCCTGACCAGCTTCGCCCCCAAGGAAGTCCTGTTCCAGCGGGGCAAGCGGGCCGCTTTCGAGGCGGCTTTCGGAAACCGCTACTTCACCTACGAGCTGGACGACTGGGTGTTCACCGAAGCCTCGGCTCGCAGCCGCCTGCTGCAGCACTTCGGGGTGGAAAACCTGAAAGGCTTCGGGATAGACCATCTGGTGAACGGCATCATCGCGGCCGGTGCCATTCTCCAGTACCTCGCCATAACCCAGCACACCCGGACTGCCCACATCACCTCGCTGGCTCGCATCGAAGAGGAAAAATACGTGCGGCTGGACAAGTTCACCCTTCGCAGTCTGGAAGTCGTGGAAGCCATGGCCGAAGGCGGACGCAGCCTTCTGGACGTGGCCGGCAAAGCCGCCAGCCCTATGGGCGCGCGGCTGCTGAAGCGCTGGCTGCTGTTCCCCCTGAAAGACGCGCCCCCCATCAACCGCCGGCTGGACGTCGTGGAATACATCCTCCGCCAGCCCGCTTTCGAAGCTCTGGCCGCCAGGCAGCTCGGCCAAGTGGGCGACTTGGAACGCATCCTCTCCAAAGTGGCGGCAGGGCGCGTCTCCCCCCGCGAACTGCTGGCCTTGAAAACCGCCCTGCAAGCCGTCGGACCCCTCAAGGCCGCCTGCATGGCGGCCGACGATGCCGGGCTGGCTGCCATCGGCGCGGGGCTGGATCCCTGCCTCCCCGTGATCGACCGCATCGGGAGGGAAATCGCCGACGACCCGCCTCCCCTGGCCGGCAAGGGGGGAATCATCAGGCCGGGTGCCAACGAAGAATTGGACCGGCTGAGGCAGATAGCCTTCAGTGGCAAGGACTACCTCTTGCAGATGCAGCAGCGCGAAAGCGGGCGGACAGGCATCCCCAGCCTGAAAATAGGCTACAACAACGTGTTCGGCTACTACATGGAAGTGCGCAACCCCCACAAAGAGAAAGTGCCCCGCGACTGGACGCGCAAGCAGACGCTGGCCAACGCCGAACGCTACGTCACTCAGGAGCTGAAAGAGTACGAAGAAAAAATACTGGGCGCGGAAGACGAGATACTGGCCCTCGAAACGAAACTTTACGCGGAACTGGCGCAGTCCGTCGTGGAGTACATTCCTGCTATTCAAGCCAATGCCGCGCATTTGGCGCGACTGGACTGCCTGCACGCTTTCGCCGTGGCGGCGCGCGAAAACAACTACGTCCGCCCCGTGCTGGAAGACAGCGGCGTGCTCGACATCCGGGGCGGACGCCACCCCGTGATAGAACGCCAGCTGCCCGTGGGGGAAAGCTACGTGGCCAACGACGTGCTTCTGGATACGGACTCCCAGCAAATCCTCATCATCACGGGTCCCAATATGGCCGGCAAGTCGGCGCTGCTGAGGCAGACGGCGCTCATCACGCTCCTGGCGCAGGCAGGTTCGTTCGTGCCGGCGGAAAGCGCGCGCATCGGCCTGGTGGACAAAATCTTCACCCGCGTGGGAGCCAGCGACAACATCTCGCTGGGCGAATCCACCTTCATGGTGGAAATGAACGAGGCGGCCAGCATTCTCAACAACCTATCGCCACGGAGCCTGGTGCTCTTCGACGAACTGGGGCGCGGCACTTCCACCTACGACGGCATCTCCATCGCCTGGGCCATCGTGGAATACATCCACGAGCATCCCCGCGCCCGCGCCCGGACGCTCTTCGCCACGCACTACCACGAACTGAACGAAATGGAACACCGCTTCCCCCGCATCAAGAACTATAACGTGGCGGTGAAAGAAGTAAACAACCGCGTGATCTTCCTGCGCAAGCTGCAACGGGGCGGGAGCGAGCACTCTTTCGGCATCCACGTGGCGAAACTCGCCGGCATGCCGCCCGGCATAGTGAAACGCGCCGGCGAGATACTTCGCCAACTGGAGGCGGAACACCGCCAGAAAGGGACGGTGGAAGCCAAGAACATCACGGAAGGAGCCTCGTCGCCGGGAGGCATGCAACTCTGTTTCTTCCAGCTGGACGACCCCGTGCTCCGCCAGATACGCGACGAGATATTGAACCTGGATGTCAACAACCTTACGCCGTTGGAGGCACTGAACAAGCTGGACGGCATCAAGAAAATATTGCGGGGAAAGTGATGCCGCTCCCGTCAGCCGGCCTGCCTCTTCCGCCCGAAGAAGAACATGCAATAGATGCCTGCCAGCGCAAACGGGATGCTGAGCCATTGCCCCATGTTGAGCACCATGCCCTCTTCAAATTCCGACTGGTTCTCTTTCAGGAACTCGATGAAGAAGCGGAACGTGAAAATCTCCGCCAGGCAAAGGCCGAAGAAGAAGCCGCGCCGATAGGGGTAGGAGAGCGGCAGCGGACGGGTGGAAGGCTGAAGTTCGCTGGCCTTGCGCAGTTTCAGTCCGCGCCGGTAAAGGTACAGCATGCCGAGGCAGAAAAAGAAATAAGCGATGGCTTCATACAGTTGCGCGGGGTGGCGGGGCAGCATGTCCACCCGCTCGAAGACGAACGCCCACGGCACGTCAGACGGCTTGCCGATGATTTCAGAGTTCATCAGGTTGGCTAAGCGGATGCAACAGGCGCAGGCCGGAGCGGACATGGCAACCATGTCAAGCACGTCCATGAAGTGCATCTTCCACTTTCTGCAGTAGAGCCAGAGCGCGATGATGAGGCCCAGCGTGCCGCCGTGGCTGGCCAGCCCGGTGTAGCCTGTAAACTTCCAGCCGCCGCCGGGCAGGAAGCGGATGGGCACGATCATCTCGATAAAGTGCTTCCCGCTGCCCAAGAAGTATTCGGGGTCGTAGAACAGGCAATGGCCTAACCGCGCGCCAACGAGTATGCCGAGGAAGCAGTAGAGGAACAGCGGGTCGAACTTGTCGCCGCCAATCTTTTTGTCCTTGTATTGGCGGCGGGTCAGAAAGTAGGAGCAGGCGATGCCCGCTATCCACAGCATGCCGTAGTAGCGGACGGAGATGCTTCCGAACAGCTTGAACATTTCGGGGTCGGGGCTCCAATGGATAGAAAGTAGCGTCATGTGCGAAAAGGTATTGGGTTAATGAGCATTGTTTTGTTTCTTGCCCGCGTCCGGGCTAAAAGAAAGCAGCCGGGCGGCACGCCCGCCTACACGTTGAAGCGGAAGTGCATGATGTCGCCGTCCTGCACCACGTAGTCCTTGCCTTCCACCGCCAGCTTCCCCGCCTCGCGCACGGCGACTTCGCTGCCATAATGGATGTAGTCCTCGTATTTGATGACTTCGGCGCGGATGAAGCCTCTCTCGAAGTCGGTGTGGATGACGCCGGCGCACTGCGGAGCCTTCCAACCCCGATGGTACGTCCACGCCTTCACCTCCATTTCGCCTGCGGTGATGAAAGTTTCCAAGTCCAGCAGCCGGTAGATGGCTTTGACAAGGCGGTTGCAGCCACTCTCCTCCAAGCCCAAGTCCTCAAGGAACAGGCGTTTCTCTTCATACGTTTCCAGCTCGGCGATGTCGGCTTCCGTCCGGGCAGAAATAACCATCAGCCGGGCATTCTCTCCCGTGACGGCTTCGCGTACCTGTTCCACATAAGCGTTGCCCGTGGCGGCGGAGGCATCATCGACATTGCAGACGTAAAGCACGGGCTTGGCGGTGAGCAGGAACATCCGGCGTGCGCAGGCTTCCTCGTCCTCGTCAGCGGGTGTCACGGTGCGTGCACTAAGGCCTCGTTCCAATGCTTCCTTGTAGCGCAGCAGCAGGCCGTGTTCGGCTTTCGCCGCCTTGTCGCCGCCCACTTTGGCCTGCTTCTCCACCCGTTTGATGCGGTTCTCCACCGTCTCAAGGTCTTTCAGTTGGAGTTCGGTGTCAATGATTTCCTTGTCCCGCACGGGGTTGACCGAGCCGTTTACGTGGACAATGTTGCCATCATTGAAGCAGCGCAGCACGTGGATGATAGCATCGCACTCGCGTATGTTGGCGAGGAACTGGTTGCCCAGCCCCTCGCCTTTGCTGGCTCCTTTCACCAGCCCCGCGATGTCCACAATGTCGCACACGGCGGGAACAATGCGTCCCGGGCGCACCAGCCGAGCCAGCCGGGTCAGCCGCTCGTCGGGCACGGACACTTGCCCCATTTGGGCATCAATGGTGCAGAAAGGGAAGTTTGCCGCTTGCGCTTTCGCGCTGGACAGGCAGTTGAACAAGGTGGATTTCCCCACGTTGGGAAGCCCTACGATACCTGCTTTTAATGCCATAGTATTCTGTCTTTTTTATCTGGTACTTGTAAATCGTTCTCACGTTTCTTGGCTCAAATATAGGGCGTTTTCCCAAAATAATCAAAATGCCAGTGCTGCAAAAACCTATAATATAATAGTAAGGGTAAAGAGGATATATTCTCATAAAAGCTTGATATTTTATGCCGAGTGTTTTGCCGGACTGGCGGGTCGCTTCCGGTTGGAATAATGTCAGTGGGCTTCCAGCCAGTTCTTCCCCCAGCCGCAGTCGGCCTTGAGAGGTACTTGCATGGGGTATGCCCGTTCCATTTCTTCGATTACGATTTTCTGCACGATCTCTTTTTCACCGGCCGGGACGCTGAAGTCCAGTTCGTCGTGCACTTGCAGGATCATCTTCGTTTTCAGGTTGCAGGCGCGGAAACGCTGGAAGATGTGCGCCATGGCCACTTTTATGATGTCGGCCGCGCTGCCTTGGATGGGAGCGTTGATGGCGTTCCTCTCGGCATATCCCCGCACGGTGGCGTTGCGCGAGTTAATGTCGGGCAGGTAGCGTTTGCGACGGAAGATGGTTTCCACGTAGCCCTGCCTGCGCACCGCCTCAATGCTGCGGTCTATGTATTCTTTTACGCGCGGGTAGGTGTTGAAATAACCGTCGATCAGTTCGCGGGCTTCCTTGCGGTCAACATTCATGCGTTCGGCCAGCCCGAAAGTGGAGATTCCGTAGATGATGCCGAAGTTGGCAGTCTTGGCTTTCCGCCTCATTTCCGGGGTCACATTGTCAATGCTTGTCTTGTAGATTTTTGCGGCGGTAGCGGCGTGGATGTCCTGTCCGCTTCGGAAAGCCTCGATCAAGTGTGGGTCGCCGCTAAGGTGAGCCATGATGCGCAGCTCGATCTGCGAGTAGTCGGCAGAGAAGAACACGCACCCGTCATCGGGGATGAACACCTTGCGAATTTCTTTTCCGTCTTCATCGCGGATGGGGATGTTCTGTAGGTTGGGGTTGCTGGAGCTGAGCCGCCCCGTGGAGGTGACGGCTTGATTGAACGAGGTGTGTATCCGCCCCGTACGCGGGTTGATGAGCTGGGGGAGGGCTTCAACGTAAGTGCCTAACAGTTTCTTCAGCCCGCGGTGTTCCAAAATCTTTTCCACTGCCGGGTGCTTGGGGCGCAGGCTTTCCAGTACTTCCTCGTTAGTGACGTACTGCCCGGTCTTAGTTTTCTTGGGTTTCTCGGTTATTTTCAGTTGGCCGAACAACACTTCGCCCACCTGCTTGGCGGATGCGATGTTGAATTCCGTTCCTGCCAAGTGGTAAACTTCTCCCTCTATTTCCTGCATGCGCCGGCGCAGATGGGCGGCCGACTGGCTAAGGGCATCGGTATCGATGCGCACGCCGTTCCGCTCCATGTTGACCAATACGGGAACCAGCGGCATCTCCACTTCGGCGAACAGTGCTTTTGCGCCTTGCCGCTCCAGTTCATCCTGCAAGGCGTTCTTCAGCCGCAGCGTGATGTCGGCATCTTCGCATGCGTAGCGGTACACGGCTTCGGGAGGAAGGTCGCGCATGGACTTCTGCCCTTTGCCTTTCGGGCCGATCAGTTCTTCGATGTGGATGGTGCGGTAGCGAAGGTAGATTTCGGCGAGATAGTCCATGTTGTGCCGCAGTTCGGGCTGGAGCACGTAGTGCGCCAGCATGGTGTCGAACAGCGGGCCTCGCACTTCAATGCCATAGTTCATGAGGACAATCATGTCGTACTTGATGTTTTGCCCCACTTTCAGCGTCTGTTCGTTTTCATAGAGGGGGCGGAGTTCCGCTACGATATTCTGTGCGGCTTCGCGGCCGGCAGGGACGGGAACATAAAAAGCACGCCCTTCGCGGTCGCTGAAGCTCATTCCCACCAATTCAGCCTCCATAGGGTCGATGCTTGTGGTTTCCGTGTCTATTGCGAGTGTTTCACATGTCCGCAAAATTTGAAACATTTCCGCCCTTTTCGCTTGTGTATCAACTAATTGATAATCTGTGTCGGCTTCGCTAAAGCGTGTAAGGCTTGCATTTTCAGGCGCGTTCGGCTCTTCGTCTGGAAATAGGCTCGGCATTTCGTGCTTCGCGGCGGGAACGGCAGGTTGTGCGGAGGCAAAGAGGGTGCCCGCATAGAGGTCTGTGGATCCGGCTTGCGCGGATGGAGGGGGCGGGACGGCGGCGGGCTTCCGCAGCACGCGGTTGCCGAGCGAGCGGAACTCCAGTTCTTCGAACAGTCGTTGCAGGGTTTCTTCGTCGGGCGACTGTCGTTTCAGCTTCTCCATGTTCAGTTCGATGGGGACATCAGTCTTGATGGTGGCGAGGAATTTGGAGAACTCAATCTGTGGACGGTTGCTTTCGATTTTGACCTTGAGCGAGTCTCTTAGCTGGCCGGTATGCTGCAAAAGCACTTCAATGCTGCCGAACTGCGCAATCAGCTTTTGCGCAGTCTTTTCCCCCACGCCGGGGCATCCCGGAATGTTGTCCGATGAGTCTCCCATCAGTCCCAGCAGGTCGATCATCTGCAATGGCGAGGTGAGGTCGTACTTCTTCATCACTTCCTGCGGCCCCATCACTTCAAAGCCGCCCGTGTGCCTGGGGCGGTACATGCGGACATGTTCGGAAACAAGTTGCCCGTAGTCCTTGTCGGGTGTCATCATAAAGGTGTCGATGCCTCGGCGTCCCGCTTCGGTGGCCAATGTCCCAATCACATCATCGGCCTCGTAGCGCGGCACCTCTAACAGCGGGATGCGGTAGGCACGTATGATATCTTTTATGATAGGAACTGAGAGGCGGATTACTTCAGGCGTTTCTTGCCGCTGAGCCTTGTATTCGGGGTAGGCTTCGTGGCGGAAAGTAGGCCCGGCGGGGTCAAACGCCACACCGATGTGAGTAGGCTCTTCCTTGCGCAGTACTTCCTCGAGCGTGTTGACAAAGCCCAAAATGGCTGATGTGTTCAGCCCTTTGGAATTGATGCGCGGATTCTTGATTAAGGCGTAATAGGCACGGTAAATGAGCGCGTAGGCATCCAATAAGAACAATTTGTCGGATATATGCATAGAATTTGCTGATTTTGGTGGCAAAAGTACACAAAAAACGCTTTATTCATCATTTTATTCGTATTTTTGCACTCAAATTTGTCGGCATGGAAAGTTCAAGCATCATTATTCACCCTATCGCGCAGGAGCTGGAAGAGTTCAAGAAGCTTTATGCAGCCTGCCTGTACAGTTCTGATGCATTGCTGGGACGAGTTATCGCGCACTTGCGTCAGAAACAAGGGAAAATGATGCGTCCCATACTCGTCCTTCTCATCGCCAAGCTGTATGGTAGCATAATGCCTTCCACGCTGCACGCTGCCGTGGCACTTGAGTTGTTGCATACAGCCAGTTTGGTGCATGACGACGTGGTGGACGAAAGTTCTGAACGGCGCGGGCAGCTTTCGGTCAATGCGGCCTTTAATAATAAGGTGGCGGTGCTCAGTGGCGATTATTTCTTGGCTACGACACTCTTGCAGGTGAGTATGACTCGTCATTACGATATCATCGATTTGGTGGCGCACTTGGGGCAAGACCTTTCCGAGGGCGAACTTATCCAACTGAACAATGTACAAGGCTCTGACTTCTCCGAATCGACCTATTTCGATGTGATACGCAAGAAAACGGCAGCCCTCTTTGCCGCATGCGCCAAAGCCGGAGCCCTGTCGGTAGATGCGGAGGCTGAGCAGGTGGAATATGCACGCCTTCTCGGCGAATATATCGGCATTTGTTTTCAGATTCGCGATGATATCTTCGACTACTACGACAGTTCTCCAATTGGCAAGCCCACAGGCAACGATATGCTGGAAGGCAAACTTACTCTGCCTGCGCTATATGCCGTCCGTGCCAACGATGCCGAAGCGAAACATTTGGCCATGCGTGTGAAGCAGCGGCTCGCATCTCCCGACGACATAGCCCGTTTGATGGAACTTACCAAACAAAGCGGCGGCATTGATTATGCCACACGCATCATGAATGAATATCGCAATCGTGCCCATACGTTGCTGGCTGATCTGCCTCAGAATGAGGTGCGCACGGCCTTGGATGCCTACGTAGATTACGTGGTTGACCGTGTGAAATAAGTATCCTTGCCAACCAATAAGTCCTATATGCTTAGAGGCATTGGCGATAGGAATCAAGCAGGTTCATCTGATGTGGCAACATGCGGACATTCATATTCTGTTTTAGAGGATTTCTTTCAGCAAGGTGTCATATAGGCCGCTCGCTCCAATCCGAAATGTTTCGCTCTTCAACCATTCCTTTCCCAAAGTTTCCTTTACAATGGTGTAATAAATCAGTGCATCGTGGATGGTTCGGATGCCACCGGCCGCTTTAAAGCCTACCCGCCTGCCCGTCAGCGCATGGTATTCTTTGATGGCACGGCACATGACGTAAGCTGCTTCTGGAGTGGCTGCAGGCTGTTCTTTGCCTGTTGAAGTCTTGATGAAATCTGCACCTGCATACATGGCAAGGATGGCAGCTTTCTTGATGTTGGCAGCCGTGCGCAACGCTCCTGTTTCCAAGATGACTTTCAGGAGATGTTCATCCCTGCATGTTTCTTTCAGCTCCTGCAATTCATCGCACAAGGCTTCATAGTCGCCGCAAAGGAACTTCCCGACAGGGAAGACAGTATCTATTTCCTCTGCTCCTTCCATCAGTGCCATGGCTGTTTCAGCCACTTTCACTTCAGTAAAGGTTTGCGAAGAGGGGAATCCGCCCGTTACGCAGGCCAGTTTCACCTGTCCAGCTTCCAGCGATGCCCGCACAATCTCGGCAAAGATGGGATAGACGCAGATGGCGGCCACGTTACCTAAGTCGGGATGTTCTTCTTCCCATTGGTTGATGCGTTTTACCAATGGCAGAATAGTGATCTCAGAGTCTTCGGTGTGCAGGCTGGTCAGGTCGAGGCAGTGCAACAGGTCAAGGCGCACTTCGCGCGTGTCGTTTCCGGCCAAGTGTTTCTTTATCAACAGGGCAGTTTGTTTTGCCACTTCTTCGTCGTTCAGACTGGTATTGTATTTCTCCAGTGCTTCGTCATACTTACTTTGAGTAGTTTCATTCTTTTCCGTCATGATGGATAAGTTTAGGGTTGTTGGTATGTCTCGTCCGGTCTCTTCGGGTTTTCTTCTCGATGGTTCGGCGAAAGGCTTCCGTCAGATCCACGCCTGTCTGATTGGCAATGCAAAGCAATACCCAGAATACGTCAGCGATTTCTTCTTCCAGGTTCTCTTTCTCGCCCGGTTTGAAGGACTGGTCGCCATAGCTGCGTGCCATTACGCGAGCCAATTCTCCCACTTCTTCGGTCAATACGGCCATATTAGTCAATTCGCTGAAATAGCGCACCCCGTATTCATGAATCCATTGATCTACTTGTTCTTGAGCTTCTTTAATGGTCATTATTCTTTGTTTTTAGTGTCGATACAGATGGTTACGGGACCGTCGTTCAGCAGTTCCACTTTCATGTCTGCGCCAAACTGTCCCGTGCCGATGTCGTGTCCCAACGATTGGCTCAACGTCTGGCAGAATGCCTCATACAGAGGGATGGCTACGTCGGGTTTGGCTGCCTTGATGTAAGAGGGGCGGTTGCCCTTCTTGGTAGATGCGTGCAGGGTGAACTGGCTGATTACCATGATTTCACCGTTGACATTGAGGATGGAACGGTTCATCACGCCTTGTTCATCGTTGAAGATGCGTAAGTTGCAGATTTTCTTGCAGAGCCAGTCAATGTCTTCTTGGGTGTCGGCATTTTCGATGCCGACTAGAATCAGCATTCCTTGCCCGATGGAAGACTTGGCCTTTCCATCAATGGTGACGGAAGCACGGGCGGTGCGTTGGATTACTACTCTCATAGGGCTGTCGATGGTTTTATGGCTTCAAAATATTGCTTCAATAGCCTGGCTTTGGCTTCGCCTACGGCTTTTACCCATTTCTCGTAAGGTGCTTCGCGGATGCGCTTCACGCTCTTGAAAGTTTGCAGCAAGGCTTGTTTGGCTTTGGGGCCGATGCCTTTGATGGAATCAAGTTCCGACGCGACCTGCCGTTTGCTTCGCTTGTCACGGTGGAAAGTGATGGCATAGCGGTGCACCTCATCCTGAATGCGCGTCAGCAAATGGAAGAGGGGGCTGCCTTGCTTCATGCCGATAGATACGGGAGGCGTGCCAAACAGCAGTTCCGAGGTGCGGTGCCTGTTGTCCTTGGCGAGACCAGCTACGGGTATGTCAAGCCGGAGTTCGTCCAGCACCTCTTTAACGGCACTCATCTGGCCTTTTCCCCCGTCGGTAATCAACAGGTCGGGCAGTGGCGTACCTTCTTCTATGGTGCGGCTGTAACGGCGCCGCACGACTTCCTTCATCGAGGCATAATCATCGGGGGCATCCACGGTCTGGATATTATATTTCCGGTAATCCTGCTTTGAGGGCTTCCCTCCCACAAAAACCACGCATCCCGACACGGGGTCGGTGCCCTGTATGTTCGAGTTGTCAAAGCATTCGATGCGCATGGGCAAACGGTTCAGATGCAGAGCGTCTTGAATTTCTTTCAGCAGGCGAGTGACGCGCTGTTCGGGGTTCAGCTTCTCCGCTTCTTTCAGCCGGTCTGCCTTGTATTGCTTCACGTTCATAACAGACAGCTCCAGCAGTTTCTTCCGGTCGCCCCGTGTGGGAACGTTGAAAGCCACTCCCTGCAGTTCAATATCCGGCAGGAAAGGCACGATAATCTCTTGCGAGTGGTTTTGGTAGCGCCCGCGCATCTCAGCAATGCCCAGTGCCAGCAGTTCTTCCTTGCTTTCGTTCAGCCGTTTCTTGTATTCAAAGGTGAAAGCTTGATTGATAGTACCGTTGGTGATGTGCAGGTAGTTGATGTAGGCCGATTTCCCGTCTGTTTCTTCCTCTATGGAGAATACGTCGATGTTATGCAGCTGGTGGTTTACAATCTCCGATTTCGAGCGGAACTTCTCCAGCAACAAGTATTTTTCTTTCACGGCCTGAGCTTCCTCAAAGCGCATTCCGGCGGATAACTCCTGCATGTGTTGGTAGAGTATCCTGGCTACTTCTTGCGCATCGCCACGGAGAATGCGTTTCACGTCGGCAATGTTCTTTTGGTATTCTTCACAGCTTTGCAGGCCTACGCACGGCCCTGCGCAGTTCTTGATGTGATATTCCAGGCAGACCTTGAACTTCTTCGCCCGTATGTTTTCGGGGGTGAGCTTCAGGTGGCAGGTGCGCAACGGGTAAAGCCGCTTGATGAGATCAAGCACCAAGTGCAACGCTCCCACATTGCTGTAAGGCCCGTAATAGACGGAGCCGTTGCGCACAATGTGCCTTGTCTTGAACACACGGGGAAAATCGCCTTTCTCCACGCAAATGGAAGGATAGGTCTTGTCATCCTTCAACAACACATTGTAACGGGGCTTGTATTTCTTGATAAGGTTATTTTCCAACAGCAGGGCATCTTCTTCCGTCTTTACCACAATATAACGGATGTCGGCAACTTTGCTGACCAGCACACGGGTTTTCCCCGGCTCATGCTCATGGTTGAAATAGGACGAAACGCGCCGTTTCAGGTTCTTGGCTTTGCCCACATAGATAATGGTTCCCTCCTCATCCAAGTATTGGTAGATGCCGGGCGTTTCAGGCAGGTTCAGCACAATGCCTCTCAAGTAATCATTGATCCTAAGCTCTTCCATATCCGGGTTGGTTTCTGGTTGGTACCGCTCTTGTTTTTTTTCCTCATAAACAGTGAATTTGCAACTCCTGTTGAATGTTTTGTTTCACGTGGAACGCATATTGTGGCTGCCTCTTTTTTATCGTCCCAACAGCACCAGCAGCACGTTGATGTCGCTCGGCGAAACGCCCGGGATGCGGCTTGCCTGGGCAATGGTCTCCGGGTCAATCTTGGCCAGCTTTTGGCGGGCTTCGGTCGAGAGCGATTGCAGCGAACGGTAGTCGAAGCGTCCCTTAATCTTGATGCTCTCCAGCCGTCTTAACTTGTCGGCGATTTGGCGCTCGCGGGAGATGTAACCTTCGTACTTCAGCAATATCTCGGCAGCTTCAATGATTTCTTCCTTGCGATCGGCGAGGCCGTCTAACCTGCCTTTTAGGGCGGGCACGTGTTCGGCCATATTAAGCAAGGTTATTTGCGGGCGGCTGATAAGGTCTGCCAGTTTGCAGCCCTGCCTCAGCGGAGTAGTGCCTAACCGCTCCAATACAGGATTGATTGACGCTGGCTTCATGGAGCAAGAACGCGCCAAATCCACGATGGAAGCGACGGCTTCGCGCTTTGTACACAGTAGCCGGTAGCGGCGCGCATCGGCCAGCCCAAGGCGGTAAGAACGTTCGGTGAGGCGCATGTCTGCATCGTCCATGCGCAGCAGGATGCGGTATTCCGCACGGGACGTAAACATGCGATAGGGCTCGTCCACGCCTTTGGTCACTAAGTCATCGATGAGCACGCCGATGTAGGCTTCGTCCCTTCCTAGCGTAAAAGGCTCTCCGCCGTGGCAGTTGATGTGCGCGTTGATGCCAGCCACGATGCCTTGCCCGGCCGCTTCCTCATAGCCTGTGGTGCCGTTTATCTGTCCGGCGAAGAACAGATTCTTGATTCGTTTCGTTTCCAACGTATGTTTCAGTTGGGTGGGGTCGAAGAAATCGTACTCGATGGCGTAGCCGGGACGGTAAACGACCACATTGCGGAAGGCAGGTATCTGCTTCAACGCTTCTATTTGTACGTCCATCGGAAGCGACGAGGAGAAGCCGTTGAGGTATAGTTCACGGGTCGTTTCCCCCTCCGGCTCCAAGAAAAGCTGGTGACGGTCTTTGCCAGGGAAAGTGACGATCTTCGTTTCGATGCTGGGGCAGTAGCGGGGGCCGATGCTTCGGATTTGCCCGTTGTAAAGGGGCGAATCGGGCAAACCGCGGCGCAGGATTTTATGCGTGGCATCGTTGGTGAAACAAGTCCAGCAGGGGCGTTGTCCCAATTGCCGGACGGATGTGTCGAGGAATGAAAACTTGTGGAAGCCGGTTTCGCCGTCCTGCACTTCCATGTCTTCAAAATGCACGCTCCTTCCGTCTATGCGCACGGGCGTTCCCGTCTTCATGCGCCCGTAGGCCAAGCCGTGTTGTGCGATGGATTCGGTCAAATGGTACGATGCCGGTTCGGCCATGCGCCCGCCGGGCAACATGGTGCGCCCCACGTGCATCAGCCCGTTCAGGAATGTGCCTGCCGCCAGCACCACACAACGGGCATGCAACGTCACTCCCCAAGCGGTACGCACTCCCGTTGTTTCGCCGTTTTCAACGAGGATTTCCGTCACCGTGTCCTGCCAAATGTGGAGGTTGCCGATGTTCTCCAGCACCTCGCGCCATGCCCAGATGAATTTCCCGCGGTCGCATTGCGCCCGCGGGCTCCACATGGCCGGCCCTTTCGAGCGGTTCAGGATGCGGAATTGTATGGCCGTGCGGTCTGTCACGCGCCCGGTGTAACCGCCTAACGCATCGATTTCGCAAACAATCTGGCCTTTGGCAATGCCGCCGACGGCGGGGTTGCAGCTCATCTGTGCTATTTTGTTCATGTCCGTGGTGACGAGGCAGGTCTTCGAGCCTAAGTTGGCGGCTGCGGCCGCAGCTTCGCATCCGGCGTGCCCCGCGCCTATCACGACGACATCGTACTTCATTTCCATACTTCCCCAGTCCTGCTTTTACTGCTGCAAAGGTACATCAAATTAGGGAAGAATGAAGAACTTCTTGGATGAAGAATTGCGTTCCGAGGCCGGCACGGGGAAAACCGGGCGGAATTCGAGGGCTTGAGAATCTCGTTTTTCCAGCCCCACGGCCGATTGCCCGGATTTTTTAAAGCGTTTTTCCATATCCAGCTGTTTTATAGTGCAGTAGCGAAATGTTTACAATTAAAGTAGGAATGCCGGGCTGTCTCCGGAGGCTATTCCCGTTCTTCCGGCACATGCGAGGCGTTTGCCCCATGCGCGCATGGAGCGTGCCCGTACACATACGGCTCACGCTCCGTGCGTACGCGGAGCAAGTCCTGCCCCATGCGGCAAGCTGCGTGCTTGCTTTATCTTCCGCCTGTAATGACTGCGGTAAATCCGGGCAAGTACCTTTTCAGCAGCCAATAGAGGCACAAGCCCACGGAAACGGTGATGGCGGGGCAGGCCACATAGAGTGCCATCAGGGCGATATCCGACTGCGGCTGTACCAATTTGCACAACGCTTTGATAACAAAACGCAACGGCATGTCATGGTAAGCAAACATAAAGAAACTGCTTCCTGCCAAGAACGCGCTTGTTTTCCACGTCCCGCGTTCGATGAAGTGGGCGCACAGGCTGACGAAGAAACACATGCCGGCAAGAATTCCTATGTTGTGAACATAATCGGCCCCGGCCTTGTCCCGCATAAGCAATTCGATGATGGCAATAAGCGCGTAAGCACAGGCGAACCGCTTCAGATGCGGTTTCAGGAGCTTGGCAAAGTCCTTGCCTTGGATGCCGAAGTACGCGCCTGCCGTGAAGAAGAAAAATGCAGGAATTACGCCTCTTGGACCGCCATGCATCATCCATAGCAAACCCAAAAGCATCACGCCATATTGCTTTGCCTTTTTCGCCAAAATATAAATAAGAGGTGAACAGAGCATCGCTACCATCAAGTCGCGGACAAACCACAAAGGAGGGTTGATTGGCGCTTCCCCGCGACGTATATCCCAGAAAGCCCGGAACCAATCGGACAGGTTCCATCCACGTACCAGCTTAACGTCTCCGGACAGTAAACCGGGCACGAGGGTTTGCGCACAGAAGTAAAAGCCTATCACAATCAAATTCCATATAATGTAAGGTGTAAGAAGCGTGCGTGCCCTCTTTTTAAGTTTTTGCCCGTAGGCGCTGAATGGGAAGTCATTCGTCTTGTAGAAAAACAGGAAGCCCGAAAAGAAGAAAAATAGCGGGACTGCCGTGCACGAGAAGATTCCAGAGAACAGGTAGCGAATGGCTGTATATATGGGATAATCCCCTGCTTCCATTTGTCTCACTCCACCCATTACCACATCCAAATTGGAATGAATTAATACCACTCCCATACTCAGCGGGAAGCGGAGAAACGCAATCACTTTCGATTGCAACTCTTCAGTTACCATCATAATAGCTCGTTTTAATTTGTTAATGAATATAAAAGTACGCCCCGCGTTGCATCTCCTATCCTTACAGTGGAAGCGGCAAAGCGGAAGCGCACCCTTTCGAACAAATTAAAACGGGGGCAAGTCCACCGGCATCTTTCTCTGAGCTTAGAATAAATTGGTCGTTTTTCTATGGAAGAGAATGCGGCGAAGCAATAATATGCTTTTTATCGGCAAAGTGTATGCTGCATAGGCTATAACGTTTTATGTTTCTTAAAAAAATAAGGGTGAAACCCGGCTCGCGGGCGGGCACGAAGAAAGGTGTGAACCCGTACTTATTCAGCCCACAGAAGGTACGACCAAGAACCCACACTCTAACTAAACAAGCCGTTAGAACACACCCCGTTAGGGCGTATCCGCAAGGCTTTATTCCCTTTTGAGTGCTTTTGTTTTTCGGTCGTTTTACGCTGCTGTGGAAGGAATAAACCGCAAATACCCTATATGCTTAACTCATTGTATCTCTGTTCTTTTTCTTTGATAGATGATAAGCTGCCTCCTTTGTTTTCGTTTGTTTGAGGGAACAAAATTAGAAGTTTTATCCTATATTTCCCATGAATTGCACGATAAAATTGCGCCGGAGATGCCCGGAACGGCCTGCGGAGGGTACTGTGCGGCCTTTCCTCCGTGCAAGCACGGAGGAAAGGCCGCACGTGTATGGAACGCGGCTCGCGCAAGCACGGAGGAAACGGGGCGCAAGCACGCCCCGCCGCGCCGGGACCGTCAGGCAAAAAGGGGAAGCATGCCGCCGCGGCGGGACGGGAAAGGA
Organism: uncultured Bacteroides sp.; assembly: GCA_964431195.1. Classification (GTDB taxonomy): domain Bacteria; phylum Bacteroidota; class Bacteroidia; order Bacteroidales; family Bacteroidaceae; genus Bacteroides. The sequence continues at coordinate 19,601 of CAYSIQ010000037.1, forward strand.
AGCCTCATCCGAACAATTCCCGTAGCACCTCCAACGACTTGAGCGGCGGGAAAGAGGGCAAGTGCAAGCGGTAGTAATCTACTAAAAAACCGAGGAAACGGTTGCGCTCGGCGCGCGTCATGCGGAAAAGATGCATGGTGTGATAATTCATGCGCATCAGGGTGGCGATCCGCGCTGCTTCTTCGGGAGGCACGCAACAGGCCTGCCCCGGCGGGGCGACGGAAGCGAAGCAGGCATTTCGCAAGTCGAAACAAT
>CAYSIQ010000038.1:0-18579 GCA_964431195.1 uncultured Bacteroides sp.
ACATTCATGAAACGGTTCTTGCTATCAAGGTAAGAATAACGGAATTATTCAACTTTGCCCTCCTCCGCAGGTTTTGCCTCTTCAGTCTGGATTTCAGCAGCAGCAACCGTTGCAGCAGGTGCGGCCTCGGCATTGGCGGCAACGGCGCTCTTTCTCGAACGGCGAGTACGGGGCTTCTTCACGCCCTTATCCTTAGCCATGTTTTCATCGTAGTCAACGAGTTCGATGAAGCACATTTTAGCGTTGTCGCCCAGACGGTTACCGGTCTTGATGATACGAGTATAGCCGCCAGGGCGGTCGGCAATTTTCACAGAAATTTCCTTAAAGAGTTCAGTGACAGCATACTTGTTTTGCAAATAGCTGAAGACGACACGGCGTGAGCTGGTAGTGTCGTCTTTAGATTTGGTGAGCAAAGGCTCAACGTACTTCCTCAACGCCTTAGCTTTTGCAACGGTCGTAGTGATTCTTTTGTGCTTAATCAATGAGATAGCCATGTTGGACAACATAGCAGCCCGGTGCGAAGCGGTACGTCCCAAATGATTGAATTTCTTATTATGCCTCATGTTATTCTTTGTCTAATTTATATTTAGAGATATCTGTCCCAAACGACAGGTTCAAGCTTGCCAACAAATCATCAAGTTCGGTAAGCGATTTTTTCCCGAAATTGCGGAACTTCAAGAGATCGGTCTTGTTGTATTGAACCAAATCGCCGACAGTTTCCACATCAGCTGCTTTCAAGCAGTTGAGGGCACGCACGGAGAGATCCATGTCAACTAACTTGGTCTTGAGCAACTGGCGCATATGCAACACTTCTTCATCAAACTCTTCGTTGCTGTCGGCATCGTTGGCCTCAAGCGTAATCTTCTCGTCAGAGAAGAGCATGAAGTGGCAAATCAGAATCTTTGCAGCTTCTTTCAGCGCTTCCTTCGGGTGTATGGAGCCATCGGTCGTAATTTCAAATATCAGCTTGTCGTAATCGGTCTTTTGCTCGACACGATACGGCTCAACGGTGTATTTGACGTTGCGTATCGGAGTGTAAATGGCATCGATAGGTATCGTATTGACATCGGTGCAAAAATCGCGGTTCTCATCAGCCGGGACATAACCGCGCCCCTTGCAGATGGTGATGTCTATCTGCATTTTTGACTTTGCATCTAAATGGCAAATAACTAATTCGGGATTTAACACTTCAAATCCGCTCAAATACTTACCTATGTCTCCAGCTTTAAATTCGCTCGAATTCTCGACAGTTATGCTGACTTTCTCGCTCTCGAATTCTTCAACGACTTGCTTGAAACGTACTTGCTTCAAATTCAAGATCATGTTAGTGACATCCTCTTTAACTCCCGGGACACTGGAAAATTCATGCTCCACGCCTTCTATCTTGATAGTGGTGATGGCAAAGCCTTCTAATGAAGAAAGCAGGATGCGGCGCAACGCATTGCCGATGGTAATGCCGAAACCCGGCTCTAACGGACGAAATTCGAACTTGCCAAACTTGGAATCCGCTTCCAGCATTATTACTTTATCAGGTTTCTGAAATGTTAATATCGCCATGAGGTTAATTATTTTTAAGTTATTATTTAGAATACAACTCTACAATCAAATGCTCTTGGATGTTTTCCGGGATGTCTGCGCGTGCAGGTATGTGCAAGACTTTGCCCATCTTCTGCGTTTCGTCCCATTCCAACCAAGGATATTTGCTATGATTGAAACCAGCCAAAGAATTGGCAATGACTTCAAGCGACTTAGAACGTTCGCGGACACCGACCTGCTGGCCGGCTTTCAATGAATAGGAAGGAATATTGACCACTTCACCATCCACCGTAATATGCCTGTGGCTTACTAGCTGGCGAGCGGCTGCACGCGTAGGAGCAATGCCAAGACGGAATACGGTGTTGTCAAGGCGTGATTCAAGCAACTGGAGCAATACCTCACCAGTAATGCCCTTAGCCGTAGCAGCTTTTTCAAACATATTGCGGAATTGCCTCTCCAATATGCCATAGGTATATTTGGCTTTCTGCTTCTCGCGAAGTTGAACACCGTATTCAGAAGTCTTCCTCTTCCTTGCGTTGCCATGTTGGCCGGGAGGGTAATTCTTCTTAGACAACACCTTGTCCGCTCCAAAGATACCTTCGCCGAACTTACGGGCAATTCTTGATTTTGGTCCAGTATATCTAGCCATTTCTTTAAAAATTTAATTGTTATTCATGAACTTAATTTGTTACAGCCGCGATTGCAAAAAAGGAAATACAATCCAATAAACAACATCAAGTGTCACTTTTCCATATAAGGTAAAACTTTAGACTCTGCGCCTTTTAGGAGGACGGCAACCGTTGTGCGGCAGCGGCGTAACATCGATGATTTCAGTCACTTCAATGCCTGCGCCGTGGATGGTTCTGATTGCCGACTCGCGTCCATTGCCTGGGCCTTTCACATACGCTTTGACCTTGCGCAAGCCAAGATCGTAAGCCACTTTGGCACAATCTTGGGCAGCCATTTGGGCTGCATAGGGAGTGTTCTTCTTAGAACCTCTAAATCCCATTTTCCCGGCAGAAGACCAAGAGATAACCTGGCCTTCACTGTTTGCCAGAGAAACGATAATGTTGTTGAAGGATGAATGTACGTGCAACTGCCCATTGGCATCCACTTTCACATTTCTTTTCTTTGCTGCAACTGTTTTTTTTGCCATATCAACAATTATTATTTAGTAGCTTTTTTCTTATTAGCAACGGTTTTCTTTTTACCCTTACGCGTGCGAGCATTGTTCTTTGTGCTTTGCCCGCGAACCGGAAGGCCTATGCGATGGCGCACGCCACGATAGCATCCAATATCCATCAAACGCTTAATGTTCATTTGAATTTCAGAACGGAGGTCACCTTCTACCTTATACTCCGCACCAATGATTTCACGAATCTTGGCAGCCTGGTCATCTGTCCAGTCTTTAACTTTCAAGCTTTTGTCTACGCCTGCCTTCGCCAAAATTTTTGTTGAACGACTGCGACCTATTCCAAAAATATAGGTCAACGCAATCTCACCTCGCTTGTTTTGAGGCAAATCGACACCAACTATTCTTATAGCCATATACTCATTTATTTTTTGTACAAAAATAACAAATTATCCCTGACGCTGCTTATACTTAGGGTTTTTCTTGTTGATCACATACAAACGGCCATTGCGTCTAACAATCTTACATTCTGGCGTCCGTTTCTTTAAAGATGCTCTTACTTTCATATCTTGAATTCTTATTTATATCTAAAAACAATTCTCCCTTTCGATAAATCGTAAGGTGACATTTCGACTCTTACCTTATCACCCGGCAGGATTTTAATGTAGTGCATCCGCATCTTGCCCGAAATATGGGAAGTAATCTCATGCCCATTTTCTAATTCTACACGAAACATTGCGTTAGACAATGCTTCAACAATCACTCCATCTTGTTCTATTGCAGATTGCTTTGCCATATTACATTCTTTAAATTGCTCTATCTCCTAAGACTTCTTCAATGTATTGAAATGATGACAATATATCAGCCTCTCCGCGGGTAACAGCGACAGTATGCTCAAAGTGAGCCGCACATTTGCGATCTTTGGTACGGGCTGTCCATCTGTCTGGCTCCAGAACAATATCGCGCGCGCCCAACGTAATCATCGGCTCAATGGCTATGCACAAACTTGGCTTCAGCATTGTGCCATAACCACGCCGCCCATAATTAGGCACTTGGGGGGCTTCATGCATTTCCTTGCCGATGCCATGTCCCACAAACTCACGGACGACACCATAAGAATGAGACTCACAATGTTGCTGGATGGCATATCCGATGTCACCCACCCGTTTGCCTGGGACAGCTGCCTGGATGCCTATATAAAGAGCCTCTTTGGTGACTCTCAACAACTTTACGATTTCCTCATCTACCTCACCCACACAAAAAGTGTAAGCTGAGTCTCCACAAAAACCGTTCATACATGTACCACAATCCACCGAGACGATATCACCCTCTTTAAGCACCCTATCTCTCGGGATACCGTGCACCACCTCCTCATTTACCGAAGTGCAAATAGATGCGGGGAACGGATCGCCATAAGGATTAGGGAAACCCTTGAAAGTGGGAATTGCGCCATTGTCGCGAATAAACTCTTCAGCCACTTTATCAAGTTGTTCCGTCGTCACCCCCGGCTTGATCAACTTGGCAACTTCCGCCAAAGTTTTAGCCACAAGGAGATTGCTTTGACGCAGCAGTTCTATTTCATCATCAGTCTTAAGAAATATCATGTATTTCAAGATTTAATAAGCAGCTATATTTGCATTACGGCCTTTGATGCGCCCAACTTTCAACAAACCGTCATAGTGCCTCATCAACAAATGGCTTTCTACCTGCTGAAGCGTATCTAGAACCACACCTACTAAAATCAACAAAGATGTTCCGCCAAAGAATTGGGCGAATTCGGCCTGTACCCCAAATATGCCGGCAAATGCAGGCATGATAGCGACCAATGCCAAAAAGAAAGAACCGGGTAAGGTGATGCGAGACATAATCACATCAATATACTCAGCCGTTTGCTTTCCAGGTTTGATGCCGGGAATGAACCCGTTGTTACGCTTCATGTCTTCGGCCATTTGAGTAGGATTGATAGTTATTGCAGTATAGAAATACGTAAACAATATAATCAGCACTGCAAATATCAAATTATACCAAAAACTCCTATGATCGGTCAATGCCTGCACGAAACCGCTTGCATTCTGCAAATTAGAAAAACCGACCAAAGTGATAGGGATAAACATGATGGCCTGTGCAAAGATGATAGGCATCACGTTGGCGGCATTCACTTTGAGAGGGATGTATTGGCGCGCACCGCCGTATTGCTTGTTCCCTACAATCTTCTTCGCATACTGTACGGGAATCTTGCGGGTGCCTTGTACCAAGAGGATTGCAAATGCAATAACCACCAGCAAAACAATCAGTTCAATCAAGAACATAATCAGGCCACCTGTCTTGTCGGTCATACGGGACACTAGTTCCTGGAAGAGCGATTGCGGCAGGCGTGCAATGATACCCACCATGATAATCAAAGAAATGCCATTGCCAATGCCCTTGTCTGTAATTCGCTCGCCAAGCCATAAAATAAACATACTCCCTCCCGCCAAAGTGATGGTGGAAAAAACAATAAACAAAGTCCAATCTAATGAAGCACTTAAAGAAGGGCCAGCCTGCATTTTAAGATTGATCAAATAGGAGGGAGCTTGAAAAATAAGGATGAAAACCGTCAGATAACGAGTATACTGATTCATTTTTCTACGTCCACTCTCACCTTCACGTTGCAACTTCTGGAAGTAAGGAACGGCAATCCCCAACAACTGGATCACAATAGAGGCCGAGATATATGGCATGATTCCCAAAGCAAAGATTGACGCGTTGGAGAATGCGCCTCCAGAAAACATGTTCAACAAGGCTAAAAGACCCTCACTTGTCTGTTGATGCAATTGCGTTAGCATTGACGGGTTAATACCCGGCAAAACGACATACGAACCTAAACGGTAAATTGCCACAAACAATACAGTTATGAGAATTCGTTGACGCAAATCCTCAATGTTCCATATATTCTTTAATGTTTCAATAGTCTTTCTCATGGAATCAGAGTTTTACTACTTGTCCGCCAGTAGCTTCAATGGCAGTGATGGCCGTCTGCGAGAAAGCATGAGCCTGCACATTCAACTTAGCCGTCAAAGAACCATTACCTAAAACTTTCACCAATTGCTTTGACGATGCGAGACCCGCTACAATGAAGTCCTCAATGCCGACAGTCTGCAAGTTCTTAGCTTCTGCCAACTTCTGTATTGTGCCCAAATTGATGGCTTTGTATTCAACACGGTTGATGTTCTTGAAGCCAAACTTAGGTACACGACGCTGGAGAGGCATCTGACCACCTTCAAAACCAATTTTATTAGAGTACCCGGATCTTGATTTGGCCCCTTTATGGCCTCTAGTGGAAGTGCCGCCCAAACCGGATCCGGGACCTCGACCAATTCTCTTACGGGTCTTAGTGGAACCCTCTGCAGGTTTTAAAATACTCAAGTCCATATTGTAATTTGATTTCTATTCAACAAATAAATTACTTCAAAATGACAACCAAATGCTTAACCTTATTCACCATACCCAAAATAGATGGATTAGATTCATGCTCGACCACATGATTCATCTTACGGAGCCCCAGCGCATCCAAAGTCCTTTTCTGATCCTTAGGGGCACCTATTCTACTTTTCGTTTGCTTTATCTTAATCGTTGCCATATTCATCCTCCTTATCCTTTAAAAACTTTTTCAAGACTTATGCCTCGATTTTGGGCGACCATGCGTGCATCACGCATTTCACTCAAAGCCAAAATTGTAGCTTTCACCAAATTGTGGGGGTTGGAAGAGCCTTTGGACTTAGCCAACACATCGGTAATGCCAACGCTCTCAAACACGGCGCGCATTGCACCACCCGCCACAACACCCGTGCCTTGGGATGCAGGCTTAACAAATACCTCGGCACCACCAAATTTGGCAGATTGTTCATGAGGTACAGTGCCTTTCAGTACGGAAACCTTAATCAAATTCTTTTTGGCGGCTTCCACACCTTTGGCGATAGCGGCAGTCACCTCACCAGCCTTACCCAAACCGTAACCAATAATGTTTTCTTCGTTACCCACTACCACAATAGCGGAGAAACTAAAAGTTCTGCCACCTTTAGTCACTTTCGTTACACGGTTAATGGCGACCAATCTATCTTTAAGCTCAATATCGCTTGTGTTTCTTACTCTATTATTAAATTCTGCCATGATGATTAAAATTTAAGACCACCGTTACGAGCGGCATCAGCCACTTCTTTCACTCTCCCATGATACAAGTAACCATTACGGTCGAAAACAACAGTAGTAATGCCTGCCTCTTGAGCCTTCTTAGCAATCAGTTCACCCACTTTCGCGGCTTGTTCTGTCTTGGTCATCTTCTCGGTTATACCCAAAGAAGAAACGGCTGCCAGCGTTCTGCCTGCCAGATCGTCAATGAGCTGCACATAAATTTGTTTGTTGCTCCGGAATACTGTCATACGAGGACGCATTGCGGTACCCGTTATTTTGTTGCGTATTCTATATTTGATCTTGATTCGTCTTTCTATTTTTTTTGCTATCATAATATTCTCATATTAAAATTTATTTAGCACTAGCTGATTTACCAGACTTTCTACGAATAATTTCGCCAACAAACTTGATGCCTTTGCCCTTATAAGGTTCGGGTTTACGGAAAGAACGTATTTTGGAGCAAACTTGACCGAGCAGCTGCTTATCACATGACTCCAAGAGAATAAGCGGATTTTTATTCCTTTCAGACTTGGTTTCAACCTTGATTTCGGGGGGCAACTGGATGAAGATATTATGTGTATAGCCCAAAGCCAACTCAAGGATGTTGCCTTGGCTGGACGCGCGATAACCTACGCCCACGAGTTCCAACTCTTTCTTATAGCCTTGAGACACACCCACGACCATGTTATGAATTAATGCACGGTACAAACCATGGAAAGCGTGTTTCTGCTTGGGGTTATCCAACATGGCATCTTCTTTCTCCGCTAAAGCCACGTGACCATCCTTGATGGTAACACTGATAGCAGGATTTACATACTGGCTCAACTCGCCTTTTGGCCCTTTCACTGTAACGACATCATTGCTCAGCGACACAGTTACGCCAGCGGGAATGCTAACGGGTAATTTACCTATTCTTGACATAGCTGATTCCTCCTACACATTAATAAACATAACACAACACCTCACCGCCAATTTTGAGTTCAGCAGCTTCCTTGTCAGTCATAACGCCTTTGGAAGTCGAGATAATGGCAATGCCTAAACCATTGATAACACGCGGCATATTCTTGTAGCCGGTGTATTTACGCAAACCTGGAGATGAAATTCTCACAAGTTTTTTGATAGCATTCACCTTGCTTAACGGATCATACTTCAAAGCGACCTTAATGGTGCCTTGAACACCATCTTCCGTAAACTTATAATTAAGAATGTAACCCTTTTCAAAAAGAATTTTGGTAATTTCTTTTTTCAAGTTTGAGGCAGGGACTTCCACCACTCTGTGCTTTGCCTGAATGGCATTCCGCAACCTTGTCAAATAATCTGCTATTGGATCAGTCATAAAATTAAATTAAATTAAATTAATCAGGACTACCCTGACAATATTTAAAAAAACACTATTTTACCAACTTGCCTTCTTTACGCCTGGAATAAGGCCATTAGAAGCCATTTCGCGGAACTGAATCCTGGAAATGCCGAACAAACGAATGTAACCCTTAGGACGCCCCGTCAACTTGCAACGGTTGTGCAAACGGATGGGATTAGCATTCTTGGGCAGCATCTGCAACTTCCGAGCAGCTTCGTAAGCTTCAACAGGTGAACCTGTCCTGACAATTTTCTTCAGTGCCGCTCTTTTTTCGGCATACTTGGCTACTAACTTGGCACGTCTTATCTCACGCGCTTTCATTGATTCCTTTGCCATATCATCAACCTTTATTTTGCATTCTTAAATGGTAAACCGAATTCCTTGAGCAAAGCATATCCCTCTTCGTCAGTCTTAGCAGACGTAACGAAAGTAATATTCATACCCATAATGTGAGTAATGCTGTCAATGTTGATTTCGGGGAAGATGATCTGCTCTTGAATGCCGAGCGTATAGTTTCCTCTACCGTCAAACTTGCTTTCAATGCCTTTGAAGTCGCGGATACGGGGGAGAGCCACACGAATCAGTTTCTCCAAGAATTCATACATTCTCTCACGGCGCAACGTTACCATCACGCCGATGGGCATTTTCTTACGTAACTTAAAGTTTGCAATATCCTTACGAGATACTGTGGCTACTGCTTTCTGGCCGGTAATGGCCGTCAACTCGTTGACGGCGACATCAATAATCTTCTTATCATTGACAGCCATGCCCAAGCCTTGATTAATGACAATCTTCTTGAGCTTAGGGATCTGCATGGTAGAAGAATATTGGAATTGCGATTTCAATGCAGGGGCAATGCGCTCCGCATATTCTTTCTTAAGGTTTGCAGTATTGCCCATCACTTAATCTCCTCCCCTGATCTTTTAGAATAACGCACTAAAATGCCCTCAGCATTTCTCTTTCTACCGATACGGGTCGGCTTGCCCGTCTTCGGGTCAACTGGGTTCAAATTAGACAAATGGATGGGAGCTTCTTGCTTCATGATGCCACCTTGAGGGTGCTTCGCACTAGGCTTCATACTCTTTGATACCATGTTGACTCCTTCTACTATGGCACGATTCTTGTCAACAAGGACTTTCAACACACGGCCTGTCTTACCCTTATCTTCACCGGCATTTACATAAACTGTATCACCTTTCTTAATATGTAACTTACTCATTACTTAGATTCCTTTACAAAATTAAAGCACCTCAGGAGCGAGTGAAACAACTTTCATATTGGTGGCACGCAATTCCCGGGCAACGGGACCAAAAATACGGCTACCTCTAATCTCACCTGCATTATTCAACAACACGCAAGCATTATCATCAAAACGAATATATGAGCCATCAAGACGACGGATTTCTTTTTTCGTACGCACAATCAATGCTTTTGACACAGTACCTTTTTTAATATCACTTGAGGGGATTACGCTCTTAACAGAAACGACAATCACATCCCCTACCGAAGCATAACGACGACCTGTACCTCCCAAAACACGAATGCACAGAGCCTCCTTGGCTCCGCTGTTATCGCATACTGTCAGTCTGGATTCCGCTTGTATCATAATTACTTAGCTCTTTCAATGATTTCTACTAATCTCCATCTCTTGGTCTTGCTCAACGGACGAGTCTCCATGATACGCACCGTGTCGCCCACGTGGCACTCGTTCTTTTCATCATGAGCATGGTATTTTTTCGTCTTGCTGACGAACTTTCCGTAAATAGGGTGCATCTCCTTAAATTTGGCTGCAACTGTGATAGTCTTATCCATCTTAGTGCTCACCACCACACCCATCCTTTCTTTCCTTAAATTTCTTGTTTCCATCACCCCTTGTTATTATTAGATTCACGTTGGTGCAGTTCAGTCAACATGCGCGCAATAGTCCTACGTAATTGCTTGATTTGCGCAGGATTGTCCAACGGGGAAATCGAATGATTGAGAATCATCTGATTGTAACGGACTTTCTCAGCCGCTACACGTTCACGCAAATCAGCGGTAGACATTTCTCTAATTTCTGCAATCTTCATACTTCTTACGCATTTGAGTTTTGAATATCATAGTCACGTCTCACTACAAATTTAGTCGTAATGGGAAGCTTCTGTGCAGCCAAACGTAGGGCTTCCTTGGCGACTTCGTAGGAAACCCCCTCAGCCTCAATAATAATTCTGCCAGGGGTCACAGGAGCTACGAAGCCTTCGGGATTACCTTTGCCTTTACCCATACGGACATCAGCAGGTTTCTTGGTGATAGGCTTGTCGGGGAAAATGCGAATCCAAATTTGCCCCTGACGTTGCATATATCTTGTCACTGCCACACGAGCAGCTTCAATCTGACGGCCAGTAATCCATTTAGTCTCCAAGGCTTTGATGCCAAACGACCCGAAAGCCAGTTGGTTCCCACGTTGGGCATTGCCTTTTTGACGGCCTTTCTGTTGTCTTCTGAATTTTGTTTTTTTGGGTTGTAACATAATTCCTAAAAATCAAATTCGTTAGCGATTGTTATTTCTCTTTCTTTTGAAGTTTCTGCCACCATTGCCGCGAGGGCTCTCTTTGGCCTGCGTAAAGTTAGGAGCCAAATCTTTCTCCCCATACACTTCACCTCTGCAAATCCAAACTTTAATGCCGAGAAGGCCTACTTTTGTCAAAGCTTCCGCATGGCAATAATCAATGTCGGCTCTAAACGTATGCAACGGAGTCCTACCCTCCTTATACATTTCAGAACGCGCTATCTCAGCTCCATTTAAACGTCCTGAAATCTGGACTTTAATGCCTTCCGCGCCTATGCGCATCGTGTTGGCGATAGCCATCTTGATGGCGCGGCGGTATGCTATCTTGCCTTCAACCTGGCGAGCTATGTTGTTAGCTACAATCACAGCATCCAACTCAGGCCTTTTCACTTCGAAGATATTAATCTGAATATCCTTATCGGTAATCTTCTTCAACTCTTCTTTCAACTTGTCAACTTCCTGACCACCTTTACCAATAATGATGCCCGGACGCGCGGTACAAACGGTAATAGTCACCAGCTTCAGCGTGCGCTCGATAACTATTCTCGAAACGCTGGCTTTGGAAAGACGAGCGTTCAGATACTTACGAATCTTGCTATCTTCCAGCAGAGAATCACCGTAATTCTTTCCACCGTACCAATTGGAATCCCAACCTCTGATGATTCCTAAACGGTTACTTATCGGATTAACTTTTTGTCCCATTTATACCTTAATTTTGATCTTCGTTATTACTTTTAGAATCAACGAATAACGTTACATGGTTCGAACGTTTGCGAATCCTATAACCTCTACCTTGGGGAGCGGGCCTCATACGCTTGAGCGTAACGCCTTCATCAACAAAAATCTTGGTTATGAACAATTCGCCATTTTCCGCTTTACGTTCGTTCTTCTGCTCCCAATTGTTAATTGCAGAACGAAGCAATTTTTCCACTCTTGCGGCAGCTTCCTTGCCTGAAAATCTCAATACGCCGAGTGCTCTGTTTACTTCCATCCCACGCACCATATCAACCACGAGACGCATCTTGCGGGGGGAAGTAGGGACATTCTGCAACTTTGCAAAATACATGGCCTTAAGGTTTTCTTTTCTCTTTTCAGCCGCTAATTTCTTTCTTGCTCCCATTATATCTATTACTTTTTATTTCAGATAACAAATTCTGGTTTATTTCTTTCTGTTACCGGCATGCCCTCTAAAAGTGCGAGTGGGAGCAAACTCCCCCAGCTTGTGCCCGACCATGTTTTCGGTAATATACACAGGGATAAACTTATTTCCATTGTGAACTGCAATCGTATGACCCACAAAATCAGGCGAAATCATTGAGGCTCTGGCCCATGTCTTAACCACAGCTTTCTTGCCGGATTCATTCATGGCAAGTACTTTGTTTTCAAGTTTGACATTGATGTACGGGCCTTTTTTTAATGATCGACTCATAATAATTTCTCAATTAATCAAGTTACTTCTTTCTTCTTTCTATGATGTATTTAGAAGATTGTTTCTTCGGAGCCCTCGTTTTGAGTCCCTTAGCATACAATCCCTTGCGAGACCGCGGATGACCGCCTGAAGCACGTCCTTCGCCACCACCCATCGGGTGATCTACAGGGTTCATCACAACGCCACGGTTGCGCGGGCGACGACCCAGCCAACGAGAACGGCCTGCCTTACCGGAACTTTCCAATCCGTGATCCGAGTTGCCTACGCTACCAATCGTAGCCTTGCAAGCACTGAGAATCTGACGGACTTCACCCGAAGGCAACTTGATGACACAATACTTACCTTCTCGCGAAGTGAGTTGTGCAAAGTTACCGGCCGAACGAACCAAAGCAGCACCTTGACCAGGACGCAGTTCAATGTTATGAATCACAGTACCAACAGGAATGCTTGCGAGAGGGAGCGCATTGCCCACTTCGGGAGCTGCATTCTCACCCGACATCACTGTCATGCCAACTTGCAATCCATTGGGAGCAATGATATAACGCTTTTCACCGTCAGCGTAAAACAACAGAGCTATACGGGCCGAACGGTTCGGATCGTATTCAATGGTCTTAACGACTGCAGGCACACCGTCTTTATTTCTTTTGAAATCCACTATGCGGATCACCTTGCGGTGACCACCACCGATGTAGCGCATCGTCATCTTGCCCTGATTGTTGCGGCCGCCTGATGACTTACAACCAAATACAAGAGACTTTTCTGGTACCCGCGCAGTAATCTCTTCAAAAGTACCAATAATCTTATGCCTTTGCCCCGGTGTTATGGGCTTAAATTTACGTACTGCCATTCCTTATTAAATATTACTATAGAAATCAATCGTATCCCCTTCTTTCAGCGTAACAATAGCCTTCTTGTAGGCATTGGTACGGCCTTTGATAATGCCTCCACGGGTATAACGGCTCTTGCTCTTGCCTTGGTAGCGCATCGTATTCACATCGACAACGCTCACATTGTACAAAGCTTCCACTTCATCTTTGATTTGCAGCTTGTTTGCCTTGGGGCGAACTACAAAGCCAAAACGGTTGTTCATCTTGTCCGTGATGCCCGTCATCTTTTCAGTCACTAACGGCTTTATTATGTATCCCATCTTCTATGGTCTCCTTTACTTTATGATATTATCAATTGCTGTAAGAGCACGTTCCGTAAGCATCAAGACACTAGCATCCAATACGCGGTAGGTATTTAGGCCGGAAATATCTTGCACGTTGGCATTCTTCAAATTACGAGCTGACAAATATACGTTTTTATTTGATTCCGGCATTACGAAGAGTAGCTTCTTGCCAGAAACTTTAAGATTATTTATCAATTCAACGAAGCTCTTTGTTCTGGGAGCCGCTAATGTGAAGTCCTCCACCACAATGATGGCGTTGTCCTGTGCTTTGTAGGACAGGGCAGACTTGCGTGCCAGATCTTTCACTTTCTTGTTCAGCTTGAAAGAATAATCTCTTGGCCTTGGGCCGAATGCGCGCCCGCCGCCTCTCAACAACGGAGAATTTATGTCACCGCGACGTGCGCCCCCGCCGCCTTTCTGACGGCCGATTTTACGGGTTGAGCCACTGACCTCACTTCTTTCCTTAGACTTGTGTGTACCCTGACGCTGGTTAGCCATAAATTGCTTTACAGCCAAATAAATGGCATGGTCATTCGGCTCAATTCCGAAGATAGATTCGTTCAACGTAACCTTTCTTCCCGTGTCTTCACCTTTGATGTTATATACGCTGACTTCCATTATTTCTCAATTAAAACGATTGAACCATTGCAACCGGGAACAGAACCTTTAAGCAAAAGAAGGTTGTGCTCAGCGATTACCTTTAATACTTGCAGGTTTTGGACAGTCACTCTGTCGCCGCCAAGCTGGCCACCCATGCGCATGCCCTTGAACACCTTTGCAGGATAAGAACATGCACCGATAGAACCCGGCTTGCGGGCGCGGTTGTGCTGGCCGTGAGTGGTCTGCCCCACACCGCCAAAACCATGCCTCTTCACTACGCCTTGGAAGCCTTTGCCTTTAGACGTACCTACCACATCAACGAAAACTGCATCATTGAAAAGCTCTACGGTCAACGTATCGCCCAAATTCAGTTCCGTATCAAATCCTTTGAATTCAGCCAAGTGTTTCTTGGGCGTTACGCCGGCTTTCTTGAAATGGCCCATCAAGGGCTTCGTCGTGTGCTTCTCTTTCTTGTCCTGGAAGCCTAACTGGACGGCTGCATAGCCATCCTTTTCAACGGTTTTCACTTGAGTAACGACACAAGGACCTGCTTCGATAACAGTGCATGGCACATTCTTGCCCTCGGCACTGAAAACGGATGTCATTCCGATTTTTTTCCCTAATAATCCTGGCATTTCACTTCACTTTTTAATACGTACTCTTTTACACTTTGATTTCCACTTCCACGCCGCTGGGCAGCTCAAGCTTCATCAGCGCATCCACCGTCTTGGCCGTTGAGCTGTAGATGTCGATTAACCTCTTGTAGGAAGAGAGCTCGAATTGTTCACGCGACTTCTTGTTAACAAATGTCGAACGGTTTACTGTGAAGATGCGCTTGTGGGTAGGCAGAGGTATCGGCCCGCTCACGATAGCGCCGGTAGCCTTTACTGTCCTCACAATCTTCTCGGCTGACTTGTCAACCAAGCTGTGGTCGTAAGATTTCAATTTAATTCTAATTTTCTGACTCATTTCTTTGTTCTGTTAAACTGGTTATCTCATGGAAAGCCCCACATGTTAAGAGTCATACGCTAACCTGCGGCCTTTCATTCATTCCTATGGTTGCATTAAAGCAAATCGGCACGTCCTTTCACCTCCTCAAGCACGGCCTTGGCGATAGAGGTCGACACTTGTGCATGGTGGTCATAGCTCATGGAGGAAGTGGCGCGTCCCGAAGTGATGGTACGCAAAGCCGTCACGTAGCCGAACATTTCCGCCAGCGGAACCATCGCCTTCACGATGCGGGCGCCCGAACGGCTCGATTCCATGCCGCTCACCTGGCCGCGACGCTTGTTCAAGTCGCCGATAACGTCGCCCATGTTCTCTTCAGGAGTTACAACCTCCAAACGCATGATAGGTTCCATCAGCACGGGGCCTGCCTTGGAGCAAGCATTCTTATAAGCTTGGATGGCACAGATTTCAAACGAAAGCTGGTCGGAATCTACCGGGTGGAAAGAACCATCCAGCAGCGTCACTTTCAGCGAATCCAACGGGAAGCCTGCCAGCACGCCATTCTTCATGGCTGTCTGGAAGCCTTTCTGCACGGAAGGAATGAACTCCTTAGGAATGTTGCCTCCGGTCACTTCGTTGATGAACTGAAGGCCGCCTTCCGTGTAGTCTTCATCCACCGGGCCCACGTTAACAATGATATCGGCAAACTTGCCGCGACCGCCGGACTGTTTCTTGTAAACTTCGCGCAAGTTGACGGTCTTCGTGATAGCTTCCTTGTAGTTAACCTGGGGTTTGCCTTGGTTGCATTCTACCTTGAACTCGCGTTTCAGGCGGTCAAGGATGATATCCAGATGCAACTCGCCCATACCCGAGATGACGGTTTGCCCTGTCTGCTCGTCGGTGCGGACGGTAAACGTGGGGTCTTCTTCGGCCAGCTTGGCCAATCCGTTGGCCAGCTTCTCCATATCTTTCTGCGTCTTAGGCTCCACGGCGATGCCGATGACGGGGTCGGGGAAGTCCATGGACTCCAACACGATAGGCGCTGTTTCTTCGCACAATGTGTCGCCCGTGCGGATATCCTTGAAGCCCACCCCCGCGCCGATGTCGCCGGCCGATACGACTTCCACGGGATTCTGCTTGTTGGAGTGCATCTGGAAGAGGCGCGAAACACGTTCTTTCTTCCCTGAACGGCTGTTGTAGATATAAGAGCCTGTTTCAACCTTACCCGAATAAACGCGGAAGAATGTCAGGCGGCCTACATAAGGGTCAGTGGCAATCTTAAAGGCCAAAGCGGCCGTCTTTTCGTCCTCATCAGGCTTGCGGTCTTCCTCTTCGCCGGTAGCGGGGTTCGTGCCAACGATGTTGGGCGTATCCAGCGGCGACGGCAGGAAAGCGCAAACGTAGTCAAGCAACGTCTGCACGCCCTTGTTCTTGAACGAAGAGCCGCAAAGCATGGGGACGACTTTCATTTTCAGCGTGCCGGCACGCAGCGCGCGCACGATTTCCTCTTCGGTGATGGTGGAAAGGTCATCAAAATACTTCTCCATTACCGCATCGTCAAACTCTGCCGCCTTTTCGAGCATTTTGCCACGCCATTCTTCGGCTTCGGCCTGCAGGTTGGCAGGGATTTCCTCCATATCGTAGTCTGCGCCCAAGGTCTCGTCGTGCCACAGGATAGCTTTCATCCGGATGAGGTCAACCACCCCCTTGAAGTTCTCTTCCGCGCCGATGGGGATAACCACAGGGCAGGGATTCGCGCCGAGGATCTCTTTCATCTGGCGCACCACCTCAAAGAAGTCTGCGCCCGAGCGATCCATCTTGTTCACATAACCGATGCGGGGAACGTTATACTTGTCTGCTTGGTGCCAAACCGTTTCCGATTGGGGCTCCACGCCGCCCACGGCGCAGTAGGTAGCCACGGCGCCGTCGAGCACGCGCAACGAGCGTTCCACTTCGGCCGTGAAGTCCACGTGCCCCGGAGTGTCAATCAGGTTGATTTTATATTTATTCCCGGCGTAGTTCCAATACGTCGTAGTGGCAGCCGAAGTAATCGTGATGCCCCGTTCCTGCTCCTGCGCCATCCAGTCCATCGTGGCGGCGCCGTCATGCACTTCGCCGATTTTGTGAGTCAAGCCCGTATAGTAGAGGATACGTTCAGAAGTCGTCGTCTTGCCGGCATCAATGTGAGCCATGATGCCGATGTTGCGTGTCAAATGTAAATCTTGTCTTGCCATTATTTCCCTAATTCTATTAGCTCAATCCCTAATCTAAATGCATTAGAATCTGAAATGAGCAAACGCACGGTTAGCCTCGGCCATCTTGTGCATGTCTTCCTTCCGCTTGAATGCACCGCCTTGCCCGTTGTACGCGTCCATGATTTCGGCGGCCAGCTTTTCGGCCATCGACTTGCCTCCGCGCTTACGGGCATAAGCAATCAAATTCTTCATGGAGATTGACTCCTTGCGGCTGGGGCGGATTTCGGTAGGGACTTGGAAAGTGGCTCCGCCTACACGGCGCGACTTCACTTCCACTTGCGGGGTTACGTTATCCAACGCTTTCTTCCAGATCTCGAGGACGGAAAGCTCTTCGTTCTGCATCTTGTTCTTTACCGCATCCAGCGCGGCGTAGAAGATTCTATACGAAATGCTCTTCTTGCCATCGTACATCAAGTGGTTGACGAACTTGGAAACTTTCACATCATTGAAAACGGGATCCGGCAGGATAACACGTTTCTTGGGTTTTGCTTTTCTCATTTGTCTTGTTACGAATAATGTTTTCGTTCTTGGCTGTTACTTCTGTCATCTTCAACCCTCCCTCCGGAGGATTTACTCAACCTTCGCATCTCCAAAAAACCAAAACGTGAATGGTTAGCTTTTAATCCTATATCTTACTGTTTTTCTCACTCTCGGCATCACACTGGCTTATTTCTTCTTGGCAGGAGCCTGGCCCGGCTTGGGGCGCTTGGCTCCATACTTGGAACGGCGCTGCGTGCGCCCGGCGACGCCGGCCGTATCCAACGTTCCACGGACGATGTGGTAACGGACGCCCGGCAGGTCTTTCACACGGCCGCCGCGCACCAGCACGATGCTGTGCTCCTGAAGGTTGTGCCCTTCGCCCGGAATGTAGGAGTTCACCTCCTTACCGTTAGTCAATCGCACACGAGCTACCTTGCGCATAGCTGAATTCGGCTTTTTCGGAGTGGTTGTGTACACCCTCACGCAAACGCCTCGCCTTTGAGGGCAGCCGTCCAACGCCGGAGACTTGCTTTTCTCCGCCAGCGTGACGCGCCCTTTCCTTACTAATTGCTGAATTGTAGGCATTTTCTAATCGTATTTAGTTTATATTATTGTTTTATATCCCATGCCAGCTAAAAGCGGCACGCTTTTGGGCGGCGAAGATACGAATAACTTTTGAATCATCAATGCGATACCTACAATTATTTATTCTTTAACGCTATGCTTTTTCTGTCATTTGGCGGCATCTTTCCCGACATATTCATCACTTTCTATGCTTATAAGTTCATACGAAGAGGATCCTCCATCAGCAGGAGGATTCGCATACGTCGTTTTCTTCACACGCAGTTCATAGCTATGCCCTTTCTCATACACGAATTTATCGATATGCCGGAAGCTGACGCAGATCCAGACATCCTTCCCCTCCTCTTTGATCCGCATACCTTCCACGG
>CAYSIQ010000039.1:0-18370 GCA_964431195.1 uncultured Bacteroides sp.
CCCGTCTTTGCCCAAGCAATCGGAATTGCTGAGCATAAAATCCACTCCGCATTCATCCAGCCTGTCGCAGAAGCGCTTCAAACGGATTTGGGCATCGTCATCAAAGCCTTCCTTGGCATAATCGTTGAAACTTGAGGTGGCACTGAGCGGGCGGTAAGGCGGATCCAAATAGAAAAAAGCATTCCCGCTTATCTTCGCGAAAGTCTGTTCAAAGTCCCCCGCCATGATTTCCACCTTCTGCAAGAGCCTGCTGTCGGCATAGATGGTTTCTGCATCGCAAATGGCAGGCGAAGCGTATTTCCCGAACGGGACGTTGAACTTACCCGCCTTGTTCACTCTATACAGCCCATTGAAACACGTCCTGTTCAGGAAGAAGAACAAGGTGGCGTTTTCTATCCTGCCCAACGGCTTGGCATTGAACCGCTCGCGTTGCCGCAGGAAAAACTCCTTGCGCTCGCTTTCCGTATGCAGGGCATAATAGGAAGACTGGATTGCCTCAAGGGACTTAACCAATCCGGCAGGATTGTCCCTCACCGCCTGGTAACAGTCCATCAGATCCGGGTTAATGTCATTTATGACAGCTGACTTTATGTTCGGATAGGCCTGCAGCATATAGAAGAGCATGGCTCCCCCGCCCACGAAAGGCTCTATGTAAGTGACATTTTCCCTCTCTGCAAAGTCAGCAGGGAGCAATGCTCCGAGTTGTCCGGCGAGCCGGCCTTTCCCGCCTACCCACTTGATGAAAGGTTTTGCCTTTGCCATTTTATATGTAAGCCATTAAACATTCTTGCTGCAAAAGTACTTATTTAATTTGGAATAGGCGGCCGGCCGCGCCCCGAACATAAAGGGGCAGGGCTGTTTTTATCGGGAGCTTTCGCCCTAAGCCGCGTAAGCCCGGGGACAAGGGGGCTGCCGCCCTCCGTATGGGAATCCTCCATGCACGCGCGGGGCGCGGGCAGTGCAGTACGGCGGAAGCGCCGCACAGGCATGGAGGAAACGCGGCGCGGGCATCTCCTGCCCTGCGGTTCCTACGGCGGTTTTTCTTATCCCGGATTCATGCCTGAATTGCTTCCCGACAGCATTATCGCCGTGTTTTGCCTGCTTTCTCATTTTTAATTACTATCTTTGCCCCATAAACCATATTCTTCCCGTAGGATAGAAAGCAAAAGAAAGCTTTATGACCTTAAAAGACTTTTTTTCTTTCCGCGCCAACCGCTACTTCTGGCTCAACCTGCTGGCTATGGCCGTGGTTCTGGGTGGCATGATGTTCGGCGTCATGCGGTGGCTGGATGTCTATACCCGGCACGGGCAGGCCGTAGCGGTGCCAAGCGTGAAAGGCTTGAGCGTCCGCCAGGCTGAAGACAAGTTCCGCTCCTGCGGGCTGGCCTGCCAAGTGGCGGACTCCGCCTACCACAAGGAGCTGGCGCCCGGCAGCATCATCGACGTGCACCCCGACGAGGGACAAAAGGTGAAGGAAGGACGCATCATCTACCTCACTATCAACACGCGGAACATCCCCCCCAAGGCCGTGCCCGACGTGGCCGACAACAGCTCGCTGCGGCAGGCGGAAGCCCGTCTGCTGGCGGCAGGTTTCAAACTGGCGGCCATCGACACCGTGCGCGGCGAAAAGGACTGGGTGTATGGCGTGAAATATAACGGCCGCCTGTTGCAGTATGATGAACAAGTGCCTACGGGAGCCGCCCTCGTGCTGGTGGTGGGCAACGGCGATGGGGAAGGGTACGCTTCCCCGGACGACACGACGGAGACCGTCGCCCCCACGGAGCCGAAGCAAGCTCCCGCAAAGGCCGTGAAAGAGGAAGACGAAAGCAACTCGTGGTTTTAAGCAGGAGGAGAGGAGGGACATGGACGGGCAGGATACCAAATATGGCATGGAAGACGACCTGGACGATATTGAACCCGTGAACGACGAGTCGCGCCTCTACGAGCACTTCCGCGTTGTGGCAGACCGCGGGCAGGAAACGCTCCGGGTGGACAAGTTCCTCTTCGACCGGATAGCCAATGCTTCGCGCAACCGCATCCAGAAAGCAGCCGATGCGGGGTTCATCAGGGCCAACGGCCGCCCCGTGAAAAGCAGTTACAAGGTGAAGCCGTCGGATGTCATCACCCTCGTGCTGGACCGCCCGCGCTACGAAAACGAAATCATACCCGAGGACATTCCTCTTGATATTGTGTACGAAGACAGCTGCCTGCTGGTGGTGAACAAGCCGGCGGGAATGGTAGTCCACCCCGGCCACGGCAACTACAACGGCACGCTGGTCAACGCCTTGGCGTGGCACATGAAAGACGTGCCCGGCTATGATGCCAACGACCCTCACGTGGGACTGGTGCACCGCATCGACAAAGACACGAGCGGCCTGCTGGTAGTGGCCAAGACACCCGATGCCAAGACCAATCTGGGCAACCAGTTCTTCCGCAAGGCCACCAAGCGGAGTTACCGCGCCTTAGTGTGGGGGAACGTGGAGCAAGACGAAGGCACCATCGAGGGCGACATCGGACGGAATCCCAAAGACCGCATGCAGATGGCCGTCCTGCCCGAAGGAGAGGGCAGGCATGCCGTCACCCACTACTGCGTGCTGGAGCGGATGGGCTACGTGACGCTGGTGGAATGTACCCTCGAAACGGGACGTACCCACCAAATCAGGGTACACATGAAGCACATCGGGCACGTGCTCTTCAACGACGAGCGCTACGGCGGGCATGAGATCCTGCGCGGCACCCGTTTTGCCAAATACAAGCAGTTCGTCAACAACTGCTTCGAAGCCTGCCCGCGCCAGGCCTTGCACGCCATGACATTGGGCTTTGTGCATCCCGACACGGGCGGGGAGATGTTCTTCATTTCGCCCCTGCCCGACGACATGGAGCTGCTGCTGGCCAAGTGGCGCGCTTACACCGGCAACCGCAGCCTTGGCTGAGCCATAAAGACGAACGAAATAATCCAAGACATTATGACGACCGAATTTGACGACATCCGACCTTATTACGACGAAGAACTTCCCGCCGTCTTCGAAGAGCTCATTGCCGACCCGGGCTTCCGGAAGGCTGCCTGTGCGGTAATGCCGGGCGTGCCTTTCGAACAGATTGCCGCATTGATGCGCGCAAACTGTACCAAGCGCGAGTTTCAGATTAACTGCTGCTACGGCGTGTTGCACGACATCGCCCGCCGGCACACCGATGGCGTCACGCTCGACCATACCGCCGTACCCGGCCATAGCCATGCCTACACCTACGTGACCAACCACCGCGACATCATCCTCGACCCGGGTTTCCTTTCGATAATGCTCATAGACCAAGGCATGGACACGGTGGAGATTGCCATCGGCGACAACCTGCTCATCTATCCGTGGATTAAGAAACTGGTGCGCGCCAACAAGTCGTTCATCGTGCAGCGCGCCCTTACCATGCATCACATGCTGGAAGCGTCGGAACACTTGTCGCGCTACATCCACTACGCCGTTGCGCGGAAAAACCAGTCGGTGTGGATCGCCCAGCGCGAAGGGCGTGCCAAAGACTCCAGCGACCATACCCAGGAGAGCGTGCTCAAAATGCTTGCCATGGGAGGCGAAGGCAGCGTGGCGGAACGCCTTTGCGAACTGAACATCGTGCCGATGGCCATCTCCTGCGAGTACGACCCCTGCGACTATCTCAAGGCAAAGGAACTTCAGCAGAAACGCGACTGCCCCGACTACAAGAAGTCGACCGCCGACGACCTGCTCAACATGCGCACCGGCCTGCTGGGCGACAAAGGACGGGTACACTTTCAGGCGGCCGCCTGCATCAACGGGCAGTTGCGTGCCCTTGACCCCACGCTCTCCAAGATAGAGCTTTTCCGGCACGTCACGGTACTTATCGACCGCGCCATCCACAGCAACTACCGCCTCTACCCCAACAACTACGTGGCTCATGACCTGCTGACCGGCACCCACGAGCTTTCCACCCACTACACCGGGGCTGAACGCCGGTACTTCGAGGAATACATCGACAGCCGGTTGGCTCTTATCGACCTCCCGAAGAAGGACGAGGCTTTCCTCCGCGAAAAACTCTGCTTGATGTACGCCAACCCGCTCGCCAACTACCTGCGTGCCATGAGCCTGTAACATCCCTCCGCCCGGCATTGCCTATGAAACGATACCTGCCTTACCCTCTCCTGGCCTTGTGGCTGACGCTGGCATGCACGGCCTGCGGCGATGATTACCATTATCCCCCTGCCGTGCTCGAATACCTGACGGCAGAGACCGATGCCAATGGCGCCTACCGCACGGTAGTGACCGATGCCGGCCGCACACTGCCCGTGCTCGACGACCGCACCTCCAAGCGTGTCCGCCCCGACACCACCTACCGCATCGTGAGCAATTATGAACACGTCACGGCCAATGACGGCACTGAAGGTGTCCGCCTCTACGCTGTACTTAATGCCATAGCCCCCGTGCCCGCCACTGCCGGGCATTTCGAGAAAGGTGTCCGTACCGATGTCTGCCACGAAGTGCTCAGTCATTGGCGGGGATACGGCTACCTCAACGTGGTGGTATTGGTGCGCCAGCAGGGAAGCCACTCGTTTCATTTCGTGGAAGACTCCGTGCGCGTTTCCCCCGGCGGCACGCGGCGTAGTGTTTACCTCACCCTCTACCACGAAGCTGCCAACGAATTGCAGGACTACGAGAAGCGTGCTTACCTCTCCATCCCCGTCCATCCCTACCTCAGCAACGGGATAAGCCGCTTGGATGTCTTCCTGCGGATAAACACCGACAAGGGAATGGCCTTGTTGGAAATGAATTATTAGTAAACAAAAACCTAATCTCCGAAAGAAACCGGTAAACGACAAGAATTATGAGAATCCTCACCATCTTCAGCCTGTGCCTGGCAGGGCTGTTTTCCTGCCAACAGAAAGGAGGCGACTTCGAGAGCCTCTCCGTCGATGAATTTGCCGACCTCATTGCCGACCCCGCAGTGCAACGGCTCGATGTGCGCACCGTAGCCGAATATTCCGAAGCGCACATTCCCGGCAGCATCAACATCAACGTGCTGGACGAAGCGCACTTCGCCGCCTTTGCCGATTCGCTGCTTCAGAAAGACGAGCCTGTGGCCATCTACTGCCGCAGCGGGAAGCGCAGCAAAAAGGCGGCTGCCATTCTCAGCGGCAAGGGCTATAAAGTGTACGAACTCTCCACAGGTCTCAATGGCTGGCAGGCAGCCGGACGAGAGACGGAAGAATGACACGCCGCACGCATAGGACATAAATACGCAACACCCAATCAACCGCATAATTATGAAATACCTTAACCCACAGGCCGACCTTACTTTCAAGAAAGTATTCGGCGAACATTCCGACCTGCTGATAAGTTTTCTCAATGCCCTGCTCCCCTTTGAGCATTCCGAAGAGGAAATCACTTGGCTCGAATACCTCAGCCCGGAACTGGTGCCTTTCAACCCGCTTCACAAGGACAGCATTGTCGATGTGCGTTGCCGCGACCGCGTAGGCCGGCAGTTCATTGTAGAAATGCAGATGATTTGGACTTCCGCCTACAAGCAGCGCGTACTGTTCAACGGGGCCAAGGCTTATGTCAGCCAGTTAGAGAAAGGCTTTACCTACGACTTGCTGCAACCTGTCTATTCGCTCAACCTGCTCAACGATGTCTTCTCCGATGCCGATGACTATTACCACGATTTCCGCATTGTGGAAACCGGCAATCCGCGCGAAGTGATTGAAGGCATGCGTTTTGTCTTCATTGAGTTGCCCAAGTTCACGCCCAAGAAGTATAGCGACAAAAAGATGCAGGTGCTTTGGCTTCGCTATCTGACCGAAATCAACGAGAAAACCAGCGAGGTGCCCGATGACCTGAAAGAGAACCCTCTCATCAACAAAGCCATGAGTCAGTTGGAGGAATCAGCCTTCTCTGAAGCGCAGTTGTTAGGTTATGACAAATTCTGGGACATCATCAGCAACGAAAGAACTACCGTCAATGTCGCCGCCAAAGACGGAATGAAAAAAGGTTATGCCAAAGGATATGAAGCCGGACAATCTGCCGGGCATGCCAAAGGGCTTGCAGAAGGGCTTGCAGAAGGACATGCCAAGGGTCGTGCCGAAGCTCTCCTCCAGACAGCCCGCAAAATGAAATCCGCAGGCATCTCCCCGGAGGACATCGCCCGCCTTGTCGGGCTGCCTTTGGACACCATCCGCAAGCTCTGACAGGCAGGAAAGGAACAATTATTTTATTCCCTCCAGCAGCCGCTTCAGCACCACCGTGGCCGAGATCTCGCGGTTGGCGGCTTCGGGGATGACAATGCTCTGCGGGCTTTCAATCACATCGTCCGTCACAATCATATTGCGGCGCACGGGCAGGCAGTGCATAAAGTAAGCATGATTGGTCACTGCCATCTGGCGGCCGCTCACCGTCCAGCTGCGGTCTTTATTCAAGATTTGGCCGTAGTTGCCGCCCGTGTAGGCAGCCCAGTTCTTCGCATAGACGAAGTCGGCGCCTTCAAAGGCTTTCATCTGATCGTATTCTACACGGGCGCGGCCTACAAATTTCGGGTCAAGCTCGTAGCCCTCGGGATGGGTGATGACAAAATCATAGCCGGCGGCGTCCATCCATTCGGCAAACGAGTTAGGCACGGCCTGCGGCAGCGGGCGTGGATGGGGTGCCCACGTCATGACCACCTTGGGGCGAGCCGACTTCTTGTACTCCTCGATGGTGATGAGGTCGGCAAAGCTCTGCAACGGATGCCGGGTGGCGGCCTCCATAGAGAACACGGGACGGCCAGAGCATTGGATGAACTGGTTCAGGATCACCTCGTTGTAGTCGTAGTCGCGGCTCTCGAAACGGGCAAAGGAGCGCACGCCGATGAGGTCGCAATAGCAGCCCATCACGGGGATGGCCTCCAGCAGGTGTTCGGACTTGTCGCCGTCCATCACCACGCCGCGTTCGGTCTCCAGTTTCCACGCGCCTTGGTTGATGTCGAGCACAATGACGTTCATGCCCAAGTTCAGCGCCGCTTTCTGGGTACTGAGGCGCGTGCGCAGGCTGGAGTTGAAAAATATCATCAGCAACGTCTTGTTGCGGCCCAGCCCCACGTATTTGAAACGGTCTTTCTTAATCTCAAACGCTTCGTCCAGTGCAAGCTTCAGATCCCCGATGTCCTGCACGCATGTAAATTTCTTCATGACAGAATCGATATTTCCTTTTTTTCGCGGGCAAAGATACGCTTAATCGGCGGAATAGCGCAGGGCGGCGGGGAAAAATGCGCGGATACCCGCCGGTCGCCCCGTGCCTGCATGCCGCCTGCCCGGCACGTGCATGGAGCGTGCCCCGCGCACATACGAGCCGGCTTCCGTGCACGCACGGCCTGCCCGTTGGCTTTCAAGCATCAGGAAGCGCGCCTATTCTCTCCGCTTGCGGAAAGAAAGCGTGGAAATCCTTTTTTACAGCCAAAAACTTTCCGCATCCGATGCAATATGCTAAATTTGCCCCTGCATGAATCCGCAATTCCAGGGGCAACCCCTGTATGGAAATACATTATGGAACAATATGATTACCTTGTAGTGGGCAGCGGCCTGTTCGGGGCCGTCTTTGCCCATGAAGCCCGGCAAGCGGGCAAGCGTGTGCTGGTGGTGGAAAAGAGAGCCGAAACAGGCGGGAACCTCTACTGCGAAAGCGTGGCGGGCATCAACGTCCACAAGTACGGCGCACACATCTTCCACACCGACAACCGCGAAGTGTGGCAGTACGTCAACCGCTTTGCCGAGTTCAACCGCTACACCAACTCGCCCGTCGCCAACTACCGGGGGCAGCTCTACAACCTGCCTTTCAACATGAACACTTTCTACCGGCTGTGGGGCGCACGCACTCCCGAAGAGGCGCAGGCCAAGATTGCGGAGCAGCGCCGGGCTTATGGGCACATCGCCGAGCCGCGCAACTTGGAGGAACAGGCGCTGAAGCTCTGCGGCGAGGACATCTACACCCGCCTCATCAAGGGCTATACCGAGAAGCAATGGGGGCGGCCTGCCACCGAGCTGCCCGCTTTCATCATCAAGCGCGTCCCTTTCCGGTTCGTTTTCGACAACAATTACTTCAACGATGCCTACCAGGGCATTCCGCGCGGAGGCTACAACGTGCTGACCCGCGCCCTGCTGGACGGCATAGAGGTGCGCACCTCCACCGACTACCTGGCCCGCCGCAGCGAGCTGGACGCGCTGGCCGGCCGCGTGCTCTACACGGGCTGCATCGATGCCTATTTCGACTATGCTTGCGGGCGCCTGGAGTATCGCAGCCTGCGCTTCGACCAACGCCTGCTGGAGGGCGTGGAAAACTTCCAAGGCAATGCCGTGGTGAACTACACCGATGGCGAAACGCCCTACACCCGCGTCATCGAACACAAGCACTTCGAGTTCGGGCATCAGCCCGACTCCGTGGTGACCTATGAATACCCCGACGCATTCGCCCCGGGCAAAGAGCCTTACTACCCCGTGAACGACGAGCGGAACATGCGCCTGTTCAAGGAGTACCAGAAGCTGGCGCAAGCGCAGGAGAAGACCCTGTTCGGCGGGCGGCTGGGGCAATACACCTATGCCGACATGGACGATACGGTGGCGGCGGCGCTGGAGTTGTGGAAGAAAGTAGCGTAATGCAAGGCCATGGGCGACAGCTTCCTCTATAAACTGACAAGCGGGAAACCCGTCAAGCTGTTCTTTTTCCTGAAAGGATATGCCAAGATGGGCATTCCTCCGCTGTATTTCAGGCTGAAAGCCCGCAAGCTGATGCGCCAGGTAGAGAACAGACCCGACCGCGATTACATCCTCGACCGCGCAGGCTACTACAACCGGCTGCCTGCTCCCGCTCCCCTTCCTTCCGGGGACATCCGCCGCCACGAACAGCGTTACTTTTACTTCCTGGGCTGCATCCGCGCTTTCCGCCCCTCCACTTTCCACAAAGCTTACTACTTCGACCTGCGAGACGTGATGCGCTACTTCAACCCCCGCCTGCGCATCGGCTACGTCCCCGGCGACGTATATTTTACGCCGCCTTTCCCCGCCCTCGTGAAAAGCCGCTTGCTAAGCCCTAATAACCAGAACTCAGTCGTGCTGAAGTTAGACAAGCTGCGGCATTTCCTCTTCGTGGACGACAGTCTGCGTTTTGACCAAAAGAAAGACAAGGCTATATTCAGAGGGAAAATCCGCCACAGCCGCGTGCGCGAAGCCTTCATGGAAAGATATTACGGGAGCCGCCTGTGCGACTGTGGCGTGGTAGGGAAAAACGAGGGCAACTATCCCCCGGAATGGATGGCGCCCAAAAAGACCATCCGCGAGCATCTGGCCTATAAGTTTGTCATGGCGTTGGAAGGCAACGACGTGGCCTCCAATCTGAAGTGGGTCATGTCGTCCAACTCCGTTGCGGTGATGACGCGCCCCACCTGCGAAACGTGGTTCATGGAAGGGCGGTTGAAGCCCGGCTACCATTACATCGAAATAAAAGACGACTTGTCGGACTTGGAAGAGAAGCTGGCTTACTACATCCGCCACACCAGCGAGGCGCAAGCCATCATCAACCATGCGCACGAGTTCGTGGCGCAGTTTTTCGACAGGAAGCGCGAACGGCTCATCTCGCTGTTGGTGGCCGACAAGTATTTCCGCATGACCGGGCAAGGGAGCGTCCGCTCCGCGTTTCCCTGAAGAAAGCGAAGCCTCTTTTTTTAATGGGAAAGACATGATACACATCGCCTGCAACATAGACAGCAACTACGTGCGCCATTGCGCGGTAACGCTTGTCTCCCTCTTCGAGAACAACCCGCAAGAGGCATTCCACATCCATGTCCTGGCACGCGACCTCGCCGCTGCGGACAAGGACGCGCTTCAGCGGATCGCCGGCCGTTACCACAGCCGGCTTTCATTCTATGCGCCCGACCCCGAAATGCTGCAAGGGCTCGCCATCCGCAAGTTCAGCAGGCGCATCTCAATGGCCACTTACTACCGTTGCATCCTCTCTGAACTGCTGCCCGGCAACGTAAACCGCCTGCTTTACCTCGATTGCGACATCGTGGTGTTAGGCAGCATCCGCCCGCTTTGGGAAACCCCGCTCGACGGCATCGGCGTGGTTGCCGTGGAAGACATGGGATGCAACGAAAAGGAACGCTATGACATATTGCAGTACCCGGCTGAACACTCTTACTTCAATGCCGGCGTATTGTTAATCAACTTGGACTACTGGCGCGAGCACGATGTGGCGAAAGCCTGCATTGACTATTACCGCAAATACCCCGAACGCATCTTGTTCAATGACCAGGATTTGCTGAACAGCGTGTTGCACGGCCACAAAGTGCTGGCCGACTTGAAATGGAATGTGCAGGATGCTTTTTACCGCCGCCCGCGTCACGCCGATGAAGCGTGGCGGGAACGTTATGCAAACACGTTGTTGCATCCCGCCATCCTGCATTTCACCAACCGCAAGCCGTGGGAGTATGACAGCCAGCATCCCCTGCGCGAAGCCTACTTCAAATACCTCGGACTCACCCCGTGGAAAGGGCAGCGCGTATTAAACAGTCCCCTGCAACGCGTCAGGCGGTTCTTTCGCCTCCTGCCGTTCCACATCGGGCTGAGGAAGCCCAAGTACGTCCGGCTGGAAGACTTGCAATGAAAAGGCGCGGAGGAAAAACCTACCCCATCTTCCCCAACCGCTCGCGGATGCCGTCGCAATAGGCGCGCCAGAACAGCTTCACATCGCCCAGGCGGTACGCCCGCGAAAACGGGCAAGTGGCCAACGCCGTCAGCACATACCCCGACATGCAGAGGAACCCGCGCAAATAACGCACCGCCCAGTTCTTGCCGTAATGATGGTTGAGGTAGGCAGAATTACGCACCTGGTAGAAGCGTTTCCACCTCTTCCCCAGGTTGCGCTCCGTCCAACTGCCGTTCAAGAAAAACGGATGCTTGTCCATCAGCGCGGAAGGCACATAAACAATGGCATGCCCCGCGCGCACGGCGCGCAGGCAATAGTCGGTGTCGTCGCAGAAAATGAAAAGGCCTTTGTTGGGGAAGCCGATGCTGTCCGCCACCGCGCGCCTGACAAGCGGGCCTTCGAAAGCGGTGCCCTTAATCTGCACGGGAGCCGTGACGCTTTCCCCGCGCAACCTCCCCCGATAAAGGGACGCGAAAGGGTTGGTAAGGTTATAGCAGGTGAAATCGTTGGTGAACACCTTGCCGCCCAACAGGCGGCGGGGAGCCAATATGCCGGCAGAAGGACGGCGGAGAGCCTCCTCCAGCAGTCGCTCCAGGCAGTCCTGGCGGGGAAATACGTCATCGTCCATGCACCAAATCCAGTCGGCGGACAGGCTGCAGGCTTCCCGCATGCCGGCGTAAAACCCGCCCGAACCGCCCACATTGTCCTGTGACAGGACATGCAGGCCGGGCTGGGAGGCCAGCCAGTCGCCGGTGCCGTCGGTGCTCCCATTGTTCACGACCACAATCGCGTCCAAAGGCTTATTTTGCCGCAGGCACCGGATGTTGCGTTTCAACAGCTCCAAGCGGTTGTGGGTCACGACTACTGCAACGACCTTCATCCTTCCTTCCCGTTTAATGCTTCTATCTCCTGTTCCTCTTTCCCTGGCTGGGTGCGCCGGAAAGCCACCATCAGGCGGTAACACTCATCCGGGTCAAAGCCGCGTGCGCGGGCATATTCGTCGGCAATGACGCGGTGCATGGCGGGCGTGGCGGGCAGACGCTCCAGATTCTCGCACCCCGCCCTCATGTCCAGCGCACCGACGTGCAGGCGGTTCAAGTCAACGATGTCAAGTTCGACGCTTCCCGCCGATTCCCTGAACAAAATGTTCGCGCGCCCGTAGTCTAAATGGGCATAACCGTGGTTATGAAGCGTGGCCGTGACGCGCCCAACGGCACGGAGCACTTCATCGCCATAGCTGAAACGGCGGCGGAACAAGTCCTCATAGCGATAAGGGCAGGCCGAAGCCAACGTGACGTAATAGCTGCGGTCGAACAGCAGCCCCCTGCGCAGGTCAAGATAACCCACAGGCCGCGGGGTTCCCACGCCGATATGGAGAAACAGCAGCGCATGGTCATAGGAACGCTTCGCCTTAGAAGGCCGCAATGCGCCGTAAACAAAGCGGTTGACGATGTTCGGGCGGTGGAATGCCTTTACCACGTAATCCACCCCCCCACGGGAAATGCGCCTCAATTGGTTGCGCCCGTTGTGAATGAGCGTGCCCTCGCCGCGCTCCATGCGCTCAGGCAGGCTCCGCATAAAGTCTTCCAGACCGGCAAAATCGGGATGCAGCACCAGCGTCTGATGATTGAAAATGCTCATGGAACATGTACGCGTTATATCTTGTCCAAACCTTTGGATAGCTTCAGCCAATAGTATTTCAAACGGTTCTTATGCTTCAGCCGCTTCCACGGACGGCTGCCGTGAGGGCGATGCCACACGGGAAGATTGGCAAACAGGTAATTGCATAGCCCCGCGCCAAGAGAACGGCGCGAGATGGCAACGTCAAACCAGTCTTTCCTGCCGTCCAGCGAGCGGAAGTCGCACGCGCGCAACAGCGCGGGAGTCAGCAGCGAGCAGCAGAAGCTGCAATGCCTCTTCCCAGCAAAGACCTGACCCTCGCGCCCCCGGGCATAAAGGTAAGGGTAATTGATCTCCCCCTCCTCGTCCACGGTGACGGCAGCCGCGATGCCGCAATCCGGCCGCGCAAGAGCGCCCTCAAACAGCCCCTGCAAAGTGTCCTTGCGCACCACCACGTCCGACTCCACAATCAAAAGCCCCGCGTCTTGGGACACGGCCCTCCGCTGGGCCATCTGCAATACCAGCAGGTAGTTGGGCGAAGGACGGGAGGTGACGCCCGCCAAATTCACCAGCTCAAACCCCTTGCAGGCGGCTTCCTCCAAACGCCGGGTGTTCTCAGGCGTGCTGAAGTCGTTATAGACCGTATAGGTATGAGGCACGACAAGGTCGGACGCCAGAACGGCCTCCACGGTCTCCAGCGCCAAACCGATGGAATCCTTGACGGGGGTAACGATGTGAATCTGTTCCATAAAAAAACTCCCTGATGCTGTTGTTCCAACGGCAAAGATACGGACTTTTTCCTTCACGCGCAACGGGCAGCGTACTGTCCCGGCATCCGCCGCGCGACTCAGAACGGGATGAAGCCTTTCCAGAAGCCCGCCCTGCTCTTGTGCATGAACCCGTGGCATCCCATGGGCAGGCGACGCCCGTTCAGCTCATAGCACACACGGGGCTTGTTGTCGAAAGAAAACTTCAGCGCCTCCTCCACCGGAGGATAGCGGAACCCGTGCGGCACCAACGTCCAGAAAATGTCCTCGTTGTACATGCCCTCGCCGAGGCGGGAAAGGGAATAGGATAATTTCCCTCCAAAAAAACACGGTCAAAGATGCCGCGAAGCCGGCTATGGCCAGATGGCATGACAAGACGGTGGAAGTCTCTTTCCATCCTTTTAACGCCATGGCTGAACCGCCCAATGCCAAAATTAAACCTTTTCCAAGTCAACCTGCGCGGCGTTGCCGATAAGAAAAGAAGCCTTTCCTATTCCGTATAGCTAACTTTTATGCTTACCCCACAAAATTCCGACTGACCCACATTCACGCTTACCTCGTTGGAACATCTAAATAGAAAAGCAACGTAATCTACTATATACGTTGCTTTGAATGATTTTTTAAGAGTTTTGTAAAGTTCTTCGCTTTTTTCAGCGGAAAGACGGGGATTCGAACCCCGGATACCCTTTAGGGGTATACACGCTTTCCAGGCGTGCCTCTTCAACCGCTCGAGCATCTTTCCGGTCGGACAATCGGGCAACGCGGCAGGCATCAGTAGCCTTGCCCCCGCTTTTCCCAAGTGCAAAAGTAGGGTTTATTTTCTTATGGGCATACCTCATCGCATGGTTTTAACAATATTTTAGCTGTTTGCGCCTGTCGGTCGAGGAATGCCGAAGAGATCCAAGGCATTGGCAGTGGTGATGCCGGCCATGGCCTCGAAAGTTGTGCCGTAGATTTCGGCAACTTTCATCAAGGTGTCTTTCAAGAAAGCACTTTCATTGCGTTTGCCGCGGTTGGGCGCGGGAGCCAGATAGGGAGCATCCGTCTCTACGACAAGGCGTTCGGGAGGGACAGCGGCGGACAAGACTGCCGGCAACGTGGATTTCTTGAACGTGACAATGCCATTGATGCCCAGATAGAAGCCCGGGAAAGAATCAAGCAGGGCGG
Organism: uncultured Bacteroides sp.; assembly: GCA_964431195.1. Lineage (GTDB taxonomy): Bacteria > Bacteroidota > Bacteroidia > Bacteroidales > Bacteroidaceae > Bacteroides. The sequence continues at coordinate 14,243 of CAYSIQ010000039.1, forward strand.
CGGCTTCTTCGGCTGTGCCGGTAAAACTATGGAATATGCCGCGCAGAGGCGTGGACTTGTAGCCGGACATGATTTCGCAGACAGTGGCGAATGCATTGCGGCTATGTATTACGACGGGTAGCCTGTATTCGAGCGCCCACTCCACCTGTTGGCGGAACGCAATCAGTTGCTCCCGGCGAAAAGCCTGTTCCCAATAAAGGTCGACACCCATTTCGCCGATGGCGACAAAACGGTATGCGGACTGCTCCAAGTATCGGCGGACAACAGCCAATTCTTCGGCGTAGTTGTCCCCGACCGAAGTGGGGTGAAGACCCGCCATAGGGAAACAGTAGCCAGGGTAGTCTTCGCAGACCTTCAGCAACGGTACCATGGTGCTGCTGTCTATGTTGGGCATAAAGATGCGGGTAATGCCGGCCGCTTTGGCGCGTTCTATCACTTGCGGCAGGTCTTCGGCGAATTCCTCTAAAAAAAGGTGGGCGTGCGAGTCTGTCAGTTCCATTGGCTGGTCAAACATTTCGGTGCATCAAACTTTCTTCCAACTGCCGGAGTGCCTGTTTCCTGCCGGCATCAACGGTTACGGCAGCCAAACTTTCGGTAGCCAGCTTGCTGTAGACGGCTATCTTTTGTTCGCAGAGTTCCTTTACGCCGCTTTGGTTGTAGAGAGCCGTGACGGCGGCAATCTTTTCTTCGGGTTTGAAAGATGCGGCGGGAGCGTTGAGCCATTGTTCCAGTGCTTTGCGTTGAGCAGGGGCGGCATGCTCCAATGCCTCAATCAGCAGGTAGGTCTTCTTGTTGCAGAGGATGTCGCCGCCAATGTTCTTGCCGAATACGGCAGGGTCGCCATATACATCCAACCAGTCATCTTTCAGTTGGAAAGCTATGCCGAAGTTCATGCCGAAGTCGTAAAGGCGGTCGGTATCTGCCTGCGGAGCTTTGGCCAGCAGTGCGCCGATTTCCAGTGCGCAGGCCAAAAGGGCTGAAGTCTTGAGGCGGATCATTTCAAGGTATTCATCGGCACCTACGTCCATGCGGCGTTCAAATTCCATGTCTAACTGTTGCCCCTCGCAGATTTCCAGTGCTGTCCGGCTGAAGAGGTCTAGCACTTGCGGCAGTTGTCCGCCGGGGCATCGGCTCATGTAGCGGTAAGCCAGCACCAGCATGGCATCGCCTGAAAGGATGGCCGTGTTGTCATTCCACACCTTGTGGACAGTGGGTTTCCCTCGGCGGAGGCCGGCACGATCCATGAGGTCATCGTGCAGCAGGGTATAGTTATGGTAGATTTCAATGGCGGCGGCGGGGGCGAAAATGCTTTCCACGTCATCGCGGTAGAGGTTATAGGCCATCAGCATCAGCAACGGGCGCAAGCGTTTCCCTCCTATCGAGAGGACGTATTCAATGGGGTCGTACAAGCCTTTTGGCGGGCGGCTGTAATGCAATCCCGCCATGTGGGCGTTAATCTTTTGCAGAAGCTCGTTTGTTGTCAACATAATTAATGCGTCATTATTACGGGGAGATCGGTTACAACCTGAATATGACCGGTATGGTGCATCTCACTCTGACCGGTTCTCCTTCTCGGATGCCCGGTTTCCAAGGCGGCATGTTCCGGATGACGTGCAAGGCTTCACGATCTAAATAGGCATTTACGCCCTGGATCACGGTCGCATCGGCAATGCTTCCGTCACGGTCGACGATGAATTGCACCGTGACCTGTCCCTGAATGTGTTTGGCTATGGCAATAGCAGGATAGCGGATGTTCCGGCTGAGGTAACGCATCAGTCCCGGCAGTCCACCATCGGCAAACTCAGGCATCTGTTCCACCAAGTCGAATGTAGAGGAGTCGTTGGAAGCATCGGCCGGCTGTTCTGTTTCGGGCAAGGTGGTATTTTGCATGTCGGAGGCCGCGTCCTCATCGGGTGACAGGCCTGTTTCTTCTTCGTCCGACGTGTCATCAAGAATCTTCAACTCTTCCGGCGGAAGCGGTTCTTCAGCGGGAAGTTCCGCCGAGGGCGGCGGGGGCGGCACTTCGGGCAGTTCTATTTCTTCCTCGAAAATGGTCTCGGCTATCATTCCTTCGGTCTCGGCTTGCGGCTTGTCGCTGCTCCATTCCAAAGCAATATACAGCAACGAAAGAGCCATCGCGTAACCTATCAGCAGCCATAGGCCACGTTTACGCTCCAAGTCGGCTTGCGGTGATTTCTTGATTTCCATATCCATTGTGCAGGGTACTTTCCCCCGCGTCGTTACATCTCCGGCTCGCATTAAACGGGACAAATATAGAGAAAATCACTCGAATACGAACGATTAAGGAGAATATAGTATAAACCGCAGGCAAATGAGTGTGCTTGGACAGAGCTTCATGCCCATCCAATTACCTCAAGGCACTGAGATATTTCCCGTTTGACATCTGCGGCTCTTCATTGATGCATGAACCGTAGCGAGTGTTCTCCTTGTCAATGATGCGGATTATATCCGTTTTTGCAGAAAGACTTTCATGATTTTCAGAGAACGGCCTCTGCTCCCATCATTCATTAGGTTGCATTTTGTATGCTTATAGAGGTAAATATTCTATTTTCGGATAGAAAGTCAGCCCGTCATGGTATCCTTTTTTTACGGCATCCAGAAACTCTTGTTTGTGCCCGTCTTTACGGCGATTGATTCTTCGTTTCAGTATGCGGAACTTATTCCATACCGACAGCCTGAACAAAAGCCAGTTCGGTTTTTCCAGACGCTTAAAGTAGCAAATGTTACGCGTTTGATAGTAGAAACGTTGAGCCATATAGGCTGGAGCCTTTTCAATATCAGCACTATATGCATCCGTGGTCTTGTGCACGACAATGCTTTGTCCCGCATAGTAATTTTTGAATCCGGCTCTTGTGATTCTGAGGGTGTATTCAATGTCATCGAACCAGATAAAGAATTCTTTAATGGGCAAGCCGACCTTGTAGACCGCGCGGCTGCTGACCAAAACAGAAACGAAAGAACACATTTCGCAGCGGCTGGCCGTGATGCCGTTATTCCCAATGGCATCGTTTTTTAATCCTCCGGGCATATTGAGCGGATGAATGGCATTATCAGTCCAAAGTACTTTACTGCAAACGAATCCGACATCATCGGACTGAGCGGCTGTCCGTACAAGGGTTTCCAAGGCTTCCGGAGAGGGGACGGTATCATCATCCATTATCCATGTGTAATCTCCTCCGCCTAAGACAGATGCTTTCACGCCTAAAGAGAAACCTCCTGCCCCTCCGATGTTCCGTTCCGTGCGGATGACTTGGAATTGAAGGCGTGCAGAGTATGCTTCCAAATATTCTTTCGTGCCGTCTGTAGAACAGTTGTCTATCACGATGATCTTATGTGCCGGATAGGTTTGCTTCTCTATGGCAGCCAGGCATTCTTTAAGTAAGGTCAGGCGGTTATATGTGACCACTACGCAGTTGACTTTCATGTCTCTTCTTTCAAAATTGAATATGGCATACTTACGGATTGGCCTCTTTGAAAAGATGAACCAAAACGCCGGTAATTATATAATCTTAAATAAAAAGGTACTAGTAATACTGCATAGACATCATATTGTTTCTTTTATCCATCAATGATTTGAGAGATATCCGGTCAAACTGTCATATCTTTCGACCGCATAGGTTTCCTCCTTGATTTGAACCAGCCTGCCCGCAGGAACGATTCCATCGTACGCTTTCCAATAGCCAGCCGCTACGGATACTCGTGGCTTGGTTGCCGGCAAGCCATCGCCTGCCGTGCCGCCCGCGCCCCTTTCAGGACGGTTCCTTTGTCCCGGAGAGCCCATGTAATTGCATCTGAGCCGTGCGCAGGGACGGCAACGGGCACCCGCATGCAAAAACAAAAGAGGTTGTCCCGGTTCTATTTTGAGTACACTGTCCTTTCCCAACCGTAACCTCATGTCTCGGTATTCTCCAAGCTATTCGATTAAAGAGACCTTTGCCTTTTCGTTGATTGCAACTTCTGGTTTTTTTGTTGGCAATATCAAGCATGCGTGCGCCTTGATTGCATTTGCAGCTTGCATGGTGTGTTCGTCCTTTGCTCTCGCCTCAGCTGAGACTTCGGGAACAAGAAACAATTTCAGGAACTCGTATTTACGGACTCCATTTATAT
>CAYSIQ010000040.1:0-7734 GCA_964431195.1 uncultured Bacteroides sp.
GTTATCAAATTAGCAAAGTTTAAACTACCACACAACTATTATAAAGTCCAACAATAAACACAACAAAGTTATGTGAAATTTTTGAAGAAGCGGAGTTTTGGTGAATCAAAATTGGTTTCTTCTTGGCCTCCCTGTCCAATTTGCATCGCATCTGCCTGATTGCTTTTATTAGGGAAGCATTGAAGTTGGCCTTTGCTTATATTTTTTATAATTCTACAACGGAAAGCGTAGAACTGGACAAAAAACGGCTCTAAAATAATCCTCTCTTAAGCGCGACTCCCGATAGCATCCGTTATCATGTCCGCCCGGAAAAGGGCAAGAATCGAACAAGGGGGAAAAGCCCAAGATGCTGTCCGGCAAGATACGCTTTCGGCTTCGAGGAAGAAAGCAGTCGCTATACACGAGGCAGTTAGGCTTCAATCCGTGCTTACAAGGCAAACGGCATCCTCTTAATGTAAAATAAAGAGCATTTCGATTAAATCATGTTAAATGGGGGGGGCAGGACAATGGCAGAACTATTACTTTTGTGCGTTAAAATATCCAAGGCGGGCAGATAAAGGGTTCTGCTACCTGTCAAGGGCAACATATTAATTGATAGAACCCACCTAAAGTATTATGGACTCTAAATTTTTTCACACACATTTAGAAAAAGCAATCTTGCTTGGCTTTATTCTAGTAATGTCTTGTACTAAAGAGAAAGAGACAGTAACTGAAGCGGGAAGACTGATTATCGAATCCAAATCAGTGGAACTGACTGCCGAAACACAAGACTTCGAGGTTGTGGTGTCGCACAATGTCGAAGTGCAGGTAACAATACCAAAAGAGGTAAAATGGATTACACGCGTTGAAACTCGAACAATGGCCACCGACACTTATATATTCAATGTTGAGGAGAATGTCACCACTGAAAAACGTACTGCACGTATCACTTTCACCGATGCAAGCAACAGTTTATCGGAAACCGTGGAGATAACACAAAATGGCAAGGAGGAGGATGAAGTGAATATCCATGATGAAAATTTCCGGAATTATTGCCTTCAAAATTTCGACAAAAACGGAGATGGGAAAATTATGGAAGATGAGGTGGCAGAAGTCACGGAGTTGAAAATATCCAGTAAAAAAATCCAATCGTTGGAAGGGATAGAACATTTTGTAAACCTGGCCAAGTTGACTTGCGGCTTCAACCAACTGACGAGTCTGGATTTAAGCCACAATACAAAGTTGACTGATTTGAAATGCCAAAACAATCAATTGACGAGTTTGATTATCAACGGTTGCACAGAGTTAACCAGTTTGACCTGCAACAAAAATCAGTTGACGACCTTGGATGTAAGCGGATTTACGAAATTGACATATTTGAGCTGTGAAGTCAACAAACTGGATAGTTTAGATGTGACCAAAAATACAGAATTGGCCAGATTGTATTGCAATATCAACCAGCTGACGAGCTTGAATATAAGTCAAAACACGAAATTGACCGATTTGAATTGTTATTCTAACGAACTGACAAGTTTAAATGTAAGCAATTGTACGAAGTTGAACATATTAAACTGTCAAAACAACAAACTAAATCGTTTGGATATAAGCAGTTGCATGGTATTAGCCAAATTTTGTTGCTCTAATAATCAGCTGACGGCTTTGGATTTAAGCCACAATACGGAATTATTAACATTGGACTGCTCTACTAACCAGCTAACTGTTTTGGATTTAAGCCAAAACAAGGCATTAATGACGTTGAATTGTTATTCCAACCTCCTGACGAGTTTGGATGTAAGTATGACAAGGTTGAGTAATGACGTTAGGCAAGGTACGCTCGACTGTGCCCCGATGGCGACCCTCAAAACCTTAATACTAAAGAAAGGATGGAAAATTGCAGGAATAACTGAAAACCGTAATCCTGACTATATTCCTGAGGAAACGGAAATCAAATTTGTTGATTGATTTTCACGGCTCACATAGCAATTCTCTCGGACAATCCAAGTTATAAACGTGAATTTTACTGATCGGCAAAATGCGGACATTCATTAAAAGTGATATCGGACAGCAATAAATGCAAAAGCCCTGCTGATGAAATTTTCACACTTTCAAGACTAGGATAAGCAATAGTGGACTTATGCAAAATTTCCCTTTCTTCGTTCCATCACAACTGGGAAAAACATTTCTTGCCCCCCACATAAAACCGCCACAAGATGCTACCCTGCATCCGCTCGGGAATAGAGGACTGCACAGCCGCTTCCAAATTCCGTTGGCGGTCATCCTTAAACGAAGAGCGGAGCCGGTGATAAGCGCGGCGGGCACGAATCACAGCCCATGCATTGGGAAAGCGGAATTTCAGCAGGTAAGACAATACTGCAACATAGTCAAGCAAGACACGCACCCGCATCACAAACGACAACTCATCAGCAGGAAGATTCTTATAAAGCATCAGCAGGTTGTTGCGAAAGTTAAGGAAAGTCTTGTGTGGATTTTCTTTATCCAGCGTAGCACCTCCCACGTGATAGACCACGCTTTGCGGCACACACGCCACCTGGCGTCCCCGTGCCCGCAATCGCCAACACAGGTCTATCTCCTCCATGTGGGCAAAGAAACGGGAATCCAACCCGCCGACCTCCCAATAATCGGACAGGCGGATGCACAGGGCTGCACCTGTAGCCCAAAAGACGGGGCAGATGGTGTCATATTGGCCAGCATCTTCTTCCACCACCTCTCCAATGCGGCCACGGCAATAGGGATAACCGTAGCGGTCTATAAATCCTCCAGCAGCACCGGCGTATTCAAAATGGTCGGGATGATACCAACTGCGTATCTTGGGCTGGCAGGCGGCGGTGTCGGGATGGGTATCCATGTATCCCACCAAAGGCTTTAACCAATGTTCAGTAACCTCCACATCGGAATTGAGCAGTACTGCATAGATGGCTTCCACCCGCCTGAGAGCTTGATTATAGCCTTCGGGAAAACCGTAGTTTCGGGGAAAGGGAAGGACATGGACAGAAGGAAATTCTTGCTGCAACATATCGGTCGAACCGTCTATAGAGCCATTGTCTGCCACATAAACCGTAGCCTCTGCCGAATAACGTACCACAGAGGGAAGAAAAGAACGGAGCATTTCGCGCCCATTCCAATTGAGAATAACAACAGCAACCTTATCCATAATGCTTTTCCAGATCTTCTCGTTTCAGTTTCCAACGCTTATGCAAGCAGAACCAATAAACCAGTGCACACGGTAAATGATATGCTCCAAACACCACGCAAAGCATCCGGTAATTTCGCCATCGTTTGTTTCAACGGGATATTCGCAAATAAGGTTGGAAGTCACCCTGCAATATCTCCTGCCTAACCCTTGCAGTTCACAATAGGACACGGGAAACTTCATCCATTTGGCTAAGCGTTCGGCATCGTCCATAAAGCTAGTTCCTTTGTTGAGGGAAACAGTCCAATGGTACGCCTCGTTGGGGTTGGGCGACTGATCGGCGATAAGTCCTACTGCCATCCGCCTGCCCTCGTGAATCCATCTCACCAGTCTGCGAGCCATAGAGGGCTTTGGCACATTATAACCGCCAGAACACAAAAAGATGCGAGAAAATATCCTGTCTATATAGGGATTATGCAAAGGCTTGTAGGTTTCCATGTTATCGCATTCCATGTGGCGGTTCAATTCTTCAAACGAAAATTCCTCAGACATTTAGAGGTGCTAATAGAACATGCGTTCGATAGGGCGTAATTCCGCCACAGATTTCTATAGTTTCATGCTGCTTCGGTTATATATTTGTCAATTTTTTGCCTTGCAGGGCGGTTCTATCAGCATTGAAACTGCCGAGGCGAAGATTCACTATGCAGTTGTCCAATGCATCATTGTGAGGTATTTCCACGCGAATGTAGTTAGGGGTAAAACCACGTTCAGGCGTTCCGGGTTTGGAATGCTCTATCAACACTGGCATGACGCTGCCAATGTGACGGGCATAGAAAGCATGTGCCTTGGTGTCCGATAGCTTCAGCAGGCGCAGGCTGCGGGAATGCTTCACGGAGGGGGGTACAATGTAGTCTATTTTCAAAGCCCGTGTGCCCGGCCGCTCCGAATAGCTGAACACGTGCAGTTGCGTTATGTCCTGCATCTCAATATAGCGGAAAGATTCTTCAAAATATTCGTCGGTTTCCCCACGGCTGCCCACTATTACGTCCACACCGATGAAAGCATCGGGCATCAACGCACGGATTCGGCTCACCCTGTCGGCAAACAAAGCAGTGTCATAGCGACGGCGCATCAGTTTCAGCACGGCATCGCAACCGGATTGCAGCGGGATGTGGAAGTGGGGCATGAAACGGCGCGAACGGGCTACGAACTCAATGATGTCGTTGGTCAGCAAATCCGGCTCGATAGACGAGATGCGATAACGCTCAATGCCGTCCACCTCGTCAAGGGCACGAATAAGGTCAATGAATGTTTCGCCGGTAGTCTTGCCGAAGTCGCCGATATTGACACCGGTCAGCACGATTTCTTTCCCGCCTTCTCCGGCCACACGGCGCGTCTGCTCCACCATGGAAGCTATGCTGCCATTGCGGCTGCGGCCTCGGGCAAAAGGAATGGTACAATACGAACAAAAGTAATCGCATCCGTCCTGCACTTTCAAGAAGTAACGTGTGCGGTCGCCCCGCGAACAAGAAGGGGCAAACGAACGAATGTCTTCCAGCGGAGAGGTAACCACTTTTCTCGCTTCATCACGGCTTCCTATCTCTTGAAGATAACGCAACAAGTCTTTCTTCTGTTCGATGCCCAACACCAGATCTACCCCATCTATTCGGGAAACGGTTTCGGGTTTGAGTTGCGCATAGCAACCCGTCACCACCACAAAGGCACCGGGATGCTGCTTCACCAAACGGTGAATGGCTTGACGGCACTTCTTGTCAGCCACCTCCGTCACTGAACACGTGTTAACCACACAGATATCCGCCTGCTCCCCCCGATGTGCCGTACGCACACCGGCTTCACGCAACATACGGCCAATGGTAGAGGTTTCCGAAAAATTAAGCTTGCAGCCTAACGTGTAGTAAACTGCTGTCTTATCTTGGGAAAAGGTGGTATCTGTCATCTCCTTCTATGTTATAAGCCGAAAGCACGGCTTTCTCCTCCCTTAAAAGTCCGCATTGCGCGGTGTGCGGGGGAACGGAATTACATCGCGGATGTTCGACATACCCGTCACAAACAACAACAGGCGTTCAAAGCCCAAGCCGAAACCGGCATGCGGACAACTGCCATAACGGCGTGTATCAAGATACCACCACATATCTTTCATGGAGATGTGCAGTTCCTTAATGCGTGCCAACAACTTGTCGTAGTTTTCTTCGCGGACACTGCCGCCGATGATTTCGCCGATTTGCGGGAAAAGCACGTCGGTGCCCTGAATGGTCTTGCCATCATCGTTCTGTTTCATGTAGAAAGCCTTGATCTCTTTCGGATAATCGGTCATGATAACCGGGCGCTTGAAGTGTTCTTCTACTAAGTAACGCTCGTGTTCGCTGGCCAAGTCATAGCCCCAGAATACGGGAAATTCAAACTTATGCCCTTTGGCTATGGCATCCTCCAAAATCTTAATGCCTTCGGTGTAGGACAAGCGCATAAATTCTGTGCTTACCACACTTTGCAAACGCTCTATCAAACCCTTGTCTACCATCTTGTTCAAGAATTCCAAGTCATCCCGGCAATTGTCAAGTGCCCACTGCACACAGTATTTGATAAAATCCTCTTCCAAGTCCATCAATTCATTCATATCAGCAAAGGCGACTTCCGGTTCTATCATCCAAAACTCGGCCAAGTGGCGGGGCGTGTTGGAGTTCTCGGCACGAAAAGTAGGCCCGAATGTGTAGATCGCTCCCAGTGCCGTGGCTGCCAATTCGCCTTCTAACTGGCCGGATACGGTAAGGCTGGTCTGCTTGCCGAAGAAATCTTCATCATAGCGGATGGAACCGTTTTCTTTCTTCAGGTCGTAGAGGTTCAGCGTAGTAACCTGAAACATCTGCCCTGCTCCTTCACAGTCGGATGCCGTGATGACAGGAGTATGGAAATAGAAAAAGCCGCGCTCGTGGAAGAACTTGTGAATAGCAATGGCCATGTTGTGACGGATGCGGAACACTGCCCCAAAAGTATTGGTACGCGGGCGCAGGTGAGCAATCTCGCGTAAGAATTCCATGGAGTGCCCTTTCTTCTGCAAGGGGTATGTATTGTCACAAGTGCCCAATATTTCGATTTCACGAGCCTGTATTTCGACTTTCTGGCCCGCACCGACAGACTCGGTCAGCACGCCGTTCACGCTCAAGCAGGCACCGGTGGTGATGTCTTTCAACAGATTGGCATCAAAACCGACCATATCCACCACGATTTGCACATTGTGTATGACAGAACCGTCGTTCAGCGCGATAAAGCTCACCTGCTTGCTTCCTCGGCGGGTACGTACCCAACCTTTGACATTGACCATTGCGCCAAAATCTTCGCGCTTCAGCAGGTCAATGATTTTCGTCCGTTTGATTCTTTCCATAAATAAAACTCATCATTTATTAGTTACTCGAAAGCCCCCATAAGCAGCAGGTTTACTTCCCTTTCGGTAAGGAAACGCCACTCGCCACGCTTCAAGCCTTTTTTGGTCAACCCGGCAAAGTACACGCGATCCAGCTTCATCACGCGATAGCCCAGCGATTCGAATATGCGGCGCACGACACGGTTGTATCCCGAATGGATTTCAATGCCTATTTCGTTTTTCTTAGTTTCATCGGGATAGCTGATGGCATCGGCGCGAATCTCGCCATCATCCAGTTGAATACCGGTTGCTATCTTGTCCATATCGGCCTGAGAGACTTCCTTGTCCAGGCGTACATGATAGATCTTCCGCTTCAGATACTTGGGATGCGTCAACTTAGAAGCCAAGTCGCCATCATTGGTCAGTAGCAGCACACCGGTGGTGTTGCGATCCAGACGGCCTACGGGATAAATGCGTTCAGGGCATGCATCTTTTACCAAGTCAAGCACGGTACGGCGTTCTTGAGGATCATCGGAGGTGGTAACGGTATTTTTTGGCTTGTTCAATAGGATATAAATCTTACGCTCGATGCTCACCACGCGGTCGCGGAATTTCACATCGTCTCCGCGCTTGATTTTCGTACCCAATTCAGTCACTACAGTTCCGTTGACCGATACAACGCCTGCCGTAATGTATTCATCAGCCTCACGGCGCGAACATACGCCCGCATTGGCTAAAAACTTATTCAGGCGAATCGGTTCGTTAGGGTCAACGTTGCGTTCTTTGTATTCTATTTGTTTCTTCTTGCTGTATTTTGCGTTCGGATTAGGCGCACCTGAGCGATGATATACATTGCCGTATCCCTGTCTTCTGTCAGCAGGGTTGAAGCGCGGGCGTTGCTGCGAGCGTTCTGGGTTATAGTTGTTGTAGAAACGTTGCGGACGGCCGTTCTCTTCTCCATTGCTGTTGTAATTGAAACGCGGGCGTTGTGGACGGTCTGCGTTATAGCTGTTGTAGAAACGTTGCGGACGGTCGCCCTTTTCCTCGCTGCCGTTGTAATTGAAACGCGAACGTTGCGGACGATCTGCGTTATAGCTGTTGTAGAAACGCTGCGGACGGTCGCCCCTTTCTTCGCTGCTGTTGTAATTGAAACGTGGGCGTTGCGGACGATCTGCGTTATAGCTGTTGTAGAAACGCTGCGGACGGTCGCCATAAGGATGTCGGG
>CAYSIQ010000040.1:7834-18128 GCA_964431195.1 uncultured Bacteroides sp.
TCTGCGTTATAGCTGTTGTAGAAACGCTGCGGACGGTCGCCATAAGGATGTCGGGAACGATCGCCATTGTCCGCGCGTGTATTGTTGAAGCGCGGACGATAGGGGCGGTCAGTGTTGTAAGCACGCTGCATCCGTTCGCCACGCGGTTCGGCATTGAAGCGGGGACGGCGAGGACGTTGTTCACTGTTGTATTCACGGTTCATTTGCGGGTGTGAGTCATACGACCCTTCGAATTGGTTGCCGTCATGTTCGGCATCAGCAGAGCTTTCCTCTCCGGGAAATGCATCACGCTGAATTTCATCTTCTGTGCTCATTTTTTATTCGGATAATAATTAGACTTTGGCCTCACGGCCTTTCACATTATGTTTTTAAAAGTTGTAGCAGTTTTTTCTCTCCTTGGTTGTTGGTATGTCGCAAGCAGAGTGCCTTAAATGCCCGTGTAATTGCGGGGCGTGATGGCACGCAATTCTTCCTTGATGTCCTCGCTCACGTTCAACCCCTCGATAAACTCCCGGATGGAGGCTTCTGTAATGGTGTGGTTGGTGCGGGTCAATGCTTTCAACGCTTCGTAAGGATGCGGATAGGCTTCACGGCGCAGGATGGTCTGGACGGCTTCCGCCACCACGCTCCAGCAGTTGTCCAAGTCGCGATAGATAACCGCTTCGTTGAGTAACAGTTTACGCAGCCCCCTCAACGTACTTTGGATGGCGATGATAATGTGTCCCAATGGCACCCCTACATTGCGTAGCACCGTTGAATCGGTCAGGTCGCGTTGCAGGCGCGAAACAGGCAACTTGGCCGAGAGGTGCGACAGGATGGCGTTGGCCATACCCAAATTGCCTTCGGCATTCTCGAAGTCAATGGGGTTGACCTTGTGCGGCATGGCACTGGAGCCCACTTCGCCAGCCTTTATTTTCTGCTTGAAGTACTCCATAGAAATGTATTGCCAGAAGTCACGGTTCATGTCTATCAAGATGGTGTTGATGCGCTTCAGCGCATCGAACATGGCACCCAAGTTGTCGTAATTGGAGATTTGGGTAGTGTATTCCTCGCGTTCCAACCCCAGTTTCTCGACCACAAAGCGGTTGCCGAAAACCTTCCAATCGAAATCGGGGTACGCCACATGATGGGCGTTGTAATTGCCCGTAGCACCTCCGAACTTGGCTGTTACAGGACATGCCTTGAGTACTGCCAGCTGGCGTTCGAGGCGATAGACGAACACTTGTATTTCTTTGCCCAAACGTGTAGGCGATGCTGGCTGTCCGTGTGTCTTGGCCAGCATGGGGATACCCGCCCACTCTTCAGCATCGGAGCGCAACAAGTCAACCAGTTCCTCTATCAGCGGATAATACACGCGATCCAACGCTTCCTTCAGCAAAAGAGGAATGGATGTGTTGTTGATGTCCTGCGAAGTAAGCCCGAAGTGGATGAACTCTTTGTAAGCCTGCATGCCGTCAATGCGGTCGAAAACTTCTTTCAGGAAATATTCAACGGCTTTCACGTCATGGTTGGTTACGCTTTCAATGTCTTTTACCCGCCGCGCATCGATTTCCGAGAAGTTACGGTAGAGGTCGCGCAAGGCGTCGAACACAGCCGGGTTTACTTCCTTGAGCTGGGGCAACGGCAATTCGCACAAGGCAATAAAGTATTCTACTTCTATCCGTACCCGGTACTTGATTAACGCGAACTCAGAGAAATAACCGGCCAACGCCGCTGTCTTTCCCCTATAACGTCCGTCAATCGGGGAAATGGCGGTGAGCATATCCAGTTCCATAACGTCGTTGATTTGAAGTGGTGTTTATCAAGCCGCAAAAATAGTGCTTTTTTCTTTTATGGCAAAAATATTCGTCCGGCTTTCAGCCAAGGCTCACGTAAACATGGCCGCAGCGTTTGCATCCCGGCATAATCGTAAGAGACAGGCCGTTCCCGGCATTATAGAGGGGAACGGCTTATCTCCCTGCCCGCAAGCGTGAGGATATTATTTCGTGCGCAGCTCCAGAGTGGCTGCCATCAGGCCAATGACCACATCGTTCGCTTTGGCTTCAACGCTGAGACTCTGCAACGGTTTGCCTTGGAGCGGCAGGTAAAGGATGATTGCCGCCCCTCCCGGAATACGGCGGTTGTTGAAGCTGTCCAGCTTCAGGTCTTCCTCAAGCCGGTTGCTTACAAGACCCGATGAGAAGACAACCCGGTACGGACGGGGGGCATTGCTCCTGAACGCCAGCCCGTCGAAATAGAAATCCTGCTCGATGGGTGCCCAGTTTTCGGGGTTGACCAATGAAAGGGTGTCGCTGCTCCCATCGGCATAGCATACGGTAACAACTCCATTAGTCTGGTGGCATTGCATGTGGTTGGTGCTGCCCGCCATCAGGAGGTAAGCACCGGCCGCATCCTGCCCTTGGAGCGGGATGCTGACCTTTGCGGGATAATTGTCCCACAAGGATGTGTAGGCAATGTTATGCCCTGTTTTCGGGGTGCGGAACGGAATGCCCTGCGGGGTGACGAAGCGGTTGCCTTCGGCCAATCTGCGGAGGCCGGAGTCATCGATGCCGGCAGTTTCTTTCGGGTGGCACCAATCGCCGATGCCTTGCAGTGGGATTTGCAGGGTGGTGTAAGGCGAACGCGGGCTTTCGTAACGGTTTTTGAAAATGTCGGTCACGTTGGCGTTCCATACGCTGTCCATGTTGACAGGAAGGCATTCGCCGCTTCCCTGAGCCGGCAGTTCGGTGCCGTAAAAGGGCACATTGGCGGCAGGGCGGTCAACGTCAACAGGTTGCCACCAGCGCATGTCACCCTGTTGAAGCAGGACGAACCACGTGCGGCCGGCAGGTTCGCCGCATACTTTGCCCTCGCAGGCGGATGCCTTGCCGGCGGCGATGTCCTCCCCAGCCCATCTGATTTCAATGGCCATGCTTTCCTCTCCGCCGCACTGGATGGCAAGATGGGGCATGCCGATGCTTTCCTCAACGACAACGGGCTGCACGGGACGGCCGTTGACAGTCACCGAGGCACAGGCCGTCTTGCGTGCCGGTATGTCAAGGCTGACATCAGCCTGCCTTCTGAAACGCGGACTGATGCGGTATGTTTCGGCATCGCCTTTGCGCTCATAACTAAAATCAATGTACGAGGCATGAAAGGAAGCATGATCCCACTCTTTCGGGAAACCGGGACGCAGGCGCACTTTCCCGTTCAACAAGTCGGGATAGATGCCGAAGAGCCCTTGGGTAAGCACACGGGATGCGACCCCAATAGGGTCGCCGAAATCACGGTAGCATTCGCCTCGGGCGGCATCATAAAAGCTGACTTGCCCGAAGTTGCCCGGGCAGTGCCCCAAATACATTCCATCAAGAACGGAACTCTTAAACAGGTGGAACGCCTCATCGGGACGTCCGGCCTGCCAGTAGGCCAATGCGGTATGCCACACCTCGGCAAAGGCCACGTTGTTGATGCTCCATGAATAAGGAACCCAATCGGTAGTGGAGAGCGTATAGTATCCCTCGTCTTTCAGCCCGTCGCCTTTGACAGGATCGCCTTTGACAGGAATATGAGGAATGTTACGGTCAATATAGCGTGTGGCGCGGTAATACTCAAACGGGTTGCCCACCTCTGAATCGATGGCGTGATATACAGTCCATACAGCCGGAGAGGCATGGAGTTCCTTGTTGCCCATGAAGTCTTGGAATTCGGCCCAGCAATCCTTGTCGGGCATCCACAGCCGTTGTTGAAGTGCCTGCTTTATTCTTTCGGCTTCTTGTGCGTAAAGAGCGGGGGCTTCGCCTATTTTCCCGGCAATTTCAGCAGCCAATTTGTTGGCGCGGTAGTTGTAGGCCGAAGAGTGAGTTACGGCTCCGCTGTTGTAATACAGGGCATCGCTGGCCCAGATGCAGCAATAGGCATCGTAAAGCCCGTCATTGTCGGGGTCGAAATTGCGTTTTTCCCATGCCAGATGGCGTGTGATGACAGGCCACATCTTGCGAGCATAATCAAGGTCGCCTGTCCAGCAGAGGTGCCACAGCAACTCATCAATGTAACAGAGATTCATGTCATAGTGATGCATCTGGTCGTTACGGTTCGGATTGCGGCAGATATATCCGTTGCTGTACATCTGCGTGCCCCATTTCTTTTCGGCACGTGCCATGTTCATCCCGGCATCCTGGTTGGGATGCGGATAAACAGGCTCTACCCCGGTCACCTGCGATGCCGCGTAATGATCGAAATGCGTGCGCGCACGGTCAAACCAACCCATGCAGTCGCCCGTATAGGCGGCACGCCAGCCGTTAAGGGGCATGCGCCAGCCGTTGGCTCCGTGAAGCCATACCTGACCGTCCCAAATGCCATCGGCAGCAGCGCATAAGGCACTCCCAAGCGTATTGATATAAGGATCGGGAGTATCTATGCGGAAAGCGGAGAGCAGCTCGTCGCGCGCATTCAGTGTACGCTGGTAAAGCGAACGCCCTTTCGAGGGAGAAAGCTGTTGCAGCTTGCCACCTTCATAAACAACGTATGCTTCGCCTTTGTCCAGACGGATGCCATACGTCATTCCCTTTTCAGTGAGAGAGGCTTCGAAGCTGTCAGCCGGGTCAGCCCCCATGTCGCCGCTGCGGTTCAGTTTCCGTGCCCGTATAGGAGCGATGATTCCCGTGAGTTGCGCGTCGGATAGTTCGGCATTGGTTTTAAAGTGCCAGATTGCTCCTTCACGGTCATACAATGCCAGCGCGGTCACTTCAAGGATGCCATTGTCCCATTGTTTGTCGGTGAGCGTATATTGCCGTTTGCCCCCATTGTAGGAGGAAACGCAATAGCCCGTGGAATCGAGCGCGATGCTTTTGTTACGGTATGTCAGCCGGAAAGCGATGTTGTGGCTTTCGGACTTTTGGTATGCGGCAAATACGGGCCGGTCGCTCGTCTCAAGGCGGTAAGCCGTATGGCTGCCATACAGTGGACGGGTATAACGGTTCCGCCCGTTTATGCAGGTAAAGCCATCGGTGGTAGGATAATATTGCATGGTGCGGCGAGCACCCCGCTGAGCCTCGTTGTAGGAAGTGGATTCGATGTAGTCGCGCCCTTCCAATGCTGCTTTCTTGCTTGGCTCAACGGCCTTTGTCTGCCCGCAGGCAGGCAGGATCATTGCGCCGAGGCAGGTTGCCATAACCAGACTTTTCATTTCTTTCCAACTCCATTCAAGTTCAGGGCATCGGCTTCAGGCCTTCCCATTTCACGTTCCATGTCCCGTCTTTGGGAAATCCCGGATTTTTCTCGGCGCACCCGTCCCACCCGGCACACATCATGGCCACGGCTGTAAGCAGCCCGCCGTTGCCGGGCAGATAGAGGCGCAGTCGTCCGTCCTGATAATTATGCCCGTTTATCAAATAGGTATTAGTCCGTTTGTCCATAAGCAACGCGCCCACCGCCTTTTCGGGTTCACCCAGGCGGGCTGCATTCATGGCAGTCATCGGATAGTCCCATCCCCAGGTCTTTTCCCAGTTCCAGTTGTTCCATACCCAACTGAGGGTATTCTTCATATATTCGGCATTGATGAGCCTGTTCATCGGAAGAATGCCCACAGCCCCTAATACAGCCATGTGGTCGGAAGTAAAGCGGATATCCTTGTAAGTGTCGGTTGCCGTTTCGGCGGCAAGATAGAGTTTGTCCTCGTTGTAAGCCAGCGGGGAGAGCTTGCCTATCAGCTCATCCCATTGAGAGTTACGTTGCAGGCCGCGACGTTCGCGCCAGTTTTGCGCCACTTGCATGGCGAAATGCCAGTAAGAGAGCTCAAACGGCGGGTTTACGGTCTCTGCGGCACGGAGCGTTTCTTGGGCGGGGATGGCTCCTTTCAGGATATAGCGGCCGTTGATTGAGTCGTAAGTGGCGAACGAATACATGAATTCGGCCGTTTCCTGCACGAGGCCGCCATATTTCTCAAGAATCTGCCGGTTGTCCGGATTGTCGCGGTAGAGCAGCTCAGCCAAATAAATCAGATGCGGCTGTTGCCAGATAAGAAAACTTCCCACGCTTGAAGGCGCTTCCGCACCGCTCGGGTCGGTCATCTTCATCCAGCGCACTCCGTCGAAACCTTGGCGGCGGGCTATCCCACGCGCCACGGGTTCTACCGACTGGTACCATCCCAACGCGCGGTCGAGCAGTTCGCCACGATTCCACAAAGCGAACTGCGCCTCATGCCACCATATCATCTCCAGATGGAACTTGCCGAACCATGAGTTGTAGGTAAGCCCCGTTTCCTGCGGAGGCGTGCTTCCCGCGCATTGGATGGCCAACAGGTATTGGCTCAACACCACGCGCCGCTCAAGTTCTTTGGCGCGAGGGTCGGTGCATCCCGAAAAATCGACTGCCGCCCCGTTGCTCCAGAAAGCTTTCCAATAATTGGCCGAAGCCTCCAGCGTTTCGGCTGCGCTGGCGGCTTGGACTGCCTTGTTTTCGGGAGAAAAGGCGCATGTAAACGCAAACCTGTCCTCCTGCGGGGTAAGGACGAAATAGTTTTTCTGCTTCTCCTCCAGCCCGGCATTCCCTTCCCAGCGGATGGTTACATAATAAGTGGTGGAATCGATCCGGCGTTCCAGCACGGCCGACTGCTTGTCTTGGCTGACAATGGCGGTGCTGTGCCTGTCATTGGCGTTCCAATTGCAGGCATCGTCACTGTGCCCGCCCGTGGGGTACGGAAAGCGGAAGCAGATGCCGGCATGCGCTTTCGATTCAACCTCGGCGGCAATCATGTCAAGGGCCGGGTGGCATACGGTCTTTACGTTGAAGCCGTACCCGTTGAACTGGAATCGGCTGTCTATTTCGCCTTTCCACATGTCGAGCTCCTGTTTGATGCCGGTAATCTGTTGGGGAGAGGCCTTGTCGCCCAACTCAAATCCCACAATTCCCAAGTGCAGGCGGTGGGGATTTGCGCGGTACCAGTTGGAGGCATCTTTGGCACGCCCGTCTTCCTTGGGCTGGATGGCATAAAGTTCCTTGTGCCCGCGGCCGAAGTCATATTCCTTCAGTGCCTCTTCGGGCTTGAGGCTTTCGGGGTTGCCAAAGCTGTGCCATCCCCATTGGCTTTGGGTGCCCAGGGGGATGCCCGCCTTATAGGCATCGGGAAACGTCTGCAGGCCGGTGGCATCCACGGTATAGGCAAATTCGCCGTTCCCCACAGAAAGCGATGACAGGGAATCGATAGCCGTAACCTGAGGGTTGTTGCGGTGCACAAGTGCTTCACGGTCAATCGGCGGTTCTTGGGTTGAGGAGCATGACACCATGGCCAGCATGACTGTCAGCGCGGGGCAAAGTTTGTTCTTCATACGTGCGGTTTAAAATATTGGTTATCCATTAAATGCGAGTACGACATAAGGCTGCGGAATCCACAGCCTCCAAAATTACGAAGATTTATCGGTAGAACGGATGATTTTTGCAAGGAATTTGCAGCGCGGCAAGAAAAAAATGCACGCGCGTGCGGGATAAGAAAGCCGCCCTGAAGAATGCCATGCGAAGAGATACTTATA
Source organism: uncultured Bacteroides sp. (assembly GCA_964431195.1). Classification (GTDB taxonomy): domain Bacteria; phylum Bacteroidota; class Bacteroidia; order Bacteroidales; family Bacteroidaceae; genus Bacteroides. The sequence continues at coordinate 15,340 of CAYSIQ010000040.1, forward strand.
CCGCGCCTTCTCCATGCACGCACGGAACTTCCGCCGTACAGCACCGCCCGCGCCCCGTACGTGCACGGAAGAATCCCCCTACAAACAGGGGATAAATCCTCTTATGGAGGGAGAATATATTCTCATTAGCAGCAATGCTTTGAAGTGTTCTTTTACCAAAATAGCCGATCGGGTTTGGTTACCAGCCCATTTGCGAAAGTCCGGCATCGGTATACCAGTCCAAAGTGCGGTAGTCTGCAAGAGCGGGAAGTTCTTGTTCGGAAGGAATGTAATGTGTTAACCCGTGCGCCCGCGACATGGAGAACATGCCGCCATCTGAAGGCAAGAATTGCGAATAGACAGCCGGAGTCGTAGCCCAATAGGCCACGGCAGCCTCAAAGGCCTGCTGCCACCCGGCCAAGGCGGCGGGGGCCAAAAGCTCCACCAGCTCACGCATGTCGTAATAGCCCACATGGGAGGAGGAATAGAAGCCGCGCCGGTCGTAATCGAACACTTGGCCACGCATCCAATCGAAATCTTCCGACGTTTCCGGCAAGAGCTGCCGGGTAACACTGGCAAGGTTGCCGAGGAAAGCAGTCTGTATCACGCCGATGGCGGTGCCTGCCGTCCAATTGCCGTTTTCAAGGCCATCGCCCTCCTCATACTTGTTTTCATAGTAGTCAAAATAGGCGGATGCCATCGACACGGCGGCATTTTCACCGAACATCATCGGGACAACGGCATCATAAGGAGCACCGGGACCGGGAGTCTCGGTAGGGCTTCCTATGTAATAATCGGCGTAGCTGCGCAACTCATAAGCCACTTCGACCGACTGCATGAAGCAGGCATCGAACATGAGAAAATCCAAGTGGGGAGCTGCGTCAAGTGCCTCGCACAATTCTGCAAGATCCATGAAGTCATCGCCGTCCTGCCCCATCCAGCGGGTGGATGCGCGGGTATTGGCTGAGTTCACCCAACCATCACCATGCGACCAATAGACCAGCCCGTAACTGTCGGCGGGATAGTTGCCGTAGGCATCCCGTAAGACGGAGGCCATCACCGAAGGGTCGGTTGACAGCTGGCTGCCATAACGCCGCAACGTGTCGCAGGCCGCGCCGCCCTGCCCTCCCCCGTTGCGGAGACGGAGCAACACGGTCTGGTCTTTATCGTCAATGTAAACCAGCAGGTTGCGTGCATCGGTATTTACCTTGCCGATCCCCTGCATCATCTCCTCCACGTCTTCTTCAACAAACCCGGAGAGGCTGTTATTGGCCACGATATAGACCAACACTGTCCGCAAACCGTTTCTGGGAGGAGTATCAGGCCCGAGTTCGTCCTCCTGATCGCTACAACCATTGGCAACCGGCAGGAACAATAAGCAGCAGAGCAGGTAAAAAAGTTTTTTCATCGTTGTGAATGTCAAATTATTGCGGTTTGGTAAACGTAAAGGCTTCCGGTTCGATGGTCTGAAGTGCCGACCCGGCTTTCCGATAGCTGTTGAGCAATCTGCCGGCTTCCTTTTCGAGCTTCGAACGTTTCTCTGAGAAATAAATCATGCAAGTGTAGTTGGGCTTATGGTAGAGACTCTCAATGCGGGTTTTCAACTGGTCGGAATACAGTTCGCGACTGGGCAAAAAACCGTTTTTGTCCAGTTCAACGCTGTCAAGCATCTGGATGGGCGTGCAATACACCACCGTGTCATTGAACGATGCGCCGATGCCGAACACGTACACAGCCTTTTCTTTTTCTTTCAGGGTGAAAGCGGAACAGAAAGCCAGCACCGCCGCCATGACTGCAACGAGGCGAAATGATTTCATTGTTTGAAACGTTTTAAGGTTTGCCGGTAATAAAACTTATGTGAGGGCAAAGATAAGAAAAAACCGACCACCCATGCAAGATGAACCGGTTTTTTAATTCCTTGTACAAGGGAACGGGCATTTCCCTCCCCTTATCCCAAGTAAGACTTGAGCATTTTGCTACGATTACTTTGCCTTAATCTTCTGATTGCTTTTTCCTTAATCTGACGGACACGTTCACGCGTCAGCCCGAACTTGTCGCCAATCTCTTCCAATGTCATTTCCTGCTGACCGATTCCGAAGAACATTTGAATGATTTCCTTTTCGCGGTCGGTTAATGTAGAAAGCGCTCTGTCAATCTCCCTCGAAAGAGACTCGTTCACCAACTCACGGTCGGCCATGGGCGAATCTTCATTGACCAACACGTCAAGCAGGCTGTTGTCTTCCCCCTCCACGAAAGGAGCATCCACCGAGATATGCCTGCCAGACACTTTCAATGTGTCCGAGATTTTATCAACAGGGATTTCCAATTCGTCTGCCAGTTCTTCGGCTGACGGGCGACGCTCGTTTTCCTGTTCAAACTTGGAGAAAGCCTTGCTGATTTTGTTCAGTGAGCCTACTTGATTCAACGGAAGACGCACGATACGCGACTGCTCAGCCAAAGCCTGCAAGATGGACTGGCGTATCCACCACACCGCATAGCTGATGAATTTAAATCCACGTGTTTCATCAAACTTTTCGGCAGCCTTAATCAATCCCAAATTACCCTCGTTAATCAAGTCGGGCAAGCTCAAACCTTGGTTCTGATATTGTTTGGCCACGGAAACAACGAAACGCAGATTGGCACAAGTCAATTTCTCCAAGGCAACGCGGTCACCTTTACGGATGCGCTGAGCGAGTTCTACCTCTTCTTCGACGGTAATGAGATTTTCACGTCCGATTTCCTGCAAGTACTTGTCAAGAGAGGCACTCTCCCTATTGGTGATACTTTTAGTGATTTTAAGTTGTCTCATC
>CAYSIQ010000041.1:0-4575 GCA_964431195.1 uncultured Bacteroides sp.
GCACATCATGGAACTTGGGGTGGGCGATTTGTTAAAGTATGTATCGTATATGTCACGGATGAACTCAATAGCCTCGCTCTCGCAAACGAACATCTGATCCTTTGTACGTTCAAGCATTTTCTTCATGTTAACAGGCTTGAGCTTTAGTTTCTCTTTGCCCGGTTGGAATACGATTGTGGCCTTGTCATATAAATTAACGTGAGTTCGAAAGGAGAAAGCGAGGGGGGGAAGCAGGCTCATGGGGAGATGGAGACCTGTTATCCCGGATACAAAAGAAGCCAACTATTTCGCAATACTTTAAGTACGAATTAGTTGGCTAATCTTATGCTGTTTCCCGAACATTCCAAGGTAGAGTCATAGGGATCAAGTGAATGTCAAGGCGGCCACCAAGTGGATGCGGGAATGAGGCATGTACCCTGTTCCTCTATTCCAAGTCAATCATCATGTATTTTATCCGCTGGCGGCGCCAGGTGTACACTATATGTATCTTCCCGTCTTTGCCTTGTATGATACTCGGATAAGAGTATTGGCTTATCGGGCTTTCTTCCAATGTCAGTTTGTGTGCCCAGTGTATGCCGTCATCCGATACGGCAAGGCTCAACGGGGTGCGGGAACCTTTCGGCGTGCCCGGCATGGTCTCAAAATTGTTGTATGCCAAAACGTGCCGCCCGTCTTGCAAGGTCACTGCGTCCGTGCCGGAATTATTGTTCTCGATGTCCAGCAAGGTCACTTTGCTCCAAGTATCCCCGTTGTCACCGCTCCAGCTGGTGGCGATTTTGGCGTTACGTGTACGGCATAGCACTTGCAGCCGCCCGTCTTTGTGGCGCAGAATGCTCGGCTGGATGGCATAGATAGGTTTAGCGCCTTCGCCCTGAATAGCTTCTCCGCCTTCCATGTCATCTTCTGCTTTCGTCCCGGCCTTTCTTAATTGGGTGGGGACATTCCATTCTGCTTCTACCGGGCCTACTTTGCGCCATGTCATTCCGTTGTCGTCCGAGATTTCGAAATGGATGCGCCAGCCTTCTTTCCCCTCTGTGCTGCTGGGGCAGATAATGCGCCCGTTGACGTATTCAGGTTTATTCTTTATAGGCCCCAGAAGACCTCTCGGGAGGGCTTCGCGCTTGCTCCATGTCTTACCGCCGTCTTCAGACCGGACAAGCCAGCCGCTCCAGTCACCCACGTTCAGCCCTATCTTATAGAAAAGCAAGACTTCATTTTTGCCGGGGATTTGGAACAACACAGGATTCCAGCACGCTTTACGGTGCGCCGGACCTACCTTTCCCTCAAAGGTGGAAGCCACCGGGCCGGCACTGGCCGGAGTGGTTTCTGCTGTGATGCCAGCAAGCGCCGCATCCGGATCGTTGAGGCTGAATACGCCGTCGGCCGCCAGATAAGGAGCGCTCCATTCCGTAGCGCCTTTCGGTTTACGGCATACCCAAATGCAGCAGTCCGGATTACGTTCTTTGGTTCCGCCGAAGAACGCAGCTACCAAGTCTCCGTTTCCCAGTTCCACAACCGTCGCGCCGTGGCATTCAGGGAACGGGGCTTTCTCGTAAAGAAACTGGTCTGTGAGAATTCCTTCACGTTCCTTCCCGATGGACGGGTCGAACGGGATGCCGACATGGTAAGTACCTGAAACGGCTTTCCATATTGTGCCTTTTGCGTCGCGGCGGACAAAGGTGAAGTCCGGGTCGTTTACAGCTTTTTCGTCAAATGTCGGCAAGCATACCAGAGCCGTGGTGTTGCAGGGTATCGTGATGTCCCAAACGAGCCGGTTCCCTTCACGTTTCCAACGGCTTGCCATTTCACCGTACAAAGTATGGTGTGTGGCGTTCACGTAGCTCAGTTCTTGGATGGAGAAGTCCGGTTTCAACATGATCTGCTTGTAACCGGGTTGCGCCGGATTAAATCCTGCCAGATCCTTGAAGTACCATGTCAACAAATCACCGAGAATCATCACGTGGTTCAGGCTATTCATTTTGCGGCTGGCAGTGTCTCCGTTCCATAGCTCCCATATAGTTGTGGCTCCCTTTTCAATCATGTAGCCATAGCTGGGGTAGGTTTTGTTGCTTGCCAACAGGAACGCGATATCGCCCCGCCCGATGCGTGACAGTTCGCTCATAAGCCAATTCATGCCAATCACGCCACAGCTGACATGCCCGTCATAACGGCCGATGATGGTGGCGACGAGGTTTTTCTCCACTTCGTCGCGGTATGCTTCGGGCACCATGCCGAACGCTAAGGGCAACAGGTTTGCGGTAACGGTGTTGTTCCCGTAGAAAATGCTGTCCGGATAAAGGTAATGGGGCGCCTTGGCCGGCGAAGTCCCCTTCTTCACGGTCAGGAAATACTTGTTGAAGCATTCCTTTACCAGTTCCGCATCTTTGTCATACGCGGCGGCTTCGTCCTCCAGCCCTTGCAGGCGGGCGAACTTGGCCGACAGTTTTGACATCTTGTAGTAGTAAGCCGTGGCGATGAGTTTCCCGTCAGTCTTGCGGGCGGGATCCTGGCTGTGGATCAGCTCCGGGGATTCGGGAGGCATGCACCAGTCGCCATATTTGTCGGCAGTGATGATCCCTTCTTCCGAAGTATATTCGCTACGTATGTGGCACAGCCATTTCTTGACGGCCTCATAGTTTTTGCGGATGGGCTCTATGTTCCCATACTGCTCGTACAGCATGTCGCATACTACGGGCAGCGTGGACGACCAGGTCATCTCCGAGGTGTAATAATTGTAATAGGCCGGGCAGATGTCGGGGATGCAGCCGTCTTCGCGTTGCGCCTCGCGCATGTCGTCGGCCCATTTGGCATACATGTTCCCGTTGTTGAACATAAAGCTTTCGCCCCAGGTTCCCATGGCATGGTCGCCCAGCCAGGGCTGCCGCTCATCGCGTTGCGGGCAGTCGACAGGGACGCCCTTGTAGTTGCTGGAGATGCCCCACCACGCATTCCGGAAGACATGGTTCATGACGTCGTCGGAGCATTCGAACGTGCCATTGCCCTCGAAATCATCATAGACCACTTCGGCCACAAGATCGCCCGCTTCCAGGCCCTTGCAGCCGGTTACTTCAGCATATTGGAACCCGTGGTAAGAGAAGCGCGGGCTCCATGAGGTGTTGTTCTCCTTGCCGTTGCAAATGTAGTAGTCGGTGCTCTGGCTGTGGCGCAGGTTTTCCACGTCAAGCTCGGCGCCGCCGTCCATGACCCTTTCGGCATAGCGGATGCGGATGGTGTCGCCCGGCGCCGCATCGCGTATGTTGAGGCGAACCCAGCCGGCGGTGTTCTGCCCGAAATCGACCATGTACCGGTTTCCGTATTGCTTGAACGTGGCTGGCTTCAGGGTCCGCATCACTTTCATGTTGGGGGCGGTATTCCCCCGGAGCGTGCCGTATGGCAGCGACACGCGTTGGGCCTGGAGCCATCCGGAATCGTCGTAGCCGGGCTTTGCCCAGTCGCCGAGTTCCATGCGGGCGTCATATATTTCCCCGTCGTATTCGTTGTTGCTGCGGACGGGGCCTTGCGCGGTAAGGCGCCATTTTTCATCGCTGTTGACGCGCTGCGTGCTCCCGTCGGCGTATTCGATTACCAGGTTCAGCCGCAACTTGGGGTAGCCGAACGTCGGGATCTTGTAGGGCTTGTAGTTTTGGCGCATGGTATAAAAGCGCCCGTTGCCCAGCGTCACCCCGACGGCATTGCCCGCGTTGTTCCCGGCCAGCTGCCCGGTCACGTCGAACGAGTTGTAGAGGACCGTGCGCCGGTAGTCGCTCGGCGCGGGGGCCAGCACTTGGCTGCCTATGCGCTGGCCGTTGACGAAGAGTTCGTACATGCCCAGGCCGCAGAGGTGCACCGTGGCCCGTTTTATTTCCTTGGGCTGCGCCTTGAATTCCGTGCGCAGATAGCGCGAGCTCATCCGGCTGTGCGAGTCTTCCCGATCCCATTCGAAGGGGGCGTCCCAGCCTATCCAGCATCCGCCCCAATGGGTTTCGCCCAAGATTCCCATGCCCCATTCGGCGGGTTCGCTCCAGCCGCTTTCCCCCTTGGAGGTGTACACTTTGACTTTCCAGTAGCAACGTTGGTTGCTTTCCAGCTTTTTGCCTTGGTAGGGCACCCAAACGGACTGGCCGGAGCCCACCTTCCCCGAATCCCACAAGTCCCCTTCGCCGGCGGCCAGCTTTTCAGGGGACGACGCCACCAGGACTTGGTAGGCTTCCTGCATTACTCCCCGCTCTGCCGACCGGATTATCCAGCTCAGGCGCGGATGCCGGCTTTCCACGCCGAGCGGGCGCTCCATCTGCTCCGTGCGGAGCTGCGTCACGCCCACTGACGCATGCAGGGCGAGCGAGAGGGGCAAGGCACTTAAAAATAAACTGATCTTTTGTTTCATATACGTTAACTGTTAAGCGTCCCGCGCACGTCGCGGAACAGATCCATATTATAACCGATGCAAAGGCTCTTGCCGGGCGGCACGCGTATGTCATGGGCAGAGACATACGTATGTCACGAGGGCTGACATACGTATGTCGCGAGGGCTGACATACGTATGTCGCGAGGGCTGACATACGTATGTCGCGAGGG
>CAYSIQ010000041.1:4675-11103 GCA_964431195.1 uncultured Bacteroides sp.
CGAGGGGCGGCATACGCGCGCCCTTGCGCAAGGGAATATAACCGTTGCATAACCTGCTCGCCTTTAACATTTTGCGCGCCTGCCGGCTGCCGGTCAATATTTGGCCGGGATGCTCTTCTGGCCTTTCGCGAGGTAGTCCTTGGACGCGTCCACTGCAATCAGCACCCGGTCGTTGCCGGGCCCGAAGGCCCCGTCGTAATGGAACGGCAATACTTTGCTGTCGAACTCCCCGGCATATTCCAGCGTCCCGTCCGTGACGTCATACCACCATACGTTCTTCTTGGCCCCGCTGATCCTGCCCAGGTCAAGCTCCACCGGGCGGTTGGTGTAATTGTAAACCAGCAGGTAGTCGTCCCCCCTTGTGGCGATTACGCGGTCATAGCGCTCCCCGTTCCCTCCGGCGACGACGGCCTGGTCGGGGACGCGCTCGAAGAACGGGAAGGCAAGCATCAGGTTCTTCAAATATTGCATCTGGTTGAATCCGGGGTCGTCCATCCCCTCGAACCAGGTTTTCCCCGCGCCGTATTCCCCGCTGCCGGGCGTTTTCACCATTTGCATGACGGAGTTGTGCCCGTAGGTGTGCCCGCACGCGCCGGCGAACACGGCCCAGTAAGCATAGCGGCGCACGTCGGGAGCCTGCCAGCGCGGTTCATCGGGGTCGTGCAACCCCTGCGGGATATCTTCGTAGCTCGGTTCCGCGTCCAATATCGGCTTGGCCGGAGACTTGGCCCACCCGGCTTCCACATAGCGCCAGTTGTCTTCCGCCACGGCCGCCTCGGCCGTATCGTCCCCATCGCCCCGGGTCTGGTCGTAACGGCGGTGCCCGCTCTGGAACATGTTGAAATCAAGCCATTCCGCGTCGTGGTACCAGTAGGCAGAAGAAGTCCTCCCGAACGGGTGGTACGTCATCAAGTGGTTCTTGTCGATGGACTTGATGGCGCGCGCCATGGCGTTCCATTGGCCGGGGTTGGCATCCCCCCTCACGTCACCGCCCATAATCCAGATGATGTTGGGAGAGTCTTTGTAGCGCCCGGCCAGGAACGTGCCGTAATCCTCGGCTTCTTTTACGCTCATCAGGCCGGCCTTTACCAGGTTGCCCCAAATGCATACCATGCCGATGTAGATGCCGTTCTGTTCCGCCTTCTTGACGATATAGTCCATGTGATCCCAATACCCGTAAACGCCTTTTTTATCGATCTCCTTGAAGTTGAACCCGTCGGGGTGGGAGTATTGGCCATAAATATTGACGGCGGGGACATCGTTGACGACCTGTACCTGTACTACATTGTACCCGGCCTTGCGGCAGCGGCTCAAATAATAGCCGGCTTCGTTGCGATCCAGCTTCTCGGGAAGCAGCCATCCCGTCTGGCCCGTCCAAAAGAACGGGGCGCCGTTTTCATGCTGCAAATAACGCCCGTTTTCGGAAACTCTCAAATTCCCGTTTTCCCAAGGCTGGTAGGCCTGGGGGGGCTGGCCGGCTGTCAGGTTGCCTGCGACAAGCAGGGAAAGCATGGGAAGCAGTGCGATTTTTTTCATGTCTGTAAGATGTTTTAAATTTAAGTCCTGTAATATATTCATTTCCCTATGATCGTATAGGTTTGCCCGGCCTGGGTCGGCAAATCATACAAGTACGTTTCTCTCAATTCCACTTTATTGGGCTTGGCTTCTTTGTCGGCAAGCGGCTTGGCCGCCTGCGGCACGTCATAAAGCGGATTTGGGTTCGCTCCTTTTGCCGGCTTCAACCCTTTCCCCGACAAGCGGCTCAAGGAACGCAGCCGGCAGTTTCCCCCCCTGCGTGAAGTAATGGTCAACTTGGATACTTTCCCGTTTTCCCAATCCATGCCAATCTCAAACCCTCCGCGTGCCACCAGGCCTTTTACTTCCCCTTTCCCCCAGACGGCCGGCAGAGCCGGGAGCAGATAGATGAACCCGTCGTGGCTTTGCATCAACATTTCGGCAATGCCGGCAGTACAACCGAAGTTGCCGTCGATTTGAAAAGGCGGATGCGCATCGAACAGGTTCGGATAAGTCCCTCCTTTTTTCTTCTCATCGCGCACCAGGGAAAGTTGGTCGGTAATGAGCTTGTAGGCATGATCCCCGTCAAGGAGGCGCGCCCAAAGGCATACTTTCCAACCCATGCTCCAGCCTGTTGACGGGTCGCCCCGGTGGATCAGGGAGGTGCGTGCCGCGTCAAACAGTTCCGGCGTGCGATACGGAGAAATCTGGTTGCTTGGGAACAGGCCGTAAAGGTGGGATACATGGCGATGCACGTCCTTAGGGTCGTCCCAATCGTACATCCATTCTTGTAATTGTCCCCAGCGCCCTATTTGCATCGGCGCCATTTCTTTCAGGCGCTCTTTCAAGTGCCCGGCATATTCCAAGCCGGTATTCAGCATCTGGGAAGCTGCGATAATCTGATTCCATAAATCGAAAATCAATTGGTTGTCCATGGTACAGCCGGCAGCCGTACTGGCTTTGCCATCGCTTCCCGCATGGGTGTTCTCGGGAGAGTTGCTCGGGCAGGCTACCAGCCAGCCATGTTCCGGGTCTTTCACCATTGTTTCGTCAAAGAATAGCCCGGCGCTTCTCATAATCGGGTAGATTTCCCGCAGGAATTCCTTATCGCCGGTATAAAGATAATGTTCCCACAGATGGCGGCATAACCAAGCGCCTCCCGAAGCCCACATGCCGGACGGGGCATTGTCAATGGCTCCGGTAACACGCCATATGTCGGTATTGTGGTGCAGTACCCATCCATTGGAGCCATACATCACTTTGGCGCTTTCCTTTCCCGTTTCGCTTACTTCTTTGATGAGGCGGAACAGTGGCTCGTTTAAGGCACTCAGGTTCGTTACTTCCGAAGGCCAATAGTTCATTTCAAGGTTGATGTTGCAAGTGTACTTGCAGTCCCACGACGGGAAGAGCTTGTCATTCCATATACCTTGTAAGTTAGCCGCCTGCCCGCCCGGTTGAGAACAGGAAATGAGCAAGTAGCGCCCGAACTTGAAATAAGTTGCTACCAGGAAAGCATCGTTGGTCTCCTTGAAACGCTCCACCCGTTTGTCTGTGGTAACATTCGGATATTGGTCTTCTCCCAAATAAAGAGAAGCCGCGTTGATTTGTTCTTGGTAAAAATCCGTATGCGATTTTTTTGCTTCAACATAAGGATGGGGCAATGCTTTCTTCAGATATCCTTTCGCTCGTGCAACAAAATCGCCGGTTATATCTTGATAATTGTTAAAGTTCGTTCCGATGGAAACGTACACGATGGCTTCGTTAGCTCCCTCTACCGACAACACTCCATCGCGGCAAGTCGTTGTGCCACCTTGTGCCTTGGCCGTCACGCGTCCCTGGAACTCCACTTTACCTTTCAGGCCTTCGTGAGAGGATGAAACGCCGGAGAGGGTAATATCATTCCCTTCGGAGGTAATGACCACATCTTGGTGGGGAGATGTCAACGTTGCATTAAAAGTAATCTTTCCAGGTTGGTCGGCCGTGATACGTGTAATGATCACTTGGTCGGTAAAAGAGGTGAATGTTTCACGCAGATAAGTGACACCGTCCACTTTATAACGTACGATGGCACGAGCCGAATCAAGGCTCAGCTCTCTGTAATAATTGTCATAGCGGGCATGCCCGGGAAAATTCAGACGCAGCTCCCCAAAAGTTTGATAAGGCATCCCCGAATTCGTGCTGGCTTTTACATGCTTCGTCGCCATTGTTTGGGCTTCGAAATATTTGCCAGCGAATACCAATTCCCGTATTTTCGGGATCCATTCCAGCGCTTCCGGGTTTGGATTGTTGTTGGGGCATCCGGCCCAGATTGTTTCTTCATTTAATTGAATCTGTTCGGCGGCCGGGTTACCGTAAAGCATGGCGCCTAAACGGCCGTTACCCAAAGGCAGAGCTTCCGTCCATACATGGGCGGGCTTGTCGTACCATAACTTATATTCCTGTGCTTTGGCCTGCAAAGGAAGCAGGGATAAAGCCATGCTGCCTGTCAGAAATAGTTTTTTGATAATCATATGGAGTTTTAGGCATTAAATATTCAGTTATTTGTTTTAGCAGGCCGCCCGTATCGCTTTTCAACGGGAATAACTAAGGTCATTCCTTACCGGCCTTCGCTTTAGCTGTTTGTTGGGCAGCCTTTTCAGCCTTACGTTTATCCGTATAGGCCTTGAACAATTGTTTCCAGTTGCGACCGTTACTGTTCAGATACTGTTCACACTTGGTTTTGTATATTTCGAAAACTTGCGAGATCGCTTTCATGCTCTTACATTCCAAAGCTTCTTCGCGTGCCTGTTTTAGGTATCCCTCCAGCACTTTGGCTTCTGCATCGCTCAAATCGGGTACGATAGCATAATATCCTTTCATGGTGAATGCCACTTTTCCTACGGTATAAGCATCGAATACGGCTTCTACTTGTTCAGGAGTCAAAACACGATTCAAGTCTTTCAGTAAACGTTGATGTACGGAAGCTGGAATGCTCTTGTCCATCATCATTTCCCGTTCTATTTTATTTAGTGTTTTCCCCGTCGCTTTATCCTTTTCTGGAATGATGGTATACGGATGCGTGTTGTGCCAGTCACGCACGGCACGGCGGTGATTGTATACGGCTGTTATGGCAATATTAGCTGTTTTTTCATCGGCCAGATTTAAGGAAGCAATGATTTCCTGTGCTTTTTTCCATACTGATTCATCCGCAGCAGCGTCATGAACCGTTTCTTCCCCGAAATATAGTCCAAGCTCGTTGACAGAACGGATAGCGTTTTCGGGCATCTTCTCGCCTTTTTTGCCAAAGCTATATAGATCCTCATAAGGTTCTATGGTTACTTTTTCTTCATCCAGTTTGCTCTTGTCGAGATGGAATTCCTTAATAAAGAAATCATAAACGGCATTGCGCTTGTTCGGCCCGAAATCGTGCCCTTCTTTGGGCAAATGCACGTTTGTCACTTTATCTTGAGCGTTGTAGAAACCATAAACTTCTTGCAGGTATGGGAATTCAAGGGTCGGAACGCTGGCAGTCCAGTCTTCCCCATCCGAGATAACGCATAAGGATTTGGGAGCGAACAAAGCTGCCAGTTCGGCATTGCATGTGCCGCCTCCGGCCAACATAATGGGCATTCCGCTTTCGCAGGGACATCCTCCGTCAAAGTGGGAGGCCAAACTTACTGTAGGACAGGCAGCTGCATAACGGTCATCAAGGACAGTAAGCAGTACGGCCTGTGTACCTCCTCCGGAACCCCCATTTACACCGATACGGCCGGTATCTACGTCTTTGCGTTTGGCCATGTAATCAAGAATGGAAATGCCGTTCATAGCTTGGATAATTTGTGCAAAGCTGGTGTTGTGGCTGACGGAACTTACTTGAAGTGCTGATTCCCCCCAACCAAACAAATCGTAATCCACGCAGATGGCTCCCATACGTGCCAAAGTAGCCATGCGCTGTTGCTGGTCTTTACGGTAGCGTCCGTCATCAAAGTGCCCGTTCGGACAGATAATCAGTGCATGTTGTCCTTTTGACTTCGGTGTATAGATGGATCCGCATACGTACAGTCCGGGCAACGTTTCCAAAGCAAAGTTCTGTACAGTATATCCATCGTATTTGCGTACTTTCGAGAGGATAGGTTCGGAACTGACACGTTGTGCCAAAATCGGGTCGATCTTTAGGCGCTCTCGTACCTCTTTCTTGAGTACGGCTTTACGTTGTTCAAAAGAACTTTGGTCGTGATAGAGGCTTTTCAAATAGGCTATCAGCTTCTCGCCATCGACTTCCGTACGGCGAGGATATTCATATTTTTTTAGTTTGTACAGTATATCATTTTGTTTCACAAACTTGAAATCGAATGGAGCCAACACGTTTGCAAGCGATTCTTCCGCAGAATAAGGGCGTATACGGAAGTCGGCATACGGCAGCACTTTCCCTATGGTGTCAATGTCATATTTCAGTTTTATCTGAAACCTATCGGCAATTTCATCTAGCACTTCGCCCAGCGGACGTGAAAATTGATGTTCATACATGTTCTGTGCTTGTGTGGCAACAACTACTGCCATAAACAAGAGCGTAAAGGTAAGCTTCTTCATCCTGTATTAAGAGTTTGACTGATCATTTAAAGATTCTTGTTAAAGGTATAACTGCCACTTTGTATTCGCTGAGGTTCTTTGTCTCCAGGTAAGTACACGTTTGCCGAACAGTTTGCCGGTATGGTTACCTTTAAAGTAAACAAGCCGTCCTCGTGTGTCCATGCCACAGCGACTTTACCATATAGCGTTTCATAGGAAGCTGTCAAATTCTTCAGATCACCCACCGCTTGTGGGCGGATTACCAAGTGTTGGTAGCCCTTTTCTTGTTCGTCCGGTTGGATGCCGGCTAAGGAACTGAAGAGCCATTCGTCTATCTGTCCCATCATGAAATGATTCCAAGAAGA
>CAYSIQ010000041.1:11203-17652 GCA_964431195.1 uncultured Bacteroides sp.
ACATTGAAATATTTTTGGTTGAAAGCCTCTTTCACTTCTTTCCCAAGGCGAGTGAAGTATGTCACGTCGTATTGGTTACCCACTATTTTTGCAGCTTGAGTAATGTAGCAAATGTCCATGTAATATTGAGCGGAAGCCACCAATCCTACCGGGGTGTTCCGAGAGAATCCGGCTTTGAAATTTCCATAATCGTACCAGTCACCCAATCCGAAATCAATCAGATGGTCTTTGGAACGGCCTGACAGATAATCCACGTAAGAACGCATATTTTGATAATATTGGCGAATCAGCGAATCATCCCCATACGTTTCGTAATACATGAACGGTACGATGATGAACGTGCTTCCCCATTCAGGCGACTCGGCGAATACGTCTTCGAAAATGACGTATTGGGGAGCCGTGGTCGGAATCATGCCATCGTTTCGTTGTGAATCAGCTATATCCTGCATCATCTTGGGATAGTAAGAAGTGAGGTCATAGTTGTAAAGCAATCCTGGGCCATTCAGATGGTTTTGTTCCAGCCATCCCAATTTTTCACGATGCGGACAATCTGTGAACACTGCTTGCATATTGCTTCGTACTGCATTGTGAATCAAGTTGTGTGCGCCGGTAAAAATCGGGTTTGAGCATTCAAACGTGCTCACATCTGCTGCCGAATTGTGTACGAAGCAGGATTGAATCTGTTGGATAACAGGTAACTTATCTGGGTTCTTCTGACCTTTTAATACAGCTCCTTCCACCTGTATGTACCGAAATCCGTAATAAGAAAAACGTGGATGCCAAGTTTCATTTTTGTTTCCTTTTAAGATATAGGTGTAGTAATGCTGGCGTCCGGTTTGCCGTTGGTCGGCCGCATTGCAACTGTCCACGATAGCTTCTGCCACTACCAAGGTGATTCGCTGCCCTCGTTTGCCTCGTACGGTAATTTCCGGAAATCCTGCCAAATTTTGTCCCATATCCAGCAAGATGGCCGATGGGTCTACTGTACGTTTGGTCGCTTTGGTGGCTCTCCTTGCCTCTTCCTGTGTAAGTTTGTGCGAGTTCTTTATGCCGTAGCGTTTCATGACTTTCACCGAAGGAGCAAGCTGCGGGCGAAGTTTACCATTTGGCCTTTCTTGGACGACCACCGGTTTCCAGTGGCTGTCATCGAATCCCGCTTTGTCCCATCCTGCCTGTTCCATCCGGGCATCATAATCTTCTCCCCCATAAAGCGTGTTAAATGTCACGGGACTTAAGTCGTATTTCCAGCTTCCGTCTGACACAATCTCTTCGGTCGTGCCATCCGTATAGCGTATCAGCATTTTGAAGAATAAGGTTTCCGGGCCGAAGCCTATTTTTAGTTTGCTGTATCTTCCACCGCCTACTACGTTGTAAAATCCGTTACCCAGCAGAACACCAATGGCGTTTTCATCGTTTTTCAGCTTTTGAGTAACATCGAAAGTATTATAATACACAGTCTTGTCGTAATCACTCCATAAGGGAGTAAATTCTCCATCACCTACTTTTTCTCCATTTAGGGATAGCTCGTAATGTCCTAGCCCACAAACATAGGCCGTTGCATCGGCAACTTGTTTATACACGTGGAATTCTTTTCTCAAGCAGATACTTCTCCAGGCCATGGAATCCACCTTGTCCCATGCCGCTTTCACTTCCGGTTTTTTGAACATACCGATGTGATAGTTGCGTCCAGTGGGGAATTGGGCGGATTTCTGCGTAATGGCTCCGATCCATGACGCATTTAGAAATACTGCATCGGGTGCCAGACGAAATTCTGCTTGTTCGCTCCATTCGGAAGGACGGTCTTGCTCATCCCACACCTTTACATGCCAGAAATAACGGGTGAGAGATTTCAATGGCTGGCCTTGGTACGGAACAAGCTGGCTTTGGGAAGAGGCTTTCTTCCCGCTTTCCCAATACAAAGTTTTTACTCCCTTATCAATGGTATATACCTCAATTTCGTAAGCCGATTGCATACAACCGTTTTCGCCTTGCAGTTGCCAGCCGAAACGGGGTTGTCCGGTTACCAATGCCAAAGGGGTTTGTGTCATTTCACAGGTGGTTTTCGTCACGTTGATACCTTGTGCCGTAAAGGTTACCACCCATGAAAGGAATCCTATGGAAAAGGATCTTCTGAGATTCATATCGTTTGAAGTTGAATATCCCTGTTATTATTATCAGTAGTCGTTACAACTGCTCTTTCATGGTGACACAGAGATTACGGATGAGCGCGGATATTCTATATCACCCCTCCACGCAGTTTTCACTAATATCTTTGATTGTTATCTCTACAATACATTCGGGCAAACCAATTTGCTTAATGCATCGGAATGACCGACCTCCTTTCCGTCCACTAATACACGGAGACCTTTCCCATGATAGTAACGGTCACCGTTCTTGTCCCACAAAATAGTTAGGTTATGCCCGTGATAAAATACGTTGTCGAGACAGAACCAGTCCCATTTGCTGTCCGGGATCAACGGGTTGATTTCGATAGTATTGTCCGCACGAGGACGTAACCCTACCACTCCGGTAATCATCAAGTCGTTGAATGTGGAGTGGTTGTAATAACGGCTGCGTTCTTGGTCTCCTTTCAACCAATATCCAGTCACTTCGTCCAAATACTCACCGATGTACGGACGCCCACGGTGGTGTTGTGACTCTACATACAATTCCATTTGGCAGAAGTAAGTACTATCGGTTATAATTGGATTCTCAGTGTGGTTCAAGTAATTAGCCAGTGCCGTCAAAGTCTGTGCAGTAGCAAACGGCCAAATGGCACCATCCCATTCGCATTTTCCCACTCCGTGAGAGCGGAATTCCGGATGACGGCGTTCTGCCGTAGTCAGGCCGTAAGGAGCTGAAAATCCTTTTTCATCGTTCAATTGTTTCCATGCCTCATCGTATTTCCCGGCAGAAGGGAGATTGAAATACCAAGGGATGTATCCGATAGCTTCCCGTACCTGTGCACAAGTATCCCCTCTTACTGTTTCGAAGAATTGATGCTTCTCGTTCCACAATCTGTTTTCTACCATGTTCTTGATGGCAGCAGCCTTTTCGGCATACTTTTCGGCATCTTCCGTTTTGCCCAGTATGGTGGCTGCGGTTGACAACGCCATGGCATTGCCGTACATATAGCTGTTGATGGTAGGACGGGCATACTGTTTACGGCGTCCGCCACTGATACTTTCTTCCATTCCGTCCTGTACATCTCCCTGCCAATAAAGCCCGTTTTCTAGGCGGTGACTCTCTTCCCAGCGTTTGTATTCTTCGCACAAGTCGTTATACATATCCGCCACGAATTCCTTGTCGAGATCCACCAAATAGCGATTGTATATTGCGTCCGGATTCCACGAACTGAATTCCATCATTTTATTCATCGGTTTACCCTCATTGCCCCGATACCAAGTGTGAATGATCCCATCAAGGTATTTGGGGTCACGTAACCAACGGCATTCATAGATATGATGCCCGATGGCACAAGCTATCAGGTTATACCTGTCTGCGTACGAACGGTCTACAAGGAACTCCGTCATGCCGTAACCTACCGGTGTCTCTTTGATGTGTTTGCGCAAACCCCACCAGCGGTAGTAATACATCTCTTCGAAATTCTTTTGCGGGCATTCGAACAATGGAATGTTTTCTTTCATCCATTCCGAAGCCTGCGCATTGGAAATGGCTTGAATGATATTCTCATCCTCCATGTTGTTGAATTGCTCAGCATAATGGCTGAAGTCTTTGTATTTCAGTACAGCCGCTTGGCCATCGATATCTGTTGAAATACTCTTCACGTTAGCGATACGGTATACAGCCAAGGGATCTTCGCGATTCGGGTTCTGCATGTCGCTGTATTGGTCGGGCCAAGTGTCTATAGTAGGGAAGTAACGGCGTTCGCCTGTGCGAAACACGATGCGTTCAATCGATTCAACCGGGGCAAACAGCATGCGGGTTGCCGCTTTTTTGCCATCCACATAGACCGTTGAGTTGCGGTTGGGAATCGATACATCCACTTTTACGTGGTATGCCTTGCCCGGTTCGTAAAGGTTAATACGACTGTAGCGTGCCCCACCTTTCGAACGGAATTCTCCTTCCGGAGTCAAGTCTAAACGTGCGCAGGCTGTTCCGTCTTCATCAACAAATTCAATTTGCAATACACCGTGGTCGTTTTGTTCGGCCATCAAGTCGAACTCTACACTTAATTCTTTGGAATTTGGAATTTTACGTTCTGCCTTAGCATCAAGGAACGGGTCTTTGTCACTCAAAGTCAGCCATGTCTTTCCGTCCTTTTGCTCTAAAGAGATAGGAGCCCATACTCCCGACATGAGATTCCACATGGTGAGGTCGCCCAATTGCTTGAAATCGGCAAAATTTTCATTGGCGTGGATCAAGGCCTTTTGCTGTACCGGTACTTTGATACGTGCCACCCACATGTCCTCTTTGTTCACGCTGTAAGTCACCCAGAGGTCGCCATTGGGAGGCGTTCCGTTGCCTTCCTGTATGCCTCGTACATATTGTGGGCCGTACGATTTGTACTGTCCTGCATAACGCATGGGAGGCACATCGCCGTGCACCAAGTTCAAGGTAGTGTATTCTAACCCGTCTTTACTGAGGGAGATGGCTAACGGCCAGCGGAATTCCGAAGGATTATATACGGTAGCATATGTACCATCGCTCAAGCGTTGTCCCCATATCTTGGCATTGCTGTTGACAAAACCTTTGGCTCGTTCTACCGGTTCTGCCCATGTGTTGCCGCCATCGGAACTGATGGAAGTCAGCGCATGTTTCCACAGGCATGCAATTCGTCCGTCGGGAAGCGTGTACCAGCAAAAAGCTTTATACTCTTTGTTCAACGGGATAAGTGAGTCTTCTCGGTCGGCCTCTTCAACCCATTGCATACGTTGCAGCGGGTCGGCTAAAATTTCCTCGCAAGCCTGACAGAATGCTCTGTCTTTCGAACTTTTATAGTAGGGGAAAGAAGTGTTCTTTTCATTGAACGCATGGTTGTAATAGATGAAGTAGATAGGACCGAATGTGCCGTCCTCCTTGATTTCGCGTACAACACGTCCAATGCCGTTGCCGTCATTCGGATCGTCTTTCGGATACAGGGTAATGCCATAGTTGCCGAGGGCTAACAATTTACCTGACTTGGATACATGAAATCCTACCCGTTGATGCATGACGGCATCAATGCCTTTGGCAAAAATTTTCCCGTCCTTGGTAAATCCATCGGGCACATGATAGATGGGGAACAACACTTCCGGATTGCTCCAAGTATAACCGTCCGCAGAGGTCTGCAAGAAAGTACAGGATGGCGGAATATGCTCGTCTACAGGATCTGAAAGGTAATGCAGGTAGAACTTGCCATTCCAATAAGCCATCATTGGCTGATGGTTATAAGTCCATCCGTTCCCGTTGCTGGTATACGTTTCTCCTTTGTTTGAAAAGTCCCCTTCCCAATAATGTTTGGCAAACGGGCGTTTCTTTTCATCCCATCCGTTCCCATTGGTGGCATTGGGTTTGGCTCGGTTGGCTCGCATGGTCTGGATGTTGTGTACCCCGACAACCGGCGAGAGCTGTCCATCATGCTCGTTTGGATTCGAAAGTTCGGTTCCCGTATAGTGAATCTTGTCCTGCGCATTCAGGCTTGTCGTACCCATCCATCCGGTAACCAATAAAAGGAAGAATTTTGAATAATAGTTCATAAGTATAAGAAAGAGATTACATTTTGAAATAGTTTCCACTTGCAAAGTTAATGCAAGAAAATGTTTTATGCAAGCCTTGTGCCGGGTTTTGGCAGGCAATATTTGATTTATAACGTAGGCAGAATCAACCAGTAAATGCGCCCTACATGAAATTTTTGTAAACCTCACAGCAGGGGGTTATGGAATCAAGTTTCCCTTTGACTCGGCATTTTTTCAATCATTCCCAGTTTCAGACTCCCAATCACGGCCATTTTCATGTGGCCGACTTTCCTGGATCCTTGGGATTCTCAATATCCTCGCCCCCACCATGGCAAGGACTTTAGCCTTGGACTGGCTGCCGGAGCCTCTTTGGAACTTTTCATCTTTCTTATCCCCGGATACTCCAGCTGAGAAGAAACCTTCGCCAATCCCTACGCCGCCAATAAGCACATGCCAGCTCCTCTTGCCCATGGCATTACGCGACTTGTACGCTATCTCCCATATCGGCTGACAACACTTGCGGGGGTTGGCGTTGCATCCCGTTTGCTAGGGACATGCTCTTTGTGGAGGCGAGAAGACGGACGGTCTTAAACCAATGCATAAGCAGGAACTTGCCGTTGCGCATGGCGATGCCTGCCCTCAGACCGTCCCATAGCCGCACGCCGTACAGTACCAGCATTTGTCGCAATCGTCCCAACAGTAGCATTTATGCCCCCCCACATCTCTTGCAGGCAAGACCACTCTTCTCGCGCTTTCCCTTGAGACAGGACT
>CAYSIQ010000042.1:0-11154 GCA_964431195.1 uncultured Bacteroides sp.
TTTTTTGCCTATGGTATCTTCCCCTGCGGCAAGCGGTTAAATTGCCTATCCTTTTCCAAGTCATTCCCACATTCTGTGCATTGAGAGGGAGAGTAACCATTGAAAGTGACGCTATTCGTTTCGGGATGATACGCATGGGAGGGCGGGTTTCTATGTTACAAAATCGATGTGGCTTTAGATGGGCTAATTATGGTCACGTTGTATTTAAAGGCGAAGCTGTTTTTGGGGATCACATATTTATCGGTGTCAGAGATAGTTGCTTGGAAATCGGAAAAGATTCATCGTTTAATGATGGTTTGAAAATCATAGCCAACAAAAGCAAAATAATATTAGGTGAAAAAGTTAGGGTTGGATGGGGATGCACATTTATTGATTCGGATCTTCATCCCTTAATAGACATGGTACGGAATAAGCCTATACAGAAAAGTGCCCCAATAATATTGGGCAGAGGCGTATGGGTCGGGCATGACTGCATCGTGGCGAAAGGCACTAAGCTAGCGGAAAATATCACCGTTTCATCCGGCTCTGTCGTAAAAGGCCGTTTCGGCGAGCCCAACACCATCATTGGAGGGAATCCGGCCGTGGTTATAGACAAAGGTTATAAGAGGGACGATGTATAAGTTGATGTAAACGTGGATCCGGGATTATGAAGCCTTAAAATAAGCAAGGTTACCCATCGGCATGCGCGTGCATGCCGCCCGGCTTATGGCGTAAGGCCTGCCCTTTCACTCCCTCTTGTTGGCACGTTTGCGCTCCGTTTCATCAAGGATGGTTTTGCGCATACGCATCGATTTCGGAGTGACTTCCACGTACTCGTCTTCCTTGATGTATTCCAAAGCCTCTTCGAGGGAGAACTGCACGGGCGGGACGAGGCGCGCCTTTTCATCGGATCCGCTGGCACGCATGTTGGTCAGTTTCTTGCTCTTGGTGACATTCACCACCAGGTCGTTCTCGTGCGAGTGCTCGCCCACTACCTGCCCGGCATAGACTTCTTCCTGCGGGGAGATAAAGAACCTGCCCCTGTCCTGCAACTTGTCGATGGCGTAGGCAAAGGCCGTACCGCTTTCCATGGCAATCATGGAGCCGTTGGAGCGGCGTTCTATTTCGCCCTTGTAGGGCTGGTATTCCTTGAAGCGGTGTGCCATGATGGCTTCGCCCGCGCTGGCGGTCAACACGTTGGTGCGCAAACCGATGATGCCGCGCGAGGGCATGTTGAACTCCAGGTTCACCCGCTCGCCCGCTGTCTCCATCTTTGCCATTTCGCCCTTGCGGCGGGTCACCATATCGATAATCTTGCTGGCGTACTCTCCGGGCACGTTGATCGTCAATTCCTCAACGGGCTCGCAGCGTGCGCCGTCTATCTCTTTATAAATCACCTGCGGCTGGCCTACCTGCAATTCGTAGCTTTCGCGGCGCATGGTTTCTATCAGTATGGAGAGGTGCAGCACGCCGCGTCCCGACACGATCCATTTGCCGTCTTCCTCGCTCTTCCTTACGCGCAGCGCCAAGTTCTTGTCCAGTTCCCTCATCAGGCGGTCGTGGATGTGGCGCGAAGTCAGGTATTTGCCTTCGCGGCCGAAGAAAGGAGAGTCGTTGATGGTGAAGAGCATGCTCATGGTAGGTTCATCGATAGCGATGGGCGGCAGTGGTTCGGGGTTGTCGTAGTCGCAGACGGTGTCGCCTATTTCAAAGCCCTCGATGCCTGCCAGCGCGCAGATGTCGCCCGACGAGATTTCGGAGACCCGCACGCGCTCCATGCCTTCGAAAGTGTGGAGCTCCTTGATTTTTGTCTTGTGGACGGTGCCGTCATGCTTGACCAGCGAAACGTTCATGCCCTCGCGCAGCGTGCCTCGGTGCACACGCCCTATGGCGATGCGGCCTATGTAGGAAGAATAGTCTAACGAAGTAACCAGCATCTGAGGCGTGCCCTCCAATTGTTGGGGGGCGGGGATGCTTTCAAGGATGCAATCCAGCAGCGGGGTGATGCTGTCCGCCGGTTTCCGCCAGTCAGTGCTCATCCAGTTGTTTTTGGCCGAACCGTAGATAACGGGGAAGTCCATCTGCTCTTCGGTAGCATCGAGGCTGAACATCAGGTCGAACACCAATTCATACACTTCTTCGGGGCGGCAGTTGGGCTTGTCCACCTTGTTCACTACTACGATGGGTTTCAGCCCGATTTGCAGGGCTTTCTGCAACACGAATCGCGTCTGCGGCATGGGGCCTTCGAAAGCATCGACCAGCAGCAGGCAGCCGTCGGCCATGTTGAGCACGCGCTCTACTTCGCCGCCGAAATCGCTGTGCCCAGGCGTGTCGATGATGTTGATCTTTGTGCCTTTGTAATTGATGGAAACGTTTTTGGAGAGGATTGTGATGCCGCGCTCGCGTTCCAGATCGTTGTTGTCGAGCATCAGTTCACCCGTGTTCTGGTTGCTCCGGAACAAGTGCCCGGCCAACAACATTTTATCCACAAGCGTTGTCTTGCCATGGTCTACGTGGGCAATGATGGCTATGTTCCTAATGTTTTGCATACAAATACCAGTTATTTCGGGGTGCAAAGATAAAGGTTATTCGGCGGAATGCGGCATGCCGGGGAGGGAATTTATTGGCAGCCCGCCGCCTGTTTGCCCAATCCCGTCCCAAATTAGCCCCATAAGGATGCGTTTTTTGTTGAAAAGCATTGCGGTATAGAAGATAATCTCTATCTTTGCGCCGTGAAAAGGAATTTTATATAAATCATTTAACCTATCAACTTTACAATTTATGTATTTAGACGCTGCCAAAAAGCAAGAAATCTTCAGCAAGTACGGAAAGTCCAACACGGATACCGGGTCACCTGAGTCCCAGATTGCCTTGTTCTCTTACCGTATCGCCCATCTGACTGAGCACCTGAAGCTCAACAGAAAAGATTATACTACGGAAAGAGCCTTGACAATACTGGTAGGCAAACGCCGCGCATTGCTGTCTTACCTGAAAGACCGCGACATCGAGCGCTACCGTGGAATCGTCAAGCAACTTGGCCTTCGTAAGTAATTTACGACAGGCGAGACGAAACAAGAAGCATTTCCTGCCCGGCGGGAGATGCTTTTTTGTTTGCCTTACGCCCTTTCCTTTGGGGAAATCCGTCCAATACATGGCCTAAATTCCTCAAGGCAACTTTCGTGGAGCGGCCTGGTTAGCCGGATTCTCAGTTTCGTATATCTATATGCTTGTCTTATTTGCATTACACATTGGCGGAATTAATATAAGATAATAGGCCTTTGATATTCAGTTGTTACGGCATTCATTTGGCATTGTTAACGCGAGTTCGGGATAAAGAAAGCCTTATAAAAAGACGGGCAAATATTGGGTAAGGGCTGCTTTGAGGAGGGTGTCAGCGTGCCTCTTCGGCGAGTATTTCCCTTGCTTCCAGCTCGTCCTGGCTGAGCCGGGCGGCCAATGTTTCCAATGAGGCATACTTCTGTTCGCCACGGATGCGGCGGACGAAAGCAAGGCGCAAGGGCTGGCCGTAGATGTCGGCGTGGAAGTCGAAGAGGTTCACCTCGATGCTGCGTTCCGTGCTGTTGCCCAGCGTGGGGCGGTTGCCGATGCAAAGCATGCCACCGTAGGACAGGCCGTTTACTTCGACAAGCACGGCATAAACGCCGTTGGCGGGAATCAGCTTGTCGGGACTGTCCACCTGCACGTTGGCGGTGGGAAAGCCGAGGGTGCGGCCCACGCGGTGGCCTCTCACTACCGTGCCTTGCAGGGAATAACGGTAGCCCAGCCAACGGGCGGCTTCCGTGACATTGCCTTTGTCCAACAACTGGCGGATGAGCGATGAACCAGCCGCCAGTTCCGTGCCGCCCTCCTCCCCGACGAGGCGGAAAGCTTGGGCAGGCAACACTTCCATGCCCAGCTCGCGCCCGTAGCGCACATAGTCATCGAAGCCCTTGCTGCGGTTGTGGCCGAAGCGGTGGTCGTAGCCTATCAACAAGGCTTCGATGTGGTAACGGCGGTGAAGCAGGTTCATGAAGTTGCGGGCCGGCATAGCAGCCAATTTGAGCGTGAAGTCGATCATCACGCAGGTGTCAATGCCCATGCTCGCCAAGAGGGCAGTCTTTTCTTCGCAGGTGGTCAACAGGCGGATGTCGCAACCGGGGTGCATTACGTGGTAGGGATGAACGGGGAAAGTCACCACGGCCGTTGCGCAATGGCGGACAGCGGCGGCTTCGCACACTTGGCCGATGAGGTAACGGTGTCCACGGTGTACGCCATCGAAGAAGCCGATGGCGGCCACGGCGGGCGGGTTATCCGAAAAGGTTGCTCCAATCCTCATGAGCTTTGGGGGTGTAGGTGGCGATACCCAACGCGGCGGCGGCACGGCAGTTCTCGGCGGAGTCATCGATGAAGAACGTTTCTCCTGCGGTGATGCCGGCATCGTCCAATGCCGCATGGAAAATGGCGGGGTCGGGTTTAGCCAGTTTCATTTCAAAAGAGAGATAGATGCGCTCGAAGTAGTCTTCCGCCTGCCATCCGTTGCGGGGGAAAGCATGGCGGCAGGCCCACTGCCAGTGAATGTCGTTGGTGTTGCTCAGCAGGAAAGTGCGATAGCGGTAGCGCAATCGCATCAGCAGTTCCAGCTTATAGGCAGGGATTCCCGCAAGGAAACTGTTCCACGCATCGTCTATCTGTGCATCGGCCAGCGGGCGGGAGGCAAGGGCACGTATCCTGTCGCGAAACTCGGCGGCGGTAATCAGCCCTTTTTCGTGAAGCAAGAGGAAATCCTCTTGGTGATACATGCCCAACAACCTTTCCACGCATTCAATGCCCAATGCTTCAAAGCGGCGAACACAGCGGCTGCGATCCAAATCAATGAGCACTCCGCCGAAATCGATGAGCAAGTTCTTGACGGAGGGTTTCATGCCCGTGCTTTTTTGTCCAGGATGCGTTTTACCAGCCTCCGGATTTCCCCGAACCATAGTACAAGCGAAGTGCAGGCGATAACCATGAACCATGTCTGTCCGTCAAGCGGTTGGGTACGAAACACTTTGCCGCCGAAAGTAACAATGACAAACTGTCCCACCAAGATAATCAGTGCCACGCCCAACATGCCCACCGCGTGCCTGCCGTCTTTGAATACGGAGTGGTTCGTGCCGAATACGCCGGCATTGAACAGGTTCCAGAATTGCAGCATGACAAACACGGTGAAGAAAACGGTGAGATAACGGGTGCTCATTTCGCCGTTGTCGAGGATACCGCCGGGCAATTGCTTGAAGTAAGCCAGCAGGCTCATCAGGATGATTAGGAAAGTAAGCCCCACGCCGATGATGTGGTTGCGCATGGAGTGGGTGATGATGAAGTCGGTGCGTTTGCGCGGCTTTTCGTCCATCACATCCATGCTGGGCGGGATGGAAGCCAAAGCCATGGCGGCGAAAGTGTCCATGATGAGGTTCACCCAAAGCATTTGCGTCACGGTCAGTGGCAGGGATGTTCCGAAGAAAGCACCCAAAAGTACGCTGAGCAGTGCCACCACGTTGATGGTGAGCTGGAACACGATGAAGCGTTGGATGTTTTTGTAGAGCGAACGTCCCCACATCACGGCGGTGGCGATGCTGTGGAAAGAGTCATCAAGCAGGGTAATGTCACTGGCTTCTTTCGCAACGGAAGTGCCGGTTCCCATAGACAAGCCTACCTGCGCATGGTTGAGGGCAGGGGCATCGTTAGTGCCATCACCGGTGACGGCCACTACGGCTCCTTTCTGTTGCAGGAGCTGCACTAACCGCTGTTTGTCCATGGGGCGGGCCCGGCTCATCACTTTCAGGTCAAGCACGCGGTCCAATGCTTCCTCATCGCTCAGTGCGGCAAACTCCACTCCGGTGATGCGGTTGCGTTCGGTGTCTTCGGGCCTCCATAGGCCGATTTGTCGGGCAATTTCAGTGGCGGTGCCCGGTGTATCGCCCGTCACAATCTTCACGGAGATGCCAGCCGATTGGCAACGCCTTACTGCTTCAGGCACATCGGGACGGATGGGATCGCTGATGGCGAAGATACCTAAGAAAGTCATGCCGCCTTCCGCCACTAATTCGGCACAGTC
Source organism: uncultured Bacteroides sp. (assembly GCA_964431195.1). GTDB lineage: Bacteria > Bacteroidota > Bacteroidia > Bacteroidales > Bacteroidaceae > Bacteroides. Next base: position 6,074 of record CAYSIQ010000042.1, read on the forward strand.
TTCGGAGGCGGATTCGGGAATGAATTTGTAGGCCAGACCCAACGTGCGCATGGCTCTGCTTTGATAGGCAAGCAGCTGTTCATTGCATCTCTTTACCTTTTCGGTAGGAAGGATGCACTTGCCTGTAACGATTTCTGGTGCGCCTTTTACATATAAAATCCGCTTACGTTGCAAGGGAGAGTCAACTAAGGTGGCCATGTATTTCCGTTCGGTGGAGAATGTCAGTTGGCTCACCACCTTGGCGTTTTCACGCAGGGGAATATAATCGATGCCATGCGCGTTGAGCCAAAGCAGCAGAGCCACTTCGGTGGGGTTGCCCACGCCGGCGGGCTTTTCGCCCGGTTTCTTCTTTTCGAGGAAAGCGGTCGAGTTGGCAGCGATGCCTTCGGCAATGAGGTCAGGGTTTGATTCATCAAGGCGGGCTTCATGCACCTGCATAAGGTTTTGCGTCAGCGTTCCGGTCTTGTCGGTGCAGATTACGGTGATAGCACCCATGGTTTCGCAAGCGTGCATCTTACGCACCAGATTGTTGGTCTTCAGCATGCGGTGCATGTTGAGGGCAAGGCTTAGGGTGACACTCATGGGCAAGCCTTCGGGCACGGCCACCACAATCAGCGTAACGGCCATCATGAAGTATTTCAATACGATGTTAGCCACGTCCAGTGCCTGATGCCAGCCCTGCGCCACGGCATTCCCTTGGTAGTAGGCCAGCAGATCTTTGGCCGTGAAGATAATGAAAGTCAGTGCGGCAATGGTAAAGCCGGCCTTGCCGATAAGGTTAGCCAATTTGGTGAGTTGGATGTTCAGCGGGGTCTGTTCGCGATTTTCCTCGGTGGCTTGTCGGGCTACCTTGCCGATTTCGGTGGCATCGCCTACCCGTTCCACTACCATGATGCCGTGCCCATCGGTGATAGTGGTTCCGCGCAGCACGATGTTTGAGGGATAAGTGGCATCTTTATCGAAGTGTTTCTCATCGGCCGTCTTGTTGACCATCAGTTCGCCGGTGAGAGTCGACTCATTGATTTGCAGCGACACCGATTCAACCAGCATGCCATCGGCAGGTACTTCTTCGCCTGTGTTCAAGATTACGACATCGCCCACCACCACTTCTTTGCGGGGAATCCCATGCACTTTCCCGTTTCGGATGACGGTGACAGGCGTTTCTTCTCCCACTGCGTTCAGCAGGTCGAATTTGCGGTTGGCGTCATATTCGAAGAAGAAGCCGATTCCTGTAGCCAGCAGAATGGCGGCGATGATGCCGATAGTTTCGGCATATTCGTTTTCAACGATGGAAATGGCCAATGAAAAGAGTGCTGCCACCAGCAACACTTTCACTACGGGGTCTTCAAATTTTTCTATATACAGCTTCCACATTGGAGGACGCTTGGGGGGCGTCAGGAAGTTCTCGCCATGTCGGGCGCGGCTTTGCCGTACCTGCTCATCGGTCAGTCCAACGTGACAGTAGCTATCTTTTGCAGCCATACAAAGTCATTAATTCGTTTTGGAATATAATACGCTCGCAAAAGTACAATTAATAATCCGTGATGTAATCAGTTATTAAATCTTTTTAAGTACAACCGCAAAATGGCTGAAAGGGAACGAGGCACTTTCAAGACGCTTTCTTCTCTTTTATGTCGCTGCTTGCTTCCACCACGTTCACCACATAGTCGCCTAACTTTTCGCATTCGGCGATGATGTCCATATAGTACACGCCCATCTGATAGTCGTAGGCTTTGTTGTTGACATCCACGATGTTCTGGTCTTTCAATTGGTTGCGGTAGTTGTTGATTTCGTTTTCGATGTTAAACGATTTGTTGGCCATGCCTTCCTGATGTACCGAATGCTCGATGACAACGATCATCTGTGTCAAGGCTTCATCGGCCAATGACATCATCGTGTGGATGTGGTCATATTGCCCTTGCGTAAAGTCTTGGTTAGTCTGCCGCTTGCGGTTGAGGGTACGTGCCAAGTTATAGCAGCTGTCGCCAATGCTCTCGATCTCGGTCACTTCGCGCAGCATGGCACGGATTTGGATTTTACTTTCCGAGCTGAGCCGTCCGTCGGACACTTTATTCAGGTAGTTGGCAATTTCCAATTCCATGTTGTCACTGATGTTCTCGTATTTCTCAATGCGGCTGAAAAGTTTGGCGAAGTCATCGTCCTTTTCCGTGTGAACCAGTTCGCGTACCATGCTAAACATGCGGCGGATGCGTTCGGCAAAGAGGTGGATTTCCTTGCTGGCTTGCAGGATGGAAAGTTCGGCGGTAGACAACATGCCCCCGCTGATGTAGCGCAGGCGGAATTCCTCTTCCTGTTCCTTTTGCGGGATGAAGAGGCAGACCGTATGCTCAATCGCCTTTACAAACCAAATCAATACCAGCACATTGCATACGTTGAAAGCCGTGTGGAAAGCCGACAGCTTGAAAGGTATGGCTACCGATGTCCCGCTGATTCCCATAACATTCTCCACAAACCAGGATATGGCTTGCGTGAAAGGAGCGAATAGGCAAAGTACCCATATCACGCCGAATACATTGAATACCAGATGAGCCAGTGCCGCCCGTCGTGCTTGTGTGTTGCCTGTCAATGCCGCCAAGTTGGCCGTGATGGTAGTGCCCACGTTTTCGCCCAACACCAAGGCTGCTCCAAGCTCGAAGCTAATCCAGCCGTTGGCACACATGATGAGCGTGATGGCCATGGTGGCCGACGAGGCTTGCACAATCATGGTGAGCACCGTGCCAATCAGTACGAACAGTAACACCGATCCGAAGCCCATTCTGGTGTAGTTCTGCACGAAAGCCAGCATTTCAGGGTTCTTCTCCAGATCGGGCGCGTTGGCCTGCAACAGCGAAAGTCCCATGAACAAGAAAGAGAAACCGAAGATAAATTCGCCCACTGACTTGCGTTGGCTACGCTGCGAGAACAGGAATAAAATGCCCATTACCAGCAGCGGCAGGGCAAAAGCCGAGATGTCTATCTGAAAGCCGAGTGCCGAGATGACCCATGCCGTCACTGTCGTTCCGATGTTGGCGCCCATAATGACCCCGATGGATTGTGCCAATGTAAGCAAGCCTGCATTTACGAAGCTGACTACCATTACCGTGGTGGCTGAGGACGATTGTACCAAAGCCGTAATCAGAAAGCCTGTCAGCACGCCTGTTACCCGGTTGGTTGTCATGGCGGTGAGAATCTTGCGTAGGCGGTCGCCTGCAAACTTCTGAAGGCCTTCGCTCATCGTCTTCATGCCGTAAAGGAACAGTGCTAAAGAGCCGAGCAGTTTTAAAAAATCATAAAAGGAATACTCCATCTTTAATTAATTAAAAGGTTTCATTGCTCCATCTGTTTTATAGCCTACTTTTGGCGAACGAAATAAAAAAAAGGAGGCATTATGGAACACCTGTTACAAATATGTTGCAAAAATAACAATATTACGCAAGATTTCCCTGCCGGGAGCAATCTTTTAGAGATTTATTCGGGCTTGAAACTCGATACCCCTTATCAGGTGGTGAGCGCGAGAGTCAATAACCGCTCCGTAGGACTCAGTTTCCGGGTCTATAAAAACAAGGATGTGGAGTTCCTCGATGTGCGCGACCCGTCGGGCATGCGTACATATGTCCGTTCACTCTGCTTCATTCTCTACAAAGCCGTGAGCGAACTTTTTCCCAACGGGAAACTCTATGTGGAGCACCCCGTGTCGAAAGGTTACTTCTGCAACTTGTGCATCGGGCATCCCATAACGCTTGATGACGTATCTGCCCTGAAGAAGCGGATGCAAGAAATCATCGCCGAAGACCTTCCTTTCCATCGTGTCGAGTGCCACACCGCAGAGGCTGTCCGCATCTTCAATGAGCTGGGCATGAAGGACAAGGTGAAGCTGTTGGAAAGTTCAGGCTCCCTCTACACTTATTATTACACGTTGGGCGGCACCATCGATTATTATTATGGGAACCTGCTGCCGCGTACCGGCTTTGTCCGCTTGTTCGATCTCGTGAAGTACTACGACGGCCTGTTGCTCCGCATTCCCAGCAGGCAGAACCCCGATGAACTGGAAGATATCGTGAAACAGGAAAAGATGCTTGACATCTTTAAGGAGCACTTGCGTTGGAACCACATCATGGGGCTGGACAATGTGGGCGATGTCAACATGGCATGCCGGACTGGCCATGCCACCGACCTTATCAACGTGGCCGAAGCCTTGCAAGAGAAAAAAATTATCCAGATAGCCGATGAAATATCCGATCGTGCCGGCAAGCGCGGACGGGGCATGCTGGTGCTGATTTCGGGACCTTCTTCATCGGGGAAGACAACTTTCAGCAAACGCCTTTCTGTGCAGCTGATGACTAACGGCCTGCATCCCTGCCCCATTTCGCTGGACGATTATTTCGTCAACCGCGAGCAAACGCCGCGCGATGCCCAAGGCAACTACGATTACGAATCGCTCTATGCCCTCGACCTTGGCTTTTTCAACCAGCAGCTTCAAGCCTTGCTGCGCGGCGAGGAGGTGGAGTTGCCCCGCTTCAACTTCACCACGGGGCAGCGTGAGTTCAGGGGCGACCGCCTGCGCATCGATGCGCGGACTATCCTCATCTTGGAAGGCATCCATGCCCTGAACCCCGCCCTTACGCCCCAGATACCTGCGGAAGCCAAGTATAAGATTTACGTTTCGGCCCTTACCACCATTTCGCTGGACGACCATAATTGGATTCCCACTACCGACAACCGTCTGTTGCGCCGCATTATCCGCGACTACAACTATCGGGGCTATTCGGCTCAGGAAACCATTTCGCGCTGGCCCAGCGTGCGGGAGGGCGAAGACAAATGGATTTTCCCCTACCAAGAGAACGCCGACGTGATGTTCAACTCGGCCTTGCTGTTCGAACTGGCCGTGTTGCGCTCCCACGCGGAGCCGATCCTGAACAGCGTACCCCGCAATTGTCCCGAATACGCTGAAGCATACCGGTTGCTAAAGTTCATCAAGTTCTTTACGCCCGTGCAGGACAAGGATATTCCGCCGACTTCGCTGTTGAGGGAGTTCTTGGGAGGCAGCAGCTTCAAATATTAGGCAACGCGCGGCCTTTGGG
>CAYSIQ010000042.1:11254-16769 GCA_964431195.1 uncultured Bacteroides sp.
GAAACATTCTTGTGCGGGAGGTTTAATATCTGTGAATTTGCATGAAATCAATGTTGTCCTGCAAATTCTTTGCAAAAATCATCGGCATACAAATAAAATTCTGTAATTTTGGGCTTTGTGAATGCAGTGGCAATCGTTTAAAGGTTATAACCAGGAACTGAAAACTTAATGCTACTGCTGGCGAGTATCTAATAAATATATTCTGGCGCACGTTAAAGTATAACTACATATTTAAAATAATGATAGCAAAACCGACACGATTGAATAAATTTTTGCAGGAACAAGCTCAATTTGTGATTCCTGTTTATCAAAGGAATTATGCCTGGAACGAAGAACAATGCAAACAATTATTGGAAGACATCATAGAGGTAGGAAGTTCTTCGATAGATGCGGGTAAGGTTCATTTCATCGGTAGCATAGTATATATTCGCAATGATGAATATATGATAACTGATGTTGATCAATGTGTAATCATAGACGGCCAACAAAGGATTACAACCATAACTTTGTTACTTATAGCTTTATATCATTTTGCGGAAAAGCAAGGAGATAGTAAACTTGCAGAAACAATTTATGAACAATATCTGATTAATAAGCATGCTGATGATTTGTATAAAGTTAAGTTGAAAGTGACCGAAAATAACGAAAGAGATCTCCATTGCTTATTGGGAAAAGATCCTATTCCGGATTCTGCATATTCAAAGATCATAAACAATTATAATTTCTTTTCTAAAAGCATTAATGAAAGCAATAGAGGAATTATTTATGAGGGTTTCAAACGGCTATCGTTTGTTGAAATAGGGTTAGAACGAGGAAGAGACAATGCGCAAAAAATCTTTGAAAGCCTAAATTCAACAGGGGTAGTCTTGTCGCAAGCAGATTTAATCCGCAACTATATTCTTATGGGATTAGACCTTCCGGAACAGGAGCGTTTATACAACCGATATTGGTCTGAGATTGAAAGTAACACAAAAGATGAAGGAGTATCGCATGTTTCTGATTTTATAAGAGATTACCTGACTATCAGAAGAGGAAATATTCCAAATAAAGATAAGGTTTATGATACTTTCAAAAAGGAGTTCAGATTGGACAAAAGCGATGAACTGGAAAACATGCTGTCCGATTTGAAAAAATTCTCTGGAATATACAAATGCTTCTTAAACCCTGAATGTATAGAGGATAAGGATATTAAGAGCGAAATAAGCTATATCAAATATATTGAGATTAATGTATCATATCCTTTCCTTTTGCAAGTGCTTGATGATTATAATTCCGGAACGATTACCAAAGACATTCTGCTAAAAGTCTTGAGATTTGTGCAAACATATGCTTGCAGGCGCTTTATTTTAGATCTCCCGACGAATGCTCTTAACAAGATATTCATGAATTTGCATAAACAAATAGATAAAACAAACTATGAGCAATCATTATACCATTATGTGCTGAAGCGAGATGGGAGAAGAAGAATGCCGTCAGATATAGAAATAAAAAATCATCTTCCAGACAAGGATTTATACAAGAGCCCCAAAATGCGACTTTATATTTTAGAGCGTCTGGAGAATTTCAAGAATAAAGAAAAAGTTGAAATAATCAGAAGTCCAAATATAACAATCGAGCATATTTTCCCTCAAAAACCAGATTCGAGATGGAAAAAGGAGTTGTCAGAAGACGACTATAAGTTCTTCTTGGAAAAAATTCATACCATCGGGAACCTTACGCTGTCTGGTAATAATGAAACTCTGGGGAACAGAACTTTCCAAGAGAAAAAGAACATGAATAAAGGCAATGGAGAACAGGGGTATCTGTATAGCCGTTTATGGTTGAACCGAAGTCTTAATGATATTGACAAATGGGATATATCAAATTACAAGAAAAGAACGGAAAGTTTAATCACACGCTTTCTACAAATATGGCCTATGCCTCAAATTGCCGAAACGGAAGGCTTGCCTGAAATCAATATCAGCAGTATAGATCCAAATGTCGCCACTAATAAAAGCATCGAATACGCAATCTTTTTTGGTGAAAAGTTTCCAGGGGATAAATTTAAAGGAATCAAATTATATAACTACATATTAAAGCAGTTGCTTGTTTTATATACCGAGGAAGAAATCATTCATAAAATTGGAAACATCTTAAGGCTTACAGAGAATCCTAATAAACTCAATAGAAGATATGCCCCTCTCAATAGCACCTACTATTATGATACGAATTTAAGTTACTACCAGATTTTCCTCAACTTGAAAAGAATCTTGGAAGAATTAGGATTAAGTAATGAATTATCCATCAAATTTAGGGAGAAAGAATAAGACACATTGTAAAATTAGATAAAAAGAGCAAGCAAAATGGACAGAAAACTGATTTATTGGAGCCTTTTGGCCGGCGGGCTGGCTGCATGCAGCAGTCCGAAAGAGGACATCATCCGTCTAAACCAAGTAGGTTACTTCCCGTTGCAGGAGAAAGTGGCCGTGGCGGACAAGGTAGGAGTAACCGATTTCCGTGTGGTGAATGCAGCCACAGGCGAAGAAATAATGGAACAACCGACTTACGCCGCCGCGCCTTGTGCGTGGTCGCAAAAGGGACGTTCGACGATAGACTTTAGCTCGCTGACCGAACCGGGGCGCTATCTGTTGCTGGCAGGAGGCGATACGGCTGTGTTTGAGATTAAGGAGCGGCCGTTGGCATCCTTGGCCGACGCCTCCCTGAAAGCATTCTACTATCAACGTGCGGGCATGCCCATTGAGGAAACGTATGCCGGCGAATGGGCTCGTCCGGCCGGCCATGCTGATGCCGAGGTGCAAATTCATTCTTCCGCCGAAAGCCCCCGGCGCAAGGCGGGCGATGTCATTGCATCTGCCGGAGGATGGTATGACGGCAGCGACTACGCCAAGTGCGTCGTCAGCACTGCTTACAGCGCGGGAACGATGCTGGCTGCCTATCGCTTTTTCCCGGATTACTTTGCCGGGCAAAACATCCACATCCCGGAGAGCGGCAACGCCACGCCCGACCTGCTGGACGAAGCGCACTATGCCTTGAACTGGATGCTCACCATGCAAGATCCCGGCGATGGCGGCGTGTACCACAAGCTGACCTCGCCCGAACCCGAAGATTTCGTGAAGCCTTCCGACTGCAAACAGCCCCGCTACATAGTGGCCAAGTCGCAGGCGGCTTCATTGGACTTTGCCGCAGTGATGGCACAGGCGGCTCTCATATTCAAACCGTACGCCAAAGATTACCCGGGCTTTGCCAATACGGCCCTGCGCGCTGCCGAGCGTGCCTACAAATGGGCTCAGGATCATGCCGAAAACTATGAGCAGTCTGTTGTGAACGCAAACTTCGACCCGGACATCACCACCGCCGCTTATGAAGACAGCGAAACCGCCGACGAGTTCTTCTGGGCCGCTTCCGAGCTTTATTATGCCACCGGCAAGGAAGCCTATCGCAACAAGGCCATTTCTTCAGCCAAGAGCGGCTATAATGTTCCCAACTGGAAAGATGTGACTGCTTTGGGCATATGGGTATGGCTGCTTCCCGAGCGCGAAAACAAGCTGGATGTTGCCGAAACCTCTTTGGCGGGGTCGCTGAAGAGTTACCTGCTGGCTTATGCGGGCGATATCATTAAAGGCTCCGATGAAAACGCTTTCCATGCTCCCTATGGCGACGACGAATATGACTTCTTCCGAGGCAGTTTGGGCGAATTGTGCGTCGGCCAAGGGCTCTCGCTGGCATATGCCTATCTGTTGAGCAAAGACAAGAAGTACCTGACCAACGCTTACCGCAACATGGATTATCTGTTGGGGCGCAATCCGCTGGGGTATTGCTACGTGACCGGCTTCGGGACGAAAAGCCCGTCGCATCCGTCCCACCGGTTGTCGGCGACGGACGGCATAGACGCTCCCATCCCCGGCTTCTTGGTGGGAGGCCCCAACCCTTCGCAGAACGACGCGGACGTGGCGCATGCTTCCGGGCTGCCCGACGAGGCTTATTCCGACGCGGAGGCTTCCGCGGCTTCCAATGAAGTGGCCATTGCCTGGAATGCCGGGCTGGCGGCTTTGGCCTCGGCGTTGGACGCGATGAGCGGGGAGTGAAAACGGCTGCCGCCGCCGGGCAGAGAAGGAGGACGCGCGGACGGGCGTGAATTATTCCTTACGGCTTGTTCAATATGGCGGGAATAAGCCGAAAATGCTTTGACTGCAACCGAAAAGGCGTATCTTTGCACGGCCTTTGACAAACAACCGAAACGTCGCACATATTAATAATGGAACGCATATGAAGAATTTGTTTATTGCCGCGCTTGCCGTTATCTCCTTGGCCGCATGCCATAGGGCCCCGAAGTTCGAGGTGAGAGGGAACGTCAGCGGGGCCGAGGGCAAGACGCTCTACCTGGAAGCCTCCACGCTGGAGGGCGTCGTCGTGCTGGATTCCGTGAAGCTGAAAGGCGAGGGGGCGTTCGCCTTCAGGCAGGGCCGCCCCCAGTCGCCCGAGTTTTACCGGCTGCGGATTGAGAAGCAGGCTATCAACTTCTCGATAGATTCTACCGAGACGGTAACCATCCATGCCCCCTATGCCGGCTTCGCCGCCGGCTACGCCGTGGAAGGCTCGCCCAACAGCGCCAAGATCAAGGAGCTGGCGCTGATGCAGCTGGAGCTGCAGGCCGGCGCGGACAAGCTGGCCGCCGCCATGCGCGCCCGCGCCATCGGGGCGGACGGCTACCAGGACAGCCTGGCTTCCCTGATAAAGGCTTACAAGGACGAGGTGAAGAGGAAATACATATTCCCCGCCCCCAACACGGCCGCCGCTTACTTCGCCCTCTTCCAGAAGGTGGACGGCTATCTGATATTCGACCCCCTGAACAGCCGCGACGACATCAAATGCTTCGCCGCCGTGGCCACCAGCCTCAACAACTCCTTCCCGCACGCCATGCGCACGAAAAACCTTTACAACATCGTGATAAAGGGCATGAGAAATACGCGGGCCCCGCGGCGGAAAGTGCTTGAGCTTCCCGCGGAAGCCGTCGCCGAAGCGGGCATCATCGACATCAGCCTGCGCGACCTGCAGGGCGACACGCGCAAGCTGACCGAGCTGAAGGGAAAGGCCGTGCTGCTTGACTTCACCGTTTACCAAAGCGCCGTCTCGCCCGGCCATAACGTCATGCTGGCCGGCCTCTACGAGAAGTACGCGGCGCGCGGGCTGGAAATCTACCAGGTGTCGCTGGACGCCGACGAGCACTATTGGAAGACGATCGCGGCCAACCTCCCGTGGATCTGCGTGCGCGACGCGAACGGGATTTATTCTAACCTCGCGGCCTTGTATAACGTGCAGAATCTTCCCTGCATCTTCCTCGTCAACCGCGATAACGAGCTGAGCGCCCGCGGGGAGGCCGTAAAAGACCTGGAGGCAGCCGTCCAAGCCCTGCTGTAGCCCTGCCGCGAGCCGGAATAAATCGTTACAAGGCGGCGCGCGTCTCTCGTCATTTATAAGATATGTTAGTCATGACTCGTGACATGCGTATGTCACG
>CAYSIQ010000043.1:0-16737 GCA_964431195.1 uncultured Bacteroides sp.
GTCCACAGCGTGATGTCGTTCAGCGAGATGCGGTCTTGTGCCGTGCCGCCGTAAATCAGGCCGCCCAAGTTGCCGTTGCCAATGGGCAGAGCCTCTTCAAAGTAGGTGGCGGGGCGGTCGTAGTGCAATAGGAGGCCGTTTTGCGCCAAGACGATGCCCGGGCCCCACAGCCAGAACAATAGCGGCAGGCCTTGCCGCAGCGTCCGTTTAGGGAAATGTAATCTCATGGCTTATCCTGTGTTTTTTAATGAATAAATTTGCCGGCCGGCTGTCAGGGAAAGGCTGTTTTCGCGGCCTTGCCCGTGCTGCAAAGATAACCTATATATCTTGCTTGCGGGTCATACAGGCAGGAAAATATTTCTGAATGCCAGCAGAAAATCAGGAAGCCTGCCTATTCCCCGCATACTTTTTCATCTCTTCCTATCCGTGCGACAGCTTTTTTTGCCTAACTTTGCGCGTCGTTTAGTCCGGACAACACGCATGGAATCGCAAACAGCAAAATACATCAATGTGAATGGCAATTTGCTCAACTTGGACACACCCCGCGTGATGGGCATTTTGAACATCACTCCCGACTCCTTTTATGCCCGAAGCCGCATGTGGACGGAGGAAGAGATCGCCCGACGGGTGGAGCAGGTTTTTGCCGAAGGCGCCGACATGATTGACATCGGCGCTTGCTCGTCCCGTCCCGGCGCGGCTGACGTTTCCCCGCAAGAGGAACAAAACCGGTTATTTCGCGGATTGCAGGTCATCAGGCAGGTGAAGCCCGATGCCGTGGTGTCAGTGGATACGTTCCGGGCGGAAACGGCGCGGCGTTGTGTGGAGGACTTCGGCGTGGCCATTATAAACGACATTTCGGGCGGAGAGCTGGATTCCGACATGTTTGCCACGGTAGCGGCCTTGCACGTGCCCTATATCTTGATGCACATGCAGGGCATTCCGAAAGACATGCAACTTGCTCCGCATTATGACAATTTGCTGCGCGAGGTGTTTCTCTATTTTGCGCGCCGGGTGCAGCAGTTGCGCGACTTGGGCGTCTGCGACATTATTCTCGACCCCGGCTTCGGGTTCGGAAAGACGCTGGAGCATAACTATTGCCTGTTGGCGCATTTGGAGGAGTTCCGCCTGTTTGATTTGCCCCTGTTGGTGGGCGTGTCGCGCAAGTCGATGATTTACCGCTTGCTGGATACCACGCCCGATGAAGCCTTGAACGGCACGACAGTGCTCCACGCCCTTTCGCTGATGAAAGGGACAAACGTGCTGCGGGTGCACGATGTCCGTCCTGCCGTGGAGGCCGTGAAGATTGTGGAAAAGATGAGGAAGGAGGGCGCGCATGTTCTTTGAATTTGGCATAAAGGACTTTCTCGACATCCTGCTGGTGGCTTTCCTGCTGTATTACACCTACAAGATGATGAAAGCATCCGGCTCCATCAGCGTGTTTACGGGCATCCTGGTGTTTATCCTTATCTGGTTGGTGGTTTCACAGGTGCTGGAGATGAAGCTGCTCGGCTCCATTTTCGACAAGTTGGTCAACGTGGGCGTGCTGGTACTTATCATTTTGTTTCAGGAGGAAATACGCCGTTTCCTGCTTACCCTCGGGTCGCACCGGCATGTCAATTCGTTGATACACTTCTTCACGGGCAACAGCAAAAAGAGGGAGGAGAACCACAAGGACATCATGCCTATCGTCATGGCCTGCATGAATATGAGCAAACGGAGAGTGGGCGCCCTTATTGTCTTGGAGCACAACATGCCGTTAGAGGAGGTGGTGCGTACCGGCGAGGCGATAGATGCCAACATCAGCCAGCGGCTGATTGAGAACATCTTCTTCAAAAACAGTCCCTTGCACGACGGCGCGATGGTCATCAGCAAGAAACGCATCAAGGCGGCGGGCTGCATTCTGCCCGTATCGCACAGCCTCGACATCCCCAAAGAGTTGGGGCTGCGCCATCGGGCGGCAATGGGCATTTCGCAAGTGTCGGACGCGCATGCCGTCATCGTGTCCGAAGAAACGGGAGGCATCTCCGTGGCTTACAAAGGGCAGTTCCACCTGCGCCTCACTGCCGAAGAACTGGAAAGCCTGTTGGTAAAAGACAGTTGACGGGCAACACGGGCATTTGAATCGCGACATTTTCCCGGCAAAAAATCCGCATCAAAACCAGGCACTGTATATCAGTGGATTATTCCGTATGTGCACGGAGCGCGCTCCATGCACATACGGAACATGCTTCGTGCACGCGCGGCATCTGTCCCGTGTGTGTACGGGGCGAATATACCTAAAAATGATTACTGCACCCGGTTTTGCAATCCCCAAAATACATAATTTAAGGTATTGACCGGCACTCATGATACGCCTACTTTTGCACCGGAACAAAGAACAATCAAACATTAATAGGAAGAAATGAGAACAAAAAAGTTATTGGTAGCTGTTGCGGCTTTGTCCGCCCTCGCATTCAGTGCCTGTTCAGGCAACAAGAAGAGCGAATCGCCGCAAACGGGCGATACGGAAGCCTCCGCATCGCTTGGCATTGACGATGTGCTGGCCAATGCCGATTCCTTGGCAGGAAAGGAAATAACGCTTCAAGGCATTTGCACGCATACCTGCAAGCACGGAGCCACAAAAATATTCCTCATGGGGAGTGAAGACACCAAGACCATCCGCGTGGAAGCATGCGACTTAGGTTCGTTCGACACCAAATGTGTCAATTCCATCGTTGAGGTAAAGGGGACGCTGGTGGAAGACCGCGTTGACGAGGCTTATCTGCAAAACTGGGAACAACGCTTGAGGGCGCAGGCCGGAGAAAAGTATGGCGATGAAAAAGCCGGATGCGACGCGGAAAAGAACGCTTGGGGTGAAACGGAGAATACCGCGCAAAAGCGCATCGCGGCATTCCGCGCCAGAATCGCACAGCGGAAAGCCCGTACTGGAAAGGACTATCTGTCATTCTATCATGTAGATGCCGTAAGCTATGACATCAAGGACTGACGGCTCTTCTTCCCTGAGCGCGCATCCTGCCAGGAGGGCGCTCTGGTTACGGGCATCATCTACATTCTGATTCAAAATGGACACAATACTTGAATGCAAACATCTGACCCATTATTACGGGAAACGCAAGATCTATGAAGACCTAAGTTTTGAAGTGCCCCAAGGACGCATATTAGGCCTCTTGGGGAAAAACGGGACGGGTAAAACGACCACTATCAACATAATCAGCGGCTACCTTAAACCGCGCGAAGGCGAGTGCCTTATTTTCGGGGAGGACATCCGCGCCATGCCATCGTACATGCGGCGCAAAATAGGGCTCCTCCTCGAAGGCCATGTGCAGTATAGTTTCATGAACATTGTGCAGATAGAGAAGTTTTATTCGTCTTTCTATCCGGGGCAATGGAAGAAAGAAGCCTATTACGAATTGATGGGCAAGTTAAAAGTCGCGCCCAAACAGATCATCGCACGCATGTCGAACGGGCAGCGTTCGCAGGTGGCCTTGGGACTGATACTGGCGCAAAACCCGGACTTGCTTATACTCGATGATTTCTCGTTGGGGCTTGACCCCGGATACCGCCGCCTTTTCTCCGACTACTTGAAAGATTATGCCCGGTCAGAGAATAAAACAGTCTTTCTCACCTCGCATATCATTCAGGATATGGAGCGTCTCATTGACGACTGTATCATCATGGACTACGGGCGCATCCTCACCCAGAAACCGGTGAAAGAGCTGTTGGACAGCCTGTACCGGTACACCTGCCAAGTGCCGGAAAGTTACGAGCCTCAATTGCCTGAAGCCTTCTATCATCCGTCGGTCATACGGGGCACGCTTGAGGCTTGTTCCTGCCTTTCCCCGGCCGAAGCGGAACAGGAGCTGCAGAAACATAGCGTTCCTTACCGCAACCTTGCTTTCGGGCATGTAAACCTGGAAGATGCCTTTATCGGACTGACAGGCAAGTATTGACCCAACAAGATATTTCTAACGATATGACAAAAGCAATATTATATAAAGAATGGCTCAAGCTCCGCTGGTATTTCCTACTGGCTTTCCTTGTCAGCAATGGCATGGTGATTTATTGCATGCTGCGCATTGACCGTCTCATCGAACTGAAAGGAGCCGCGCACATTTGGGAAGTGATGGCTCTTAAAAACGTGACTTTCATTGATTTGCTGCAATACGTCCCGCTTATCACAGGCATTGTGGCAGCTTTGGTGCAGTTCTTTCCGGAAATGCAGCGTAAATGCCTCAAGCTGACGCTTCATCTGCCTTGCCCCCAACAAAAAATGACAATAGCCATGCTTGCTTCGGCCCTTGCGATGCTGGCCGCATGTTTTCTGGCCAACCTGCTGGCCGCCATGGCCTATCTTCCTCAAGTTTTCCCTTGCGAACTCACGGAAAACATTTTGTCGGCGGCTGCCCCGTGGTATTTGGCGGGATTTGCCGGCTACCTGTTTGCCTCGTGGATATGCTTGGAGCCGACTTGGAAGTACCGTGTCGTAAACGGGGCCGTTGCGGCGATAACTTTGCGCATCTATTTTTTGGGAATTGTTCCCAAGTCTTACAATGGGTTTCTTCCCTATCTGTCGGTTTATACCTTGCTGCTGGCAACATTGTCATCCATTTCCATAAGACGCTTCAAGGCCGGCAGGCAAGATTAACTACTAAACGCACGCATGTATGAATTTATTCAGCAGAATACTATTGTTTTTCACGGTTGCTTTCTTGTTAATATGGCAACTCCCTTGGTGCTATGCTTTCTTTGCCACGAAAGCTGCTCCCGCCCGCTTTGTGCTGTACAGCTCATTGCTGGACGATTTTATCGTAACGGAACATGATAAGGACAAAGGCATCCTGCGCCATGACCTCGCGGGAAACCGGTACACAGCCGAAGAGGTAGACAGCCTGCTCCCGGCATTTTTCATGCGACAGCTTGTCGCGGATGAGCGTTTTCCCGACAGCATCCTGGGAATCCCGGTCAGCCCAAAAGAGATACAGATGACTTCTTTCACTTTCCGCGCGCAGGCTTCAGCCGTCAATACGCCGCAGGCAGGCATTTATTTCCTGATGGAATCCATGCCCGGACGCGTTGACCTTGAAATGCCCGACGACGCATTCCGCTTTAGCCGGGAGAGGATAGAATTCATCGATATGGAGACCAATGCCGTCAACGAAGAAAAGAGCGGGAAGTTCACGCAGATGCTTTCAAATAAAGGGTTCAGCTTTCCGCCCAAAGAAGTTTCGGGCAATCCTACAACAATGAAAGAATACGACAACGGCTACCTCCTCCTTGATGCCAAGGGAAACCTTTTCCACCTGAAAAGGACGAAAGGCCTTCCTTATGTAAAGGCGTTGCCCGTTCCGGGCGGGATAACGGTTGCCCATGTATTCATCACGGAATTCAGAGACCGGAAGATGTTGGGATTCTTCACCGATACGAATCATAAATTGTATGCGATCAAGGCAGATGGGAGCATTGCGCCCACCGGCGTACCGGCCTACGATCCGGAACGGGATGAACTGACCGTAATCGGCAACAAGTTCGACTGGACAGTAAAGGTCTCTTCACCCAGGAAGACGGCCTACTATGGCATTAAGTCTTCCGATTTCAGCCTCTTAAAGCAATATGAAGCATCTTCCGGGGACGGTGAAATTCCGGGCTTGAGTTTTACTTCTCCTTATGACAAGTATGTGCGGCCACGCTTGTAAGTACTGCCGAGATTCACCCGGCAGTTACCTTGGCATCCGCTTGGTATTTAACTTATTATATACCTATTAATAATTATCTGGTCTGTCATATATACCTATAAATGGCGATTGACCGCAAATGTATGTTCCCATATCTTTGCAGCAAAAAACATGACATATGAAAAATGAACTGTATCTATTTCTCTCTCTCTTGTTTTTCTTCCTTTCTTTTGATAAAAGTTACGGACAGGCAAAGAGCCGGCGTCATTCGCCTTTTACCATCGTCATTACCGAAAAGGAGAACAATGAGCCTATGGCGTATGCAGTATGCAGTCTGAAACCTGTTGCCGCCATTCCAGCCCACACGTACATAATGACTGCCGATGAAAACGGGATATGCGCCTTTAATGAACATATCCCGGCGGGCATTTATCATATACAGGTATTCTATATGGGACAGGCTTTCCATTTGCCCGAACAGGTTATAGACCCTCAAAAGCAGCCAACGCTTTCTGTCAGCGTAAACTACAGTCCGATTAAAATAGGTGAAGTGGTTGTTACCGCTTCTGAGTCGAAGTTGTTATCCACCGCATCGGAGATCGGAAGAGATGCAATACATCATATTCAGCCTTCAAGCATTGCCGACTTGCTGGAACTTCTGCCGGGCGGACGTTCGTCAGACCCGGATTTCGGCAGCCCGCAAAGCATCCGCTTGCGCGAGGCGACTCCCGTAAGTTCCTACAACACATCTTCTTTGGGAACCCAATTTATGATTGACGGCGTACCGATGAGCAATGATGCCAACTTGCAGGCTACTCCCACAAGCAGCAACTACGGCAGTAGCTTTGTCAATAGCGGGGTGGATATGCGTTCCGTCTCTACCGATGACATCGAATCAGTGGAGATTGTGCGGGGCATTCCGTCGGTTGAATATGGCGACTTGACCAGCGGACTCATAAAAATCAGGCGCAAGCGGGGAGGCAACGCTTTCGATGCCCGCTTCAAGTCGGATATGGACAGCAAACTGTTTTATGCGGGGAAAGCTTTTGAGTGGAATGCCGCCAATCCGTTCACGCTGAATGCGGGCATCAACTACTTGGATGCCAAGTCCGACCCCCGCAACACGCGCCAGAACTACAACCGCCTTACCGGAAGCATCCGCATAAACAAAAACTGGGAAACCCTTCCCCGCTATTACTATACGTTAGGAGGAAGCTTTGACTACACCGGTTCGTTTGATGACGAGAAATCCGACCGTGACCTTAACAACGGAGCCAATGGGCCGATAGAGACCTATAAGTCTCACTACAACCGCGTCAGCGTGAGCGGCAATTTCCGCATGCGTTCGAAAGAGCAGTCTTTCTTTCGCGGGCTGGATGCAACGGTTTCCGTCACTTCCGAGAACAGCCTCATCGACCGATGGAAGTATGTGGCTATGGCCAGTCCCGTCCCCCTGTCAACCAATCTTCTGGAAGGGGAACATGACGTAACCGTTGTGCCATCTACTTACGAAGCCACCTTACAGGTTGACGGGAAACCTTTCTATGCGTTTGCGCATACGACAGCTTCATTCGAGCTTTCGCCCGATGCCAGGTACGTATGGAAATTCAAAGCCGGAGCCGAATGGTCTATGAACAAGAATTATGGCAAAGGCATCTTGTTCGATGAAGGACATCCTTTCTCGGTCGATATGAATGTCCGCCCGCGTGCTTTCAATGCCATTCCTGCCCAACATCAGGGAGCCTTGTTCCTTGAAAACGAATCGCACTTCAAGTTCGGGCGTTTCGGTCTGGAATGGATGGCGGGTGTCCGTTCGCAGAGCCTGTTCAACTCAGGCAGCAGATATGCCATTGAGGGGAAAGTCTATCTTGATCCCCGCTTCAACTTGCACGTTGATTTGCCCCGCTTCAGCCTGTTGGGTAAAGAGGTGCGCCTGGGTATTGGCGGAGGGGTAGGCTGGCACACCAAGTTGCCCACCATGAGCCAGCTTTATCCGGACATGATTTACTATGATATTACCCAGCTGGACTACTGGCCTACCGATGAGACAAAGAGGCGCATCAATGTGCGCGTATTCAAGATAGACCCTACCAACTATTCGCTTGTGGCTGCCCGCAACTTCAAATGGGAGATAAGGGCGTTGCTCGAATGGTATGGTTGCAGCCTTTCCGTGACTTATTTCAAAGAAGACATGAAAAACGGGTTCCGTTCAGCTTCGCAGCCGGTCACGATGGTATATAAGAATTACGATGAACAATCCATTGACGGCAATACGCTTACCGGCCCGCCTTCCTTGGAAACGACACCGTATGTGCAGGATACGCTCCTCACCACTTACTCGTATGCCACCAACGGGAGCCGTACCCAAAAGAGAGGCGTTGAGTTCACGTTCACCGCTCCCCGCATCAAGCCGTTGCGCACCAAATTCACCGTTACCGGCGCTTGGTTCCGCACGGTCTACAGCAACAGCCTTCCCGAATATTACTTGCCAACGAGGATCGTCAACGGCAAAGCTTATCCCTACATCGGGTATTATGCCGATGAAGACGGCTATGTTCGTGAAATGTTCAACACCAATTTCACGGCCGACACGCAGATTCCACGCCTGGGATTGATTTTCTCCAGTTCATTCCAATGCCAGTGGTTTACAGGGAGCAAAAACAACTGGAAAAATCCTTATCCGCTGGAATACATCGACAAGAACAACGTGCGGCATCCGTTTACCGAAGATTCTGCTTCCGATGCAGTTTTAGGCTATTTGGTTCGCGAATATAACACCATGGTTTACGATTACAACCGTGTACCGTTCAGCATGAACGTAAACCTGAAGATTACTAAAACACTCTACCACGACAAGATTGCCGTGGCTGTCTTTGCCAACAAGATTATTGACTATACCCCGTCATACACGTCACGTTACGGAGCGATTGTGCGCCGGGATGTGCAACCTTATTTTGGAATGGAACTGAACTTTAAACTTTGAGAAATAGCGATATGAAAAGAATACATAACTTGTTTATATGGGCGGTTGCCGCAACCGTAAACCTCGCTTTCTGTACTTCGTGCGAAAAGAACGCGGATCAAAACATATATACGCAAGTAACGTTTGTGGCAGAACTGGCCGATGGACGTTCCATCATGCGCATGGAGGTTGACAAGACTCTCAATGGCACTTTTCTGCGCAACCTCAATACTATGATGGAATATGAACTTCCTTTGTTTATAAACAACCGTGGCAACGTAAAACTGCAAAAGGGCATTTATCTGATTGGGTTTGATGCCGATGCTACTTTTGCCGATGGCACTACGGCTCGTGTGCGGTGTTCGGGCCATACAGCCCAATCAACAGCCATAGAACTGCTCAATGACTATGAAACCATTGTATTGCCTTTGACACAGATTAACTTTAACTGAACTGCTATGAACATGCGTCCATTCATCTATTTGTTCATTGCTTCTTTCTGTACGTTGCTTGACGCGCAGGAAAAGAGCAATTCAACCGATGTGAACAGCCGCACGCTGGAACAGATATTGGCAATCAACCGCATAGGCGCTTCGGCGTACCGGTATGCTGCCGCCAATGCTGTATTCCGGTTTCCCGAATCGTTCACCGAACTCGAAGCCGGCATGAATCTCCGCGATGAAGAACAGGCATTCCTCCAAGCCGAAGGCGACGGGAACCGCGAGGGCCTGTTCCGTGTACATTCACATATCCTGCTCAACCGCCATTCTGTAGCTTTTGCCGGCATTTCCTATATAAACGGGGAAAAAAGCAATGTATGCTGGAACTCCACGTCTGATTATCGTCTGCTCTATCCATACATCCAGGCCGACTCCATCGGAGGAGACCTTCGCCATGAGGCTTACCAGTTTTACGGGGGGTATTGCCGTCGTGACGGACGTTTCCATTACGGCATAAGCACCGTTTACCGTGCCTTGCACGAATACCGTCAGGTTGACCCCCGGCCGCGCAACATAACCGCCGACCTTTCGGCTACGCTATCGGGCGGTTATTCCATAGGAGATTATGCGGCATGCCTTTCAGCCGGTGTGCGTATATACAAACAGGTGCAAGACGTGGCTTTCTATAATGGGAACGGTGCCAACACTTCGGAGCTCCTGATGACCGGTCTCGGAACGTTCCATGTCCGGTATTCCGGTACAAAAAATACTGACAACCGCTATCGCGGCATCGGCTTCCAGTCGGCCGTCACCTTTCTGCCCCATCATGGCAACGGATGGTATGCCGCCTTGGTTTACGACCATTTCAGTACCGACCGCAAGCTGGCAAGGTTTAACATGGTAACTCTTACCAACCTGCTGACCCAGCAGGTCGTTGGCGAAGCGGCCTATCGCCGAAAGGGCAAAACATTCGATTGGGGAATCATGCTCAAAGGTGATTACGAACTGCGCCAAGGGACTGAAAACATTATGGGAAGCAGCAGCAACAAGCATGACGCTCTCCCGTTGGGAGAACAGACCATGTACACAAGCCATAGAGTTCACGTTGCCCTTGAAGGAGCAACAGAATGGAAAAGGAAAAGCCACAACTGGAGTTTTCTGCCTGTTGCTGGTTTTTCCCATTCTGATGAGGCCTATCTTTTCCCCGAACGGGAGATGAAATACTCGCTGCTTTATGCCGGAGCCTCAGCCGCATATACCCGTACATGCAAGGATTGGCTATTCAGGTTTTCCGCCGGAGGAACGTATGAAAGCAACATAAGCGGCACCTTGAGTGTAACAAACGGCCTGGCCGACCAACGCATACTCGGGATGCTCAATTATGATTACCAACAGTTCACACGCAACCACACCCGCCTGCATGCGACCCTGCGCGTCCAAAAGGAATTGTCGCCCGCAAGTGCCCTGTTTGTCAGTGCCGGCTATCAAAAACGGATTGACAACAGTAATTATGAAGCCGACTATTTGCACGTATCTGCCGGATTCTGTTTTTAGAATAAACTAACCAATAAATAAAAACATCTATTATGAACAAATTAAAAGTTTCTTTTCTATTCATGATGCTGCTGGCCGGCTTTACCGCTTGCAGCGATTCAGACGAAGACATGCAAGTGACCCTCTCTACCGGAGAAATCAAATTTGATGCAAACGGCGGCAACACGAAGCTCACCGTTCAGGCAAACGGCGAATGGAATATAGAGACCGATGGCCAGACATGGTACAGCGTCACACCTCTGAGCGGTAACGGAAATGCCGAGGTGACTGTAAGCGCTGAAACTTTTGAAGCTACTGCCGTCCGAAGCGCATCCCTTACTGTCCATTGCGGCAATGCCATGGCAACACTTGCCATTACACAAACCTACCTTGTCAGTCCCGATGATCCGGCCAACCAGCACTTTGCTATTCGTGCTAAGGGGGGAGACATAGAGACTCTCCTCCCCGAAAATGACGGATATGATGTATCCATTCCATCGGATGCACAATGGGTCAGCGTAAAGGAAAAAAAGGACGACAGCGTAATCCTCTCGTTTGCCGTCAACGATGGCGCCGAGTACCGCACTGCCGAAATCATTGTCAACAAAACAGACGGTAGCAAGCTAGCTACCCTCAATATCGAACAGAGTTGGCGCAACATCGAGCCGGGCGAACTGCTCATTGAAGAAATATTCTGCACCGGAAATATCATCGCCTCTACCGGAAAGCCCGACAAGGTGTACGGCGACCAGTATTTCCGCTTGACCAACAACACCGATGAAACGTTGTTCATTGACGGCACTATCATTGCCGAGTCTTACCTGAACACATCTTCTACGAGCATAGTCAACGATACATATACCCCGGACATCCGCCCCGAAGCCGCTCCCGTACAGGCACTGTATGTCATTCCCGGAGATGGCAGCCAATATCCGCTTGAAGCGCACCGGTCGGTTATCATTGCTAACAATGCGCAGAACCACAAGGCGGACAACCCCAATTCGTTTGACCTTTCGGCCGCCGACTTCGAGTGGTATAACGAGTCGCAGGTGGTAAGCATGAAAGACGTTGACAATCCCAACGTGCCGAATTTGGATATCTGGGAAGCAAACACAATGTCCATTTGGGTTCTTGATGTCATCGGCAGGCGCAGTTACCTGATAGCCCAACTGCCTTCTTCCGTAAGCAAGGAACAATTCATGTCGGGCGAAGATTACCTCTGGACTGCGGAAAGGACTTGGAGCAACGCGGCCGGGAAGGAATTCCATACAACTGTGAAAAACATTCATGTAATTCCCAACAACTGGGTGCTTGACGGTGTTGCTCTCGGCACAAAGGAAGAATACGTATTGCATCCATTCAGCGATAGCATTGATGGCGGTTTTACTTACTGTTCGCTTAACGACAGCGATGAAAACCGTTTCGGAAAGGGTGTCCGCCGCAAATCGGCCGATGGCAAGTTGGTTGATACCAACAATTCAACCAGCGATTTCGATGCTTATGCCACAGTATCGATGGCCCAGTAAGAAGCATTCCGCCATAATCGCCGTCTCGGAAAGGAGCGCATCCCTTTCACAGGGCGAGGCAAAATAACCACAAGTACAGATGCTATAATTGCTGTTTCCCGGAAAGAGGCACAGCTCCGGCCGGCAGCCTGCCGGCCGGAGGTTGTGCCTCTTTTTCTGCAGAGCAATGTTATGCGAACTGTTCCATTACAGGCTACCATTTATGAAGAACGATAAAAACCTGCGGTTTTGTTTGTAAAGAGGCAAAGAATATTTGTAAATTTGCATCGGTTATTAATCTAAAAAGGTACCGGATATGAAAGAAATCAAATTGATTGCGCAGGCCGCAAATTTTACGGCAGCTAACGTGGGTAAGCTGGATGAGCTGGATGGCTATGTGTTGCAACTGGGAGCAGAGGTTAAAATCCCCGGCAAGGTGTTTGGCGGGGCCGCAGTGGGTGCCACGGGCGGGGAATTTTCTTTCCAGATGTTCCAGCCCGGCACGGAAACGGGTTTCCTGCATACGCATAAGGAGCACGAGGAACTTTATTTCTTCTTGGGCGGCAAGGGTGAATTCCAAGTGGACGGGCAAGTATTCCCGGTGGAGGAGGGCAGCGTGGTACGTGTGGCTCCTGCCGGTCGCCGGTCAGTGCGCAACAATGGCACGAAGCCGCTTATTATGCTATGCGTGCAATACCGTGGCGCCACGTTTACGGCCGCCGATGCTGCCGACGGCAACATGGTGGACGAACCGGTGAAGTGGTAAGCCGCTTCTTGGCGGCAGCGGAAAAGGATCGGCGAAATCGCCCGGCGGGCAAGGCAGGGATGCAAGATGGGTGCATCCGGCTTTGTCCGCCGGGCTTTTTTGTTTGAAAGTTGTGCTATGTGCGCCTCACTTCCGCAGGAACTCGCTTTTCTTCCTAAACAGGCAATGCAGCTTCCATTGCAGCGATTGGATGGCCTGCAACCAGTCGAATACGGGTAGGGTAAGGTAGTAACGCCGTTTCTCGCCAAGGGCTTTTGCGGTTTTGTTCATCACGAATGCTTGTACGCCAAAGCGCAGCAGGAAAGGCAGGAAAGCGATGCCTGCCACGAGCCACCGGGCATGGAGGATGCCTGTCACTACGCCTGCCGCCCATGCGAGGTAGAAAAGCAGGCGGGTTGCCGTTTCAAATCCTGCCAGCCACCGTTGTGCGCCGTGGTAGAAACGGGCTGTAAGCGAATAGCCTATTTTTTCCTCTTTCCATTCTTTGGGATAGCTGGCAGGCTGCATGCGCATAACGGATTCGCTGCCGGTTTCTACCCGTGTATTCTCGCGGGTAGCTACTTGATTGATAAAGAGGTCATCGTCTCCCCTGCGGAGATTGAGATGGGCAGAGAAGCCTTTTTGCTTATAGAACAGGTCTTTGCGGTATGCCAGGTTGCGCCCGATGCCCATGTAGGGATACCCGCTTAAGGCAAAGCCCAAGTATCGCATGGAGGTGAACAGGTTGTCGTAGGCAATGCGCTTGTGCAACCAGCCGTGCCCCCGTTCGTATCCGCTGTAGCCCAGCACCACTTGGGCGCGTGAAGTAAAGTTGCGCGCCATCGTGCGCAGCCACTGGTTGCTTTGGGGACGGCAGTTGGCATCGGTCAGTACCAACCAGCCATATTTGCTGGCGCGTATGCCGATGGTGATAGCCAGTTTCTTGCGGCTGATGTAGCGGGATGATTCAGGCACAAAACTGTGGTAGAAATTGGGGTAACGCTCTTCCGTTTCGGCCAGGAAGTCTTCGCTTTCGTTGCTGTGGCCGTCGTTGATGACAATAACTTCAAATTGCGGGTAGTCCTGCCCAAGGATGGCGGGCAAGTTGTCCCGCAGGTTGCGGGTCTCTTCGCGCGAATAGATGATGACGGACAATGGTTGAAGCTCATAGGCGAAGTGTATGTCGTGCCTTTCAATGGCTTTTTGGCGGCGGTAAATGCGGTTGTAGAGGTATAAGTAGTATAGCAGTTGAACCAGCAGAAAGACACCCCCTGCCGTCAACAGTATTTGTTCGGAGGCATTCAGTCCAAAGACTTCCATTTTCTCTATTGTTTGTAAATCAGTTTGTTCTCTTCATCGCCAAACAGGTTGTCGCCCAATGTCGTGACTTGCGTGCCGGTTACCTGGACGTGGCGCAGGTTGCCGCAGCCGATGAAAGCGCCATATTCGATGGCAGTCACGGTAGCAGGCAACACCAACGTGCCGCACAATCGCCCGCAGCCGCTGAATGCCCGTTGCCCGATGCTCTT
The DNA here is from genome assembly GCA_964431195.1 of uncultured Bacteroides sp. Lineage (GTDB taxonomy): Bacteria > Bacteroidota > Bacteroidia > Bacteroidales > Bacteroidaceae > Bacteroides. Next base: position 14,387 of record CAYSIQ010000043.1, read on the forward strand.
CAATTGCGATGGCAGTTGGATGTTCAGCAGATATTTCTTTTGGGTGAATGTGTATTCGGGGATGACGGCGGCGTTCGATTTCGACAGGTTGGCTGAAACCAGGTTAGGCATGTAGTCGCGAACCAGCAGGAAGTCAGCCTCGTCCATCTTGCCTTCTACGGTGAGGAAATTCACATCATTGGGACGGATGCCTTTCCGGGCCAGTTCGCTGGAAAGGCTGCCCCTGCGGCTGATTTGCACGGTGACTCCCGTAGGCTCTCCTTCGACGAACGCAAAGGTTTTCCACCGTTCATCGCCGCGGTAGGAATCGCTGCAGCCTAAAGGCACAAAGATGGCCGTGATGCTGTCTGCCATTGCTTCGGGCAGGAGATTGGGCGGTGTCTTCCGGCGGATTTGGCAAATGGCCAGGCTGGTGCAACCTTTGAAAGCGGCATCTTCGATGTTTCGTGTCTTTTCGGACAGGATGACACGCTCAAGGGACGTTTTGCCTTTGAATTGGCCGTCGCTTTCCTGGGCGCAAAAAGCGTAGGCAGGTATGCAGTTGGCCGGATATACGTAGAACCGGTTGGGGTAAGTGCCCTTTTTGCCGGCATACATGCTGATGCCGGCATTGGAGATGTCGAGCACGGTTAAACTCTTGAATTTATCGCGCAGGTAGCGGAAGTCGATGGCATTGAGCTTGCCTTGCAGGGTGAGGTGGGTGATTGGGGCGGCTTCTTCTTCCGTCAGCAGTTCCGCCAGCGTGCCGGCTTTGGGCACGTAATAGGTTTTGCGGACTTGGGCGGAAATGTCCAGCAGGCTTTCCCATGCAATGATTATCAATACGAGTGTCCTCAAGTTCATGGCTTTGTCCCGTTTCATTTTCATGTTCACATTTATTATTTTGCATGCATACTTGTATGCAAAATTCGCAAAAGTTCCCGATATCTGCAAGGAAATGCGGGTAATTCGGCTTTAGCCGCCGCGCGTAAGTTTGGATAAGCCTGGGACAAGGCGCATGCCGCCGCGCTTCTTGCGGAGATTTCCTATACATTCTTTGTGATTTTTTTCATTCAAAGTGCCCGTGTTAGATTATCCTATGTATATTTGCGCCCGATGGCTGTTTCATGCCGCGGAAGGCCGTGTCGTCGCCGTGGAAGCAGGCATTCGAGAAAGGTATAAACAGGATATGGATTATGAGCAGGACAAATGATTTGCGGTCGCAGGTATTAGACTTGTTGCGGTTCCCCTTGGCGGTGGTTGTCGTGATGATACATATTTTCCCCGAGGAGGGAACGATTATTGTGCGGGGGCAGGAATTCACTTTTGAAAATTACCCGTTCTTTATGGAGGTGCTTCACTTTATTAATGGTTTCCTGCGGACACAGAGCGTTCCAATCTATTTTTTCATTTCGGGGTTTGTTTTTTTCTTGGGCGTTGAAATGACCAAGGAAACTTACCTCAGGAAGTTCAGGAACCGCGTAAAAAGCCTGGTGATACCTTATTTCATATGGAACACGTTGGCCATCCTATGGCTAATCATTAAGTTGTGTTCCCCTCTTCATAAGTATATGAGCGGCTCTGTTACGTTTTCCCCCTCGCTGTCGGGCTTCTTGTCTTCCTATTGGGTCTATGATGGGAGTCTGGTTGTAGTATCTCCTGAAAGCGGAGAGAACCCGATGGACAGGTATCCGATAGACGTGCCTTTGTGGTTTGTGCGCAATTTGATTGTCGTGGTGGCTTGCACGCCCCTTTTGCATTGGCTTATCCGTCGTGCGGGGCATTATGCATTGTGGCTGCTGGGCATCCTATGGTTCGTTGCGCCTTATTTCCGGTGGGCGGATGACGTTTTTCTGGCATCTTTCTTCTTCTTCTCGTTGGGCGCTTACATGAGCATCAACCGGATGGACATGCTGGCAGCCTTTGGCAAGTATTTCAAGTTGTCGGCCGTATCATACGTTGTGCTTGGCTCCTTGCATGTTTGGGCGGCACATTGCCTGCCCGAATGGACGGGTACTATCAAGAGTCTTAACGTGCTGGCAGGCCTGGCCTTTGCCTATAACTTGGCAGCGTGGTTGTTGAAACGCGGCATCTGCAGCAAGGCGAATCCTTTTTTGGCTTCGGCAAGTTTCTTTGTCTATGTAAGCCATGGGTTGATTGCAGGGAATATGCTCAAGTTGCTGTACATTGCTGTCCGGCCTGCCTCCGAGTTTTCCTTGCTCTTGGTTTATGTGGCGGCTGTTGTCCTCACGGTGGGCGGGCTTTTGGCCGTCTTCTACGCGATGAGCCGTTATACGCCGGCTTTGTTGAGAGTCATTGCCGGGAGGCGGGCTTGATTTGTGGCATTTGGCCGGCACGTGCACGGCCTTTGC
>CAYSIQ010000044.1:0-5166 GCA_964431195.1 uncultured Bacteroides sp.
TACCCACGTCGGACGCATAAGCAGGAAGAAGACGGGAGCGTTTTCTTCCTTATTTTTCCAACCTTACGGCCTGGCCTTAGCTTGGCAGGACGTTGCGCAGAGGCGCGGGACAAAGGCCGCCCTAAAGGGCGATGCCCGGAAGATACTTGTGCCGCGTTTCCTCCATGCACGCATGGCGTTTCCGCCGTGCAGCACCGCCCGCGCCCCGCGCGCGCATGGAGGGAAACGCGCGGTACGGCACGCGGCAACTTGCGGGGAGAAACGGAAAAGGACAATGCGGTACGCCCTTGTTAAAGCCAAGGCTTTCGATGCTTCCGGGATTCCCCCCCCCTCAGCCGGCAGCCAGCAGGGCGGCATCGTGCGCGATGATAATGCCCCGCCGCAACTCTATTGTCCCCTTTTCCTGCATGTTGTTCAAAGCTCTCGACACGTTCTGGCGCGTCTCGCTAATAAGCCGGGCCAGATCTTCCATCTTTATCTTCAGTTGCTTCTCGCCTCCCGGCCGTTCGGCATGCTGCAAGATAAATTGGCCGATGCGTGCTTCTGTCCCGTCAGCCACGCCGCTCCATAGCCGGTTGTAGAGAGTTTGCGCCCGGCTGCTGACCATGTTCACGTAGTTCAGCCTGAATATCTCATAGCCGAACAGCTCATTCAGCAGGAACGGTTTGGCGATGCTCACCGTATGCGTGTCGCAGTTGGCAGTGTAGGTGGAAACGAAAACCGTCTTCAGCCCGAACAACGACTGCGGCTCGATGAGATAGGGCGCCGCGATGTTTTCCATAAACTCATACGTGCCGCCCAGGAACGTGGTAGAAGCGGCCGCTTCCCCGTTAAGCACAAAAACCAGGCGGTCGCAAGGCTCGTTGGCGCGCACAATGGTTCCGCCGCGCTGAAACTTGTGGAAGTGCAGTTTCACCTTTTCCACGATGTTGGTAAAGTCTTCGTATGGAAGCCCTTGGAATAAGGGCAATTGTAGCAGCGTATCAAACATTGTCATTCATTTGCTTAAACATCTGACAGCAAATGTAGTTCTTTTCAGCCTCTGCTTGGACATGCCCGGCTTCCCTTTTTGCCTTTTTTATTATTTCTTAAACTCAAGCGTTTACCATCCTGCATTTGCCGGTTTATTATTGTTAAAGCCTGTTTCTCGCTTGCAGGCACCAAGAGTTTTTACGGATATTGCGCCGTAAACCGTGTATGACAATTCCGGCATGAGCCCGAAAGTCTTTAACAATGACTAAAAAAGCAGCGTTGTTCCCGTGCGTATGCACAGCTTCATCGTAAATTCCGCAAGGAACATTGAAATATGCCATATTTATCAATATTCACTGAAGAATCCAAATAGGAACACACAGTTTTGTTAGTTCCGAGTTAGCCACAAGCCTTTCTCCTCGTCCTCTGTGGCAGCCCGGGCGGGGACAGAGGACGGGATCCCGGCCACGGATAATTCAAAGAGAAAAAACGGCAATGCGAAAAAAGGAGGCCGAAGCATCCCTGGAGTTCGCCAATTTCGTATCGCGGCACGACAAAACATTTTAACCTCTGAGCAAAGGTACGGGGCATTTACCTTAGAAGATAAAAGGAGATGGAGCAAAAGCCGCATAGCCCGTGAAACCGGCATCCATCCCTCACGGCGAGCATGCATGGCGCAACGCCCGGGGAAAGGCAGACGCGCGCAGGCATGGCCTGAAAGGAAAATTAAAAGATTATCTTTGCCGGTCAGATAGAGCCTTTGGGACTTGGTGTAGAGTCCAACAGCAAATGCGAAGTTATGTTGTTAGTTTGAAGGAGCAGAGTTTTGGCGTTTCGAAGTTGCCTGCTGAGGCTTGGCGTTTTCAAGCTCGTAGCCAACACCAGTCTTGTGGATGTAGGCGATATTTGCACAGATGATCTCATTCACCCGACAATGCGTGCCGGGAAAAGCGAAATTCAGCAATCCAGACAATTCCTTCTTGGGAAAAGTACAGGCCAAGATAAACGCAAGGCCAAGGGGAAAACTCAATTTCTCAACGCCTGAATGCGAGCTCTTCAAACATTCCCCCTAATTCCGCACTTGCCGGTTGACTCCGCCTTTATTATTTCTTCACCCATTCGTTTCGTCAGAATCCATAATATTCTTACCTTTGCATCCCGCTTAGGAAACAGAAAACGTCTCTTACTAAGATCGTAATCATCCAATGGAAAAGAAGATACGTCAACTTGCCTGTGCGTGGCTGTTAGCCGGTGCTTGCGCTTGGGGCTACGCGCAAGAGAACCAGACATACATCCTCCACACCATTGAGAAAGGCCAAAGCCTTTACTCCATCGCCAGCATGTATGGGGTAAGCCAGGCGGATATCGTCCGACTGAACCCGGGCAGCGGCACGCAAATATATGCCGGCCATACCTTGAGAATTCCACGGAGCAAGACCAACAGCAACATGGAGACTTTCCATACCATCAAGGCCGGCGAAACGCTCTACGGCCTGTCAGTGAAATACAACGTGGCAGCCAAAGCGATTTGTGGAGCCAACCCCGGGCTGGGCGCGGACAACTTCCGCACGGGGCAGGTAATACGCATCCCCGCCGCGCAGGAAAGCGAGGCAGCCCGCGATACCACCGGCGCGGGCGGCAACGCCCAAGCCCCCGCCCGCCCCCGCTGCCGCGACATGCACAAGGTAAAACGCCGCGAAACCGTGTACAGCATCAGCCGCGAGTATGGCATCACCCAGGCTGAACTGATAGCCGCCAACCCTGAACTGGAAGGCAAAGACAAAATAAAGCGGGGAACTTTCCTCTGCATCCCATACCCCGCAGCTCAGGTGAAGCAGCCCGCCAAGAAAGCACCAACCAACACCGAACTTTTCAAGGAAAGCCGGCAGGAACCCCGACGGATCAATACGGTGAAAGCCGCCATTATCCTGCCTTTCCTGCCTGCCGGAGGAAACAGCCAAGGCGAAACAGCCCGCATGGTGGAGTATTATGAAGGCTTTCTTCTGGCTATGGACAGCCTGAAAAGGGGCAATGTCTCCATAGACCTGTACACGTACAACGTAGGTGGCGGCACGGCTTCCGTCAACGGCATCCTCGCAAAAAAAGAGTTGCAGGACATGCACGTCATCTTCGGCCCGCTGCAACAGTCGCAAATCAAGCCCTTGGCAGACTTCGCGCGGAAGCACGGCATACGGCTAGTCATCCCCTTTACGTCAAAGGACAACACCGTGTTCAAGAATCCTGCCGTATATCAAATCAACACGCAGCAGTCATACCTCTACTCGGAAGTTTACAACCACTTCCTGCGCCAGTTCCCCAGTGCCAACGTCATCTTTATCGAGCCGAGCGCCAAAGAAACGGACAAGGCCGACTTCATCAAGGGGCTGAGGAGCGAACTGGCCGCCCGCTCCATCGCCGCCCGTTCCGTCAGCGAGGACACGCCTGCCGAATCGCTGGTGCCAATGCTCAAGAGCGACCGCCCCAACATCTTCATCCCTACCACGGGCAACCACCGGATCCTGTCGAAAGTATTGCCGCAACTCACGCTGATGGCACGCGAAAACCCCGAATATACCATCCACTTGTTCGGCTATCCCGAGTGGCAGACCTATACCAAGGATTTCTTGGAGGCTTTCTTCGGGCTCGACACCTATTTCTACACTTCTTTCTACACCAACAACCTCCTGCCGACGGCCAAGAACTTCTCCAGCAAGTACCGCAAGTGGTATGGCAAAGAAATGGAAGACCGCTATCCCAAGTATGGCATGCTGGGATTCGACACCGGCTACTTCTTCCTCAAAGGCCTCTCCCGATACGGCACTGAACTGGAAAAAAACCTGCAAAACATGGACTTAATGCCTATACAGGCTGGGTTTAAGTTCCAGCGTGTCAACAATTGGGGAGGCTTCATCAACAAAAAAGTATATTTCGTGCATTTCACCAAAGGCTACCAGCTGCTGAAGCTGGACTTTGACTGATCCGGGTCGCCCCTCCTGTACACCTTTTATTATATATAGCAAGAAATGAAATCATTTTTGAAAACGATATCCGCCCTGACGTTTGCGCTTGCGGGCGCTACCGCCCTGCCTGCCCAGACTGGCGACCAATATTATAATTTCGCCTTGGGCGTCAATGGAGGCATCAACCTGAACAGCGTCAGTTTCTCCCCCGATGTCCGGGAGAAAAACCTGATGGGAGTCAATGGCGGCATCACCGCCCGCTATGTCTCCGAACGGTATTTCGGCATGATATGCGGGGCACAAATAGAAATAAACTATTCGCAACATGGATGGGACGAGTTTTACGAAGACTACCCCCAACTGCAATATACCCGCAAAATGAACTACATCGAAATCCCGCTGCTGGCGCATCTGGCATTCGGGAAAGACAGGGGATTGCAGTTCATCATCCATGCAGGCCCGCAAGTCGGCTTCTTCCTAAGCGACAGCTACACGCAAAGCGGCAACTGGGAAGACTTCAGCGGCGTAACAGTAGAACAGCATGGCAAGGGCGTGGAAAACAAGTTCGACTACGGCATTGCCGGCGGCGCCGGGGTTGAGCTGCGCACAAAAGCTGGAAACTTTATCGTGGAAGGCCGATACTACTACGGCTTGTCCGACTTCTACAAAACCACCAAGAAAGACTACTTCTCCAGGGCTGCGCACGGATCCATCACTGCCAAAATGACCTATCTGTTCGACCTTACCAAATAAGCTGCGTCCTGCAATCGGAATAATCGCGCTCCCGCATGCGCTCGAAGCGTATCCCCCTTTCCTTCCCTAAATCGCCCCCCCTGACATTCCCCTTCCCATTACACGCTACAAGAAGCACCGGCATTCCCGGCCTTACAGGCTTCCACGAGGGAGGCAAGGCAACAAAAAGAGATGGTTTTAAGGGCAGGGGGCACTGGCGCAAGCCCCGGAGCCAGAATTGGGAATACGGCATCTATGCCGCTCTTCCGCGCGTACCCAAAAACCTACTTTCGTAACCCCTCGAATCGACCCCACTCTATACACAAAAAAAGAAAGCATAGTAACCTCCCATAAAGACAACGGCAAAATGCCGTTCATATCGCATCCTAAGCCCGCTGGCGCATCAATCCCTTGGAATGGATCTGAAACGCCCGGAATATGCGTGGGACGATCCATTATAGCCCGCCCCGCGCATACAGTGCCATTGCTAGGCACCCCGCAT
>CAYSIQ010000044.1:5266-16729 GCA_964431195.1 uncultured Bacteroides sp.
TTTGGCAAGACAATCGATCTCTCAGGCAAATGGCAGATACGACACCATGCTTCCGATTCACTTACAGCCACAGAGATACTGCTGCCCGGATCTATGCTCACCAATAATATCGGCAATCAGGTCACAGCCGCCACTAAATGGACGGGAAGCATGTATGACATGTCATACTACTATGCCCCACAATTTGAAAAATATCGTCAATCAGGGAACATCAAGTTCCCGTTCTTCCTTACCCCATCCAAAGAGTATATCGGAGAGGCAGAGTACGCCAAGAATATCATGGTTCCCAAAGAGTGGGAAGATACGAATGTAACGCTGTTTCTTGAACGCCCTCATATAGAGACAAAGGTTTATATCAACTCTCAATATGTTGGTAAAGATTCGACACTCAGTGTCCCGCACAAATTTGATGTGACAAAGCATATCAAGTTTGGCAAGGAAAACCTGATAGCGATTAAGATCTGCAACGGCATAGAGAATGTATGTGTCGGCCAGGATTCGCATAGCGTCACCGACCAGACCCAAGGGAACTGGAACGGTATTATCGGACGTATTGAATTGCAATCACGCCCGAAGACCCATATTTCAAACATGGCTATTTTCCCACGGCTCTCGGACAAGTCGGTCGATGTGAAGTTGAAAATAGCTAACCTTGCCAAGAAAACTCAGTTAACTCTAATTGCTGACGGGGAAAGGAGAACATATAAGATTCAGCCCTCTTCAGACGGTATAACAAACGTCAACTTCCCAATGGGGAATGACGTGAAACTATGGGATGAATTCAGTCCTGAGCTTTATACTATGACGGCGATCATTGGGAGCGACACAGTTGCCGAGAAGTTCGGAATGAGAGAAATTGAAATTAAAGGCCGACAATTTTATGTGAATGGCCGCCCGACATTTATCCGTGGCACCGTGGAAAGCTGCACTTTCCCTTTTACCGGATACCCTCCGGCAGATGTTGAGACATGGCTCAACATCTTCAAGAAATGCAAGGAATACGGCCTCAACCATATGCGATTCCACTCCTATTGTCCACCGGAGGCGGCATTTGAAGCGGCAGATATAGTGGGATTTTATCTCCAGCCGGAAGGCCCGTCATGGCCAAACCATGGCGTAAAACTTGGCACGGGTATGCCTATTGACCGCTATTTGCTTGAAGAGACGCAACGCATGGTGGATGAATATGGCAACCATCCTTCATTTACCATGCTGGCAGCCTGCAACGAACCGGCAGGCAACTGGGTGGAATGGGCTAGTGGCTTCGTGGATACGTGGTATGCCTCAGGCGACAAACGGCGTGTCTATTGCGGCGCTTCTGTTGGCGGTGGCTGGGCATGGGATCTGAGGAGTGAATACCATGTAAAAGGTGGTGCCCGCAGCCTGGCATGGGACGAGGAACTTCCTGGAAGCGAAGACGACTTTGCAGCTGATATGGAACATGTAATTCAAAAAGGACGTACCCAGACACTGGCATTTGATGTTACAGAACCCCGTATCGGCCATGAAATAGGGCAATGGTGCGCATACCCCGATTTCAATGAAATGGAACAATACATAGGGCCATACAAGGCCAAGAATTTCGAGATTTTCAAGGAGACCCTTGCTGACAACGGCATGGCGAAACAGTTTGAGAAATTCCTCCATGCAAGCGGCAAACTTCAGGAATTAGCTTACAAGTATGAAATTGAGAAAAATCTCCGCACGCCAAATTATGCAGGCTTCCAGATGCTTAGCCTCAATGATTATAGCGGTCAAGGAACCGCGCTCGTTGGCGTGCTGAATGTCTTATGGAATGAGAAAGGTTATACCGACACCAAGAAATGGCAAGGTTTCTGCGGGCCGATTGTCCCACTCGCACGTTTCCCGAAGTTTGTTTACAAAATGGACGAAACGCTTTCCGTGCCGGTTGAACTATACAACGCATCGAATGCTCCTCTAAAAAATGAGAAGGTCGAATTTGTCATCACTGGGCCAGAGGGAACGGTTATCAAAGATTATTCCATTACAAAAGATTTCGAGATTGGGAAGAACCTTTTTATAGACAAATTGACACTACCTCTCAGGCATTTCACTCAGACAGGCAAATACAACCTCACCGTCAAGATTGGCGGCACGGCTCAAAATGATTGGGATTTCTGGGTATATCCTGAGAATATAGAAATGCCGGAAACCGGGGATCTTTATATCACAGATGTTTTTGACGACAAAGCGGAAAGTATATTGAAGAAAGGGGGCAAGGTGCTTTTCACTGCTGCCGGCAAAGTAAAATACGGCAGCGATGTCAAACAGCATTACCTTCCCGTATTCTGGAACACCAGCTGGTTTAAGATGCGTCCGCCCCATACCACCGGAGCGACCATTGAAACAGGACATCCTGTTTTCAAAGAATTTCCTACGGATGACTGGACTAATCTGAACTGGTGGGAACTTGTCAACAAGGCACAAGTTATGAATCTTGGCCAATTCCCAAACGATTACCAATCGCCAATGCAGCCGATTGACACATGGCACCTCAACCGAAAGCTCGGCATGATAGTGGAAGGGAAAATGTATAATGGCAAACTATTCATGACGACATTCGATATTGACAATGATCTTGACAATCGTCCTGTTGCACGTCAAATGAGGAAATCAATACTCAGCTATCTCACGAGTGATGAATTTAACCCTTCTCTGACTCTTGATCCGGCTCTTATTCACAATCTATGCGAAAATGAGGCTGAACCAGTCAAGATATACTCAAACGATGATCCGGACGAACTTAAGCCAATGCTAAAATAAACGCAATACGGCACTGCCTGCATGACAAGACTGATACTGACGATTCTGTTCTCTCCCTGCGCTTTTGCCCGAAGAAAACCGTCCACGCCCGTGGCGAAAGGCGCAGGCGGGGAATGCTGCACGGTGCCGGCCGACCAGCTTGGAACGCCATCATTCAATATGATTAAGAAAGATTATCCGTCATCCTGGCATTTTATGGTACTATCACAAATACTGACATTTATGACGGGCAAGGGAGTGCCGGCGGCAGGTACGCCCGGCCATTAACTGCTTTTGGCATAAGAACAGCCTCGCGCACAGAATATCAACCTTTTTATAAGAACATCAATACATTATGGAACATCCTTTGTCATTATTCCGTTTTTGCCCCAAATGCGGATCGCCGCGTTTCGAGGAGCATGACTTCAAATCGAAGAAGTGCGCCGATTGCGGCTTTACGTACTATTTCAACCCATGCTCGGCGACAGTCGCCTTCATCGTCAGCGAACACAACGAACTGTTGGTGTGCCGCCGCGGCAAAGAGCCGGCCATGGGGGCGCTGGACCTTCCCGGCGGCTTCATCGACATGGATGAAACAGGCGAAGAGGGCGTGGCACGCGAAGTGAAAGAGGAAACCGGTTTGGAGGTGCTGAATGCCGAATACCTGTTCTCGCTGCCCAACATCTATCCGTATTCGGGCTTCACCGAGCATACCCTCGACCTGTTTTTCCGCTGCACCGTGGGCGACAAGAAGCACTTCAGAGGCATGGACGACGTGGCCGATGCTTTCTTCCTGCCGATGAAAGACATCCGTGTGGAAGACTTCGGCCTCCGTTCCGTGCGGAAAGGGCTGGAACGTTTTCTGGCTTGCTTTATCCTTTAATGTTTAAGCGGGGGGAAAAGCGACGCGCGCATCCGGATTTTATACCTTGCAAGACAGGCAAGGCTGATACCCCGTTCCGCTCCGGACGGGGCATTTGTTTTTAGTCATGCCCCGTGCATGTATGCCGCCCGTCCCGTGTGTGTACGGGGCACGCTCCGCGCGTGCATGGAGGATGCCCCGTGTATGCACGGATTAACTGTTTGCATATCAACGCATAAGAAAAAGGCTACCTCCAAGTAACTTCGGGACAAAGGCCGCATTTTTTTGTGCTGTTGAAAAAGAATACGGCGAGAAAGGAAATCGCCCTGCCAGTGGCGCAAGCCAGCCCTCTCCCGCGAGCTCAAGCGCAACAGGGCTGGAAGCGGGGAGCGCCTGTGGAATATTCCCGTGGAGAAACCCGGGCAATTCTTTCTTGAAAAAAGTACAGGCCAAATAAACGCAAGGCCAACGGGAAAAGCTCAATTTCTCAACACCGGAATGCGAGTTCTTCAAACATTCCCTCTAATTCCGCACTTGCAGTTGACTCTGCAGGAGTTATTGCCGCTTATCGCTTCCTCCCGAAGAAGCCGTGTATCAATGTACAGAAGACCTTTGGCGCACAGCTTGCGTTGTCCTGAATTCGTTGAACTTACGTTAGCTTATTAAACTTCCCCGAATTTATCCTGAATTCGCGTTAATAGGCTCGTGCGAAAATAACGCGGCAAGGCGAAAGATGTCCGGTGACCATACATTTGCCCGGTTCTTTGTCTCCAGGCGCATAAGAGTCAAAAGGAATGCATCGAATGGTTGCTTTGGTATCTTCCTTAATTTTCAGTTCGGTTTCGGTAGTGCCGTCCCAATGGGCCAACACGAAACCGCCCTCTTCTATCTTCTGCCTAAATTCATCATAACTATCGGCAGTGGCAATGCGGTTGTTGCGATAGGCAATAGCCTTGCGGTAGATGTTGGCCTGAATATCTTCCAAAAGGTCTTTTACGTATTGTTCGATGCCATCGCACGTGCGGGTCTCTTTCTCTAACGTGTCACGGCGCATCACTTCCACCGTGTTGTTCTCCAAGTCACGGCCTCCGATAACCAAGCGGACAGGCACTCCCTTTACCTCATAATCGGCAAACTTGAAACCGGGACGCTTGTTGTCTGCGTTGTCATACTTCACTGAAATGCCCATTGCTTTAAGGCGTTCCACAATGCCGGCTACTTTGGCATCGATCTGCGCCAGCATTTCCCGGCTGCGGTAGATGGGCACGATCACTACCTGCTGAGGCGCCAAGCGCGGCGGCAGCACCAGGCCATTGTCATCGGAGTGCGTCATGATGAGGGCGCCCATCAAGCGGGTAGATACGCCCCATGAAGTGGCCCATACGTATTCAAGCTGGTTGTCTTTGTTTACAAACTGCACATTGAACGCTTTGGCAAAGTTCTGCCCTAAGAAGTGGGACGTGCCGCTCTGGAGCGCCCTGCCATCCTGCATCATGGCTTCGATGGTATAGGTGTTGAGAGCACCGGCAAAACGCTCATTGGCTGACTTTACCCCTTTGATTACGGGCATTGCCATGTATTTCTCTGCAAATTCGGCATAAATGTCCAGCATCCTCACGGCTTCTTCTTCGGCTTCTTTCCGGGAGGCATGGGCGGTATGGCCTTCCTGCCACAGGAATTCGGCAGTACGCAGGAAAAGGCGGGTGCGCATCTCCCAACGGAAAACATTCGCCCACTGGTTGCAAAGAATGGGAAGATCACGGTAAGAATTGATCCAATTCTTATAAGTGTTCCAAATGATTGTTTCAGAGGTCGGCCGGATGATTAGTTCCTCCTCCAAACGTGCATCGGGATCTACTACGATGCCTCCGCCGTTAAGATCATTTTTTAACCGATAGTGAGTCACCACAGCGCACTCCTTGGCAAATCCTTCCACATGTTCAGCTTCACGGCTCAGAAATGATTTGGGAATAAGCAAAGGAAAGTAAGCATTGACATGCCCCGTTTCCTTAAACATCCGGTCAAGTTGTTGTTGCATTTTCTCCCAAATGGCATAGCCGTACGGCTTAATCACCATACATCCACGCACCGCCGACTGCTCAGCCAAGTCGGCTTTTACCACCAATTCGTTATACCATTGCGAATAATTCTCGTTCCGTTTGGTAAGATCTTTTAATTCTACAGCCATATCTATTACAATCAATTTTTATTCGGTTCGTTATCGTATGTTTTCTTAAACTCGGTGGAAATTACTAACCTATCCTTTCCGCCCAGCCTTTGCAGGTAAAAAGTTACGCATCAGAACGGCAACGGCTCCTCTGCCGATACTTCAAAAGGATGCCCTGCCGCAGGAGGCAAATCGGGACCGGGAGGAGGAGGCATGGACGGATTCCCGATGGGAGCGTTCATTCGCGAGCCGTAAGTGGTGCTTCCTCCAGCATCGGGCGCAGGTATTACCATGTCGTCTTCTGGATTCTGAAAGCGGGTATATTGGCCGATAAAGCGAAGGCGCACATCGCCCAACGCGCCATTACGGTGCTTGGCTATGATGATTTCGGCTATGCCATGCATATCCTGACCGTCAGCCGAAGTGTATATTTTATAATACTCTGGGCGATGGATGAAGCACACCATATCGGCATCCTGCTCGATAGCACCGGATTCTCGGAGGTCGCTTAGCTGTGGACGCTTACCCTCTCCGCCCTCACGCTTTTCTACTTCACGGTTCAACTGAGAAAGCACAATGATGGGAATGTTCAACTCCTTGGCTAATCCTTTAAGCGAACGCGAAATGGTACTGACCTCTTCCTGACGGTTGCCGTAAGACATGCCGCTGGCGTTCATCAGCTGCAGGTAGTCGATAATGATAATCTTTACTCCATGCTCGCGCACCAATCGCCTTGCCTTTGTGCGAAGTTCGAACACGGAAAGCGAGGGCGTATCGTCCACATAAAGCGGAGCATCAAGCAGATCCCTAAGTTTATAGTCAAGCTGTTGCCATTCATAATCTGCCAGCTGGCCGCTTTTGATTTTGTCGCCAGGTATTTCACACACATTGGATATTAGACGGTTCACCAGCTGCAGATTACTCATTTCAAGTGAAAACAAAGCCACCGGATTGTGATAGCTCACCGCGATGTTTTTAGCCATAGAGAGCACGAATGCCGTCTTACCCATAGCAGGACGAGCCGCGATGATGATAAGGTCGGAATTCTGCCATCCTGACGTAATCTTGTCCAATTTGGCAAATCCGCTCTCTAACCCGCTTAAGCCATCGGTTCGGGCAGCAGCCTTTTGAATTTTATCCAAAGCTTGGGCAATGACGGGATTAATCTGGGTGTAATCTTTCTTCAGGTTCTGCTGAGAGATTTCAAACAATTTGCCTTCAGCTTCCTGCATCAAATCGTCCACATCGATGGTTTCATCGAATGCTTTGGTTTGTATGTTACTGGTGAAAGTAATTAGTTCGCGTGCCAGTGCCTTTTGAGCAATGATACGGGCATGATACTCAATGTGAGCCGATGATGCAACCTTACTACTCAGTTGAGTAATGTAGAAAGGGCCTCCCACTTCGTCCAATTCGCCCCGCTTGGCTAATTGTTCCTTGACGGTGAGTATGTCCACCGGTTTCTGATTGACAACCAAATCGGTAATGGCCGAATAAATCAATTGATGACGATGTTCATAAAAAGATTCGGGACGCAATATTTCGCTCACCAACGAATAAGCGTCCTTCTCAATCATCAGTGCGCCCAACACCGCCTGCTCCAGTTCGGAAGCCTGCGGCTGGATGCGACCATAGTCGTTCATAGGCGGCAATTCCTTGCTTTTGGAGGAATACCGGGTCTTTTTAGGTTCGGGCATAATCAATAAATTAAATTCTCTCCTACCCTTTCTTCAAAGCCGCAATACTTTCCCTAAGCGACTTGATGATACTTTCGGCATCTGCCTGCTTTTTGCGTTCCAGTTCAATGACGGTTGCAGGTGCATGGCTCACAAATTTCTCGTTTGAAAGTTTCTTCAGTACGCCATGCAAGAAACTTTCCTTATGTTTCAGTTCAGCCTCCATGCGGGCTATTTCAGCTTCCACATCAATAAGGTTACCCAGCGGCACTGCATATTCCGTTGTGCCGACCATAAAAGTTGCCGCACTCTCAACTTTGGCATCCACTACCCGGATGACAGAAAGGTTGCACATCTTAATAAGGACAGCATTATAAGCAGCCACAGGATTTTCTCCCAACACCTGAAGTTCCAAGGCTTCTTTCTGGGCAATGCTTTTCTGCAAGCGGATGGAACGGATGTCGCTACTAATCTCCTTTACCTGCTCAAAGCGATGCAACAGTTCTTCATCATAGGCAGCCGATGCACGCATAGGGCTTACCATCAGGCTCTCGCCGAGTTTGCGCTCGCACAAGTGTTGCCAAAGTTCTTCCGTAATGAAAGGCATGAACGGATGCAGGAGATGGAGCAGGTTATCAAAAAAAACGATGGTGCAGTCCAGCATTTTGCGAGGAATAGGTTGTCCATAAGCTGGCTTAATCATTTCCAAATACCAAGCTGAAAATTCATCCCAAAACAACTTGTAAACAGCCATCAACGCTTCACTTAGCCGATATTTGCCAAAGAGATCAGCCACTTCAGCCGCAACAGCACTTTGCTTAGCTTCAAACCACTCCACAGCTAAAGAAGACGCTTCGGGTACGGCATCTTCGCTCACCTCCCATCCCTTAATCAAGCGGAAAGCATTCCATATCTTGTTGCAGAAGTTACGTCCCTGTTCGCACAAGGCATCGTCAAAAAGGATGTCGTTGCCTGCCGGAGCAGAAAGCATCATGCCCATACGCACGCCATCAGCACCATACTTGTCAATCAGTTCCAGCGGATCGGGTGAGTTGCCAAGCGACTTCGACATCTTGCGTCCCAACTTGTCGCGCACAATACCCGTGAAGTAAACATTGCGGAAAGGCATATCGCCTCTATATTCATAACCTGCCATAATCATACGCGCCACCCAAAAGAAAATGATATCGGGACCAGTCACCAAATCACTAGTGGGATAGTAATATTGTATTTCCTCGTTCTTTGGCCGGTTAATGCCATCGAAGAGCGAGATTGGCCAAAGCCAGGAAGAGAACCAAGTGTCAAGGCAATCCTCATCACGGCGCAAGTCGCCCAATGTCAGAGAATCGTTGCCGGTTTGTGCTTTGGCCAGTTCCAATGCTATTTCGGGTGTTTCAGCCACCACACAACCTCCCTGCGGCAGGTAGTAGGCGGGAATGCGGTGTCCCCACCACAGCTGGCGGCTAATGCACCAGTCTTTGATGTTCTCCAACCAATTGCGATACGTATTCTTGTATTTGGCGGGATAAAATTTCAATTCATCGTTCATTACGGGAGGCAAAGCCATGTCTGCAAAGTGCCGCATCTTCAGAAACCACTGCATGGAGAGCTTCGGCTCGATAGGCACATGGGTACGTTCCGAAAATCCCACCTTATTAATATAGGATTCCACTTTCTCCAATAGGCCGGCGGCAGCCAAGTCAGTTTCAATCTGCTTACGCACTTCGAAACGATCCATGCCCACATACAGGCCGGCGGCTTCGGACAGAGTGCCATCATCGTTGAAAATGTCGATGCTAGGCAGGTTGTGCTTTTCACCCAGCATGTAATCGTTCACATCGTGTGCGGGAGTTACTTTCAGGCAACCGGTTCCGAAGTCGATGTCCACATATTCGTCTTCAATGACGGGAATCACCCGATTCACTAACGGCACAATTACCTTCTTACCTTTCAGCCAATGATTCTTCGGGTCGTTGGGATTGATGCACATGGCCGTATCGCCCATGATGGTTTCTGGGCGTGTTGTTCCTACCACGGCATAACGTCTTTCGGGGTCGCTTTCCACGTAATATCGCAAGTAATAGAACTTTCCATGTTCCTCTTGATAGACGACCTCCTCATCGCTCAAGGCTGTCAAGGCTTTCGGATCCCAATTGACCATGCGAACGCCACGATAGATAAGACCCTTGTTATAGAGATCGACAAACACCTTGATGACACTCTCGCTGCGCTTTTCGTCCATCGTAAAAGCGGTACGCTCCCAATCGCATGATGCGCCCAAACGGCGGAGTTGCTTCAAGATGATTCCGCCGTGTTCATGTGTCCAGTTCCAAGCATGCTTCAAAAACTCCTCACGAGCCAAATCGTTTTTTCGGATGCCCTGTTCAGCCAGTTTGGCCACCACCTTGGCTTCGGTAGCAATGGATGCATGGTCTGTCCCTGGTACCCAGCAAGCATTTTTGCCCTCCATGCGGGCACGGCGAACCAGAATATCTTGGATGGTATTATTAAGCATGTGTCCCATGTGAAGCACACCGGTGACGTTGGGGGGCGGGATGACTACTGTGTAAGGCATACGTCCATCGGGTTTCGAACTGAACAATTTGTGATCCAACCAATACCGGTACCACTTATCTTCCACATCTGAGGGGTTGTACTTACTTGCTAATTCCATTTTGTGCTTTATACGAATTGATTTTTCAGGATGCAAAAATAACGAATTCCGTACATTTCGCCAAGAGCACCGTGCGCTTTTGCAGTGAAGAGGCCGTGCCTCCATGCACAGGAAAGTCAGCGTTCCCGCTTCAGCGTAAGGCGGTGTGTGATGGTGGCAGGAAGCTCGTTTTCATAATGGGTCACCATCACCAGCGTCTTGCCATGCCGGTTGCAGAAAGCTTCGATAATGCGCTTCACCCGCCGCCGGTTGTAGGTATCCAGTCCGTGGAGTGGCTCATCAAGAATGAGCAGCTCAGGGTCTTTCACAAAAGCGCGGGCAAGCAGCACCAACCGCTGCTCGCCGCTGGACAGCTGCAGGAAAGGATGTCCTTTCAACGCTCCCACACCAAAAATATCCATCCACCATGCACAAATATCCATCTGCCCGAGACGAGGATGCCGGTAAAGGCCAATGCTGTCGTGCAGGCCGGAAGCCACGACCTCGATGGCGGGGATGTTTTTCAGATATGCCCGATGCATCTCAGGACTGACGTAGCCGATGTGCCGCTTGATTTCCCAAATGCTTTCGCCCGTTCCCCGTTTCCGCCCGAACAGGCTGATGTCACAGGCATACGACTGGGGATTATCGGCACAGACCAAGCTGAGCAAAGCCGACTTACCGGCACCGTTTTCGCCGCTCAATGCCCAACGTTCGCCGCAATGCACTGTCCAGTCCAGTCCGCGCAAGATGGTGCGCCCGCCATAACAGAGGCTGGCTTTGTTAATCCGTATTACTTCGTCCGACGTGAAGCAGGCATGCCCTGGCAGTGCCACGATGCGCTCAGCCAACTCTGCGTATGCCTTTTCCTCCTCTTGCCGGTGAAGGGCATCGCGGTCGCGGAATGCTTTCAGGTATGCCTCGCGCCCCATTTTCGGCAAGACCCTACGGCCGATGACAGGCACCACATGGGTAATGAATGAGGGCACATCATCCAGCATGGAAAGTTCCAGCACAATCTGCAAGCCGCCCAAGCGGGATAGTTCCCTCAGCAGGCCGACAAGCATGCTGCGGGTGGGAGCATCCAGCCCGATGAAAGGGTTGTCCATCATAAGAACACGGGGCGATGTAAGCAATGCTTTCACCAACTGAAACTTGCGCAACTCACCGCTGGAGAGCAGGATGATTTTCTTATGCAACATCGGGGCAATGTGGAAGAGGGCGGACAACCGTTCTCCAACGGTGCTTTCCAATGTCCCCAACAAGTCGCACACTTCGGGGATATTCTCCTGGTCATGAGCATTCCAGCGTTGCTGGTAATAGTAATTGCTTTCAGCCGTGC
>CAYSIQ010000045.1:0-16481 GCA_964431195.1 uncultured Bacteroides sp.
TTTAAAGTTGGACTACCAGGATTCGAACCTAGACAAACAGAACCAAAACCTGTTGTGCTGCCATTACACCATAGTCCAAACACTGGATCTTCTGTTAAAAGGCAATGCAAAGATAGGGGGGAATCTCGAAATGAGCAAACCTTTCGGTACTTTTTTGGACTGTCTTTGCTTTATTTTGCTACAATAAGGTAGTAATTCTTTTTTCCGCGCTGCACAAGGAGGTATTTCCCATCCAAAAGGTCATCGGCATTTATTTCGCGGTCGAAAGCAGCGAGTTTCTCTTTGTTGATGGAAACACCGCCGCCCTGCACTAACTTGCGCATCTCTCCCTTAGAGGGGAATACGGTGGCATATTCCACCAAGAGATCAACGGCCTTTACGCCACCCGACAGGGAGTCGCGCGGCACATCAAACTGAGGTACGCCTTCGAAGATTGATTGTAGGGTCTGATCGTCAAGTTTCTTCAATGCTTCGGATGTCCCGCCGCCAAAGAGAATGGCGGTGGCTTCAAGTGCCATTTCGTAATCAGCTTCGGAATGTACCATGGTGGTTACTTCCCGCGCCAGCCGCTTTTGTAATACGCGCAGGTGGGGGGCAGCCTCGTGCTCGGCTATGAGGGCTTCGATTTCTTCCTTTGGCAAAGCTGTGAATATCTTGATGTAACGGGAGGCATCGGCATCGCTTACGTTCAGCCAAAACTGGTAGAACTTATAAGGAGAAGTGTAGCGGGGATCAAGCCAGACATTCCCATTTTCCGTCTTGCCGAACTTGCCGCCATCGGCCTTGGTGATGAGGGAACAGGTCAAGGCAAAGGCTTCTCCGCCATTGGTGCGGCGGATCAGTTCTGCACCCGTCGTGATGTTACCCCATTGATCGCTGCCGCCCATTTGGAGCTTGCAGCCTTTGGCCTCGTAGAGGTGGAGGAAGTCATAGCCTTGCAGCAATTGGTAGGTGAACTCTGTGAAAGAAAGGCCGTTGCGGCCTTCGCCGTCAAGGCGTTTCTTTACGCTGTCTTTGGCCATCATGTAATTCACGGTGATGCGCTTGCCCACCTTGCGGGCAAAGTCAAGGAAAGTGAAGTCTTTCATCCAGTCGTAGTTGTTCACCAGTTCGGCATGGTTGGGAGCATCGGAGTCAAAATCGAGGAACTTGCTCAGTTGCTTTTTCATGCTTTCGATATTGTGTTGCAGGGTTTCTTCGTCCAGCAGGTTGCGTTCTTGTGACTTGCCCGAAGGGTCGCCAATCATTCCCGTGGCACCGCCAATCAGTGCCAGCGGCTTGTGCCCGTAACGTTGGAAATGGCGCAAAATCATCACGCTACACAAGTGGCCGATATGCAAGGAATCAGCTGTGGGATCGAAGCCGATATAGGCCGTCACTTTTTCCTTTGCCAGCAACTCTTCCGTTCCAGGCATCATGTCGTGGAGCATGCCACGCCACCTTAATTCTTCTACAAAATTCATCAATGATTTTTATTAACTTATTTGCCCGATTGCCATTTGATAATCGGTACAAAAGTACGACACTTTCCCTGAAGAAACAATATTTCAATGTGCAAAAAAGACATGCCGGACGTTGTCGTGCAACGTATGCAACAGTTGGGCCGGCGGGACACCGCGCACGGCAGCCGCACGGAGGCAAAGGCCGGATATGTCCGCCCCGCTGTCATCGGTCTCCAGCAGCAGGCGTCCGGCAGGGATGCTGCACATTGCCTTTTCCGAATAATGTACGCCAAACGAGAGGTAGAAACCGTGGCGCAGCCACATGGCCGCTAACGCGGGCTTGCCACGAAAACCATGGATGACCCATGGCACTGAAGGACGCAACCTGCACTTCCAAGCCAACAATTCATCAGCAGCCCGTACCAAGTGAATAATCAGGGGCTTGCCCGCTTCTTCGGCCAAAAGAGCCTGGCGGTGAAAGACTTCCGCCTGCAAGTCCAAAGGGACTTCCGCCAGTTTGTCAAAACCCGCCTCGCCCACGGCTATTACCTGCGGATGGAGCACGGCTTTGCCCAATGCCTCCCAAACGGGTGCGGCATTATCGCTCTCCACGCGCCGGGGATGAATGCCAACAGAATAGAAACAACCTTCGCATGGACGGAAATCGGACGGGTAGCTGTTGACGATAGCACTGCTTGTTTCAGTGGGGCAATGGTGGGTGTGGATGTCAATGGGGATGTTCATGGCACAGGGTCATAGCCTGAACCTCCCCAAGGATGGCAACGCAGGATACGGCAGGCGGCGAGATATAGCCCTTTGATGGGGCCGTGTTTGCGGATGGCTTCGATGGCATATTGCGAACAAGTGGGCGTGAACCGGCACGAGGATCCCAAAAGCGGTGAAATGCACTTCCGGTAAAAACAGATGGGAATCAACAGCAGGCAGGTAAACAGTTTCTTCATGGCAACTTTTCCGTTATGCGGGCCAAAGCCGTAATCATCCGTTCTTCTATCACCGATGAAAGTTGTATCTCATCCGACAGATAAATGAAAGCAATGGCCAAGTGCCTGTGGCGTTCCGCCAATGCATGCACCAATGCCTGTTTGTGCTTGCGATATGCCTCGCGGATTTGACGCTTTACATGGTTACGCTTCACCGCCCGCTTAAACCGGCGCTTCGACACGCTGACCAAGATGGAGGCTTCCACTTCCAGCTCCTCTACCAGCATGTAGACTACCCGCAACGGGTAGGCCGAGAGCGAAGCACCCCTCCCTTCGAACAACTGCCCGATGAGTTTCTTCTTGTCCAGCCTTTCGGCCTTTCGCAATGAATTGTTTATCATAGGTGGAAATAAAAAAGGAATGAATGGCAGAGAATGAATATATAGATTATGTCACTCTCAGCCTTTCATTCCCTGTCCCTGTCATTATGCCGCTGTCAAAAACGATTATCACTTGTTGTTTTCCTTGAGATAGAGATCCAACGCGGCAACCATAGAAGATGCTTGCGGCGTAGGGGCTTCCACGTCAAGGCGCAAACCGGCATCGTGGACGGCTTGCGCGGTGATTCCGCCGAAAGTAGCTATCTTGATGTCATTCTGTTCGAAGTCGGGGAAGTTTTTCCGCAACGAAGCCACGCCGGCGGGACTGAAAAACACAAGCATGTCGTAGTCGAATTTCTCATCGGGAGTAAAGTCGTTGCTCACGGTGCGGTACATTACTACCTCGGTATGCTGGATTTTGTTCTTGTCAAGTGCGTTCTTGATTTCATCGGTATGTACATTGGACATGGGAACTAAATACTTCTCTGCCTTATGCTTCAGGATGGCGGGGAGGAGGTCGTTGAATTTACCGGTGTTCCCGAAAAAAATCTTACGCTTGCGGTACTGCACGTATTTCTGGATGTAGAGGGCGATGGTTTCTGTCAGGCAGAAGTATTTCATCGTTTCGGGAACGGTCACACGCAAGTCCGTGCATAAGTGGAAAAAGTGGTCAATAGCATGACGTGAGGTGAATACAACGGCTGTATGATCCAAAATAGAAACTTTCTGCTGCCTGAATTCCCTTGCCGTGAGTCTTTCCACTTTTATGAACGGGCGGAAAACAACTGTCACACCGTATTTCTCTGCTATGTCGTAATACGGAGATTTCTCAGAGTCCGGCTTGGGCTGCGACACAAGTAATTTTTTAACTTTCAATGTTCTAGTTTTTTATTGTCAACAAATCATTTAGCACTACCATGCCGTGATAGAGAGCCACGCAGGGCATTATTTCGAGGGCACAAAAGTACAAAATTAAAAAGAATACGCCATGCAAATTACCACAAAAAAGCTTTAACCACTTAAAGAACATCAAAATCTTAGCAAATAGAAGCAAAAACAAGCCGGTTATCACGCTCGGCAGAAGGCCGAGGCCGAAATAAACCTGCAGCAGCGCAAAAGGAAAGAGCGCAAAGCCCAAGTAATAAATCAGCGTCGAATAAGATTCCATCCAGTACATAGACTTGTCTTTGTCTAAAAAAATCCATCCCAAAAACAGATAAGCCCCCCACTTGAACAACAAATAGAGCACGCAGATTCCTATAAACCCGCCCAACAGGGATAAGGGTCTGACGTGCAGCAACAGCCCCGGACGGGCTTCGCTGAAATAGCAAAACAGGCAAGTCCCGACCAGGGTGCAGGTCTGCAACGCCAACAGCAGCAGGTGATGCCCGTTGACCACCGTAGTCGTGGAAAATATACTGGCACGCTCGCGGTTAAACCGGAAATTCTTTGCCAACTGATACAAGAACTTGCGGCAATGAGACAGCACATAAGCCGACAGGAAGAAACAACTTAGCAACACGAAAGCCACCCCGTCGTCCATGCGGGGTGAGTAAGGCAATGGAATGCCCGGCACCTGTGCCGCCGCGAACAATGCGTAGCCTGTCATATCGCTGCCAGTTTACGGATGGAAGCATCCCACTGGGGTGTGTCGTGAATGAGGCGGACAGACTCGGCCGGCGTGCCGGCCACGCGCCAGATTCCTGCATGGCGGGGGCGTATGAACCGTTCGCCCGCTGCCCGGGCAAACTGCTGCAGCAACGGGGCGAAATAGCCTTTGACATTCAGGATGACAATGGGGTGGAGATACAGTCCCAACTGCTTCCAAGTGATGGTCTCCAACAACTCTTCCAGCGTGCCGCAGCCGCCGGGCAGGGCTATCACGGCGTCACTCATGTCCAGCATGGCCTGCTTGCGTGCGTGCATGTCTTCCACTTCGATAAGGCGGGTCAGGCCGGCATGATGCCAGCCCTGTTCCACCATGAAGCGGGGGATAACGCCCGTCACCTCTCCGCCTTCGGCCAATGCGGCATCAGACACGGCAGCCATCAGCCCCCTGTTGCCGCCCCCGTTTATCACCCCGATGCGGCGTCGCCCCAGCAACGTGCCCAATTCGCGGGCTGCCTCAAAATAGGCGGGGGCGATTTGGGCGCTTGAGGCGCTGAATACGCATACGGATTTTATATGATTCATGCTGCGGACAAGGGTTGCTGTTCTTTTCCGCCGGCAAAGGTACGGAAATTCCCTAAAAACAAAGAACGCAAACCGCATGATTGTGCAGCCCGCGCCTTTCCTCCCTCTGTTGCCGACAAAGCAAAAAGCGTGAACATGGAACAAGGGAACTGTCTTGAAGATCATGCGGCGGAAGTTATTTGTGCCGCGTTTCCTCCATGCACGCACGGAGTTCCCGCCGTGCCGCACCGCCCGCGCTTCGTGCGTGCATGAAAGAAACGCGGCACGGCAGGCGGTGATTCGCTGGCAAAAAGCCCCGGACGGCAGGTGAAATATTATATCGGGTTTACATTAGAATGAGGGCATTCTTATCCCCGGTTCGCGTATAGAGCCTTACAGGCCGAATGCTTTCTTTATTTTATCCACGTAATCTAATTTTTCCCATGTGAAGAGCTCGACGGTAACGTCTTTGTCGCCTTCATAGTGCGATCGGAAGTGCTTGGTTACCACTTGCGGCTCACGCCCCATATGGCCATAGGCAGCTGTTTCCAGGTAGATGGGGTTGCGCAGCTTCAGGCGGTCTTCGATGGCTTTGGGCCGCAGGTCGAAGAGGCGGGTAATCTGGTTGGCTATCTCGCCGTCGCTCATGTTCACGTGGCTGCGGCCGTATGTGTTGACGTAAATGTTAATGGGAAGCGCCACGCCGATGGCATAGGATATTTGTATCAGCATTTCATCGGCCACGCCGGCGGCGACCATGTTTTTGGCGATGTGACGGGCGGCATAACCAGCCGAGCGGTCTACCTTCGAAGGGTCTTTGCCTGAAAATGCGCCGCCGCCATGGGCGCACTTGCCGCCATAGGTGTCGACAATGATTTTGCGCCCCGTCAGCCCGGTATCGCCGTGTGGCCCGCCGATAACAAACTTGCCCGTGGGGTTTACGTGATAAGTGATTTTATCATTGAACAACGCCAATACGCGCGGCGCGTGGATGGATGCTATGACACGCGACATGAGGATGTTGACGACATCGTGGCGGATGACGGCCAGCATCTCCTCGTCGGCTTTCAGCCGCGCGGCTTCGCTGTCGTCGGCCGGCTTGATGAAGTCATCGTGCTGGGTCGAAACCACGATGGTGTCAATGCGCACGGGAGTGCCGTCATCGTCGTATTCGATGGTTATTTGGCTTTTGGCATCGGGGCGCAGATAGGTCATTGCCTTGCCTTCGCGGCGGATTTCGGCCAGCACTCGCAAAATGCGGTGTGCCAGATCGAGCGGCAGCGGCATATAGTTTTCGGTCTCGTTGGTGGCGTAACCATATATTATGCCTTGGTCGCCGGCGCCTTGGTCCATGGGGTCGGCGCGTTCCACGCCACGGTTGATGTCGGGGCTTTGCTCATGGATGGCGCTGAGCACCCCGCACGATTCGCCTTCGAACATGTACTCGCCTTTGGTATAGCCGATTTTGTTGATTACTTCGCGGGCAATGAGCGGCATGTCCACATAAGCCTTGGTTTTCACTTCTCCGGCCAGCACCACCTGCCCGGTAGTGACCAGTGTTTCGCAAGCTACTTTTGAACTGGGGTCGTAAGCCAGCAGTTTGTCAAGCACAGCGTCCGATATTTGGTCGGCCACTTTGTCGGGGTGTCCTTCTGACACCGATTCGGATGTGAATAAGTATCCCATCTTTTGTAAATTGAGGAATTAAACAATTAATAAAATAAAGCCGCCAAGCGGAAGCGGGGAAGAAGTTGAGTAGGATTTCGTAGCGAAAGCGGCTGTCGCTCCGACAAATCCGGCACAGGAGCGCACGGCAGAAAAGAGATGTATTTTAGCATTTTTTTCTGTGGTTGCAAGCTACTCAAATCTTTCCACATTTCAGTTTGCGGGCACAAAAGTAAGGGTTTTATTGCAAACGGCAACAGGAAGTGGAAAGATTAACAGGATTTAGCAGTCCGGGCAGGCTTTCGTCCTCACTTCTGCACAATCCGGCGAAAGGCTTCGGCATACCGGCCTGCCACGGTGCCTATGTTGATCCTCTCGCGGATGACGCGTTCCGACTCGCGCCCCATGCTGCGGCAACGGTCAGGCGAAAGGAACAGCTCTTCTATCTTGGCGGCAAGGGACGATACATCGCCGTCGCGAAAAAAGAGCCCGTTGACGCCGTCGGCCACCAAGTCGCGTTCGGTGCCGTCGCATACGGAACAGACCACCGGCAGGCCGTAGGCCATGGCATCGTTAATGGACAGCCCGCCCATGCCCGCCAACACATACACATTCGACTCGCGCATATATGCGCCCAATTTACGGGGGTCATAAACAGCTCCCGCAAAACGTACGCTGCCCGGCGCCGCTTCAGCCCCGATGCCGCAAACGGGCAATCCCGACGAACAAGCCAGCTCCCGCAAATGCTCCCGTTCGGGGCCGTCGCCGACCACAAGCAGTTCCGCATCGGGAAAGCGTGGCACCAACCGTGCGAATGCCTCAATCAGCAAATCCACCCGTTTCCACTTTACCAGCCGTCCGATGTGCAGCAGCCGCCTTTCCGACGGGGAAAGCAACGGGGGCGAGGCCATCACCGTTTCCCGTTCGCGCCACAAGGCATCGGTGTCGCCGGAGTTGTATGTGACGTAGATCTGTTCACGCTGTACGCCGTAGGAGGGCAGTATGTCGTAGGCTGCCGTGCAGTAGTTGAGCGTGGCAGCCGCCCGTGAATAGCAGTATTTCCGCAACCGTGCCGTGAGCCACTGGCTCAGGTTAAAAAGCCGGCCGTGGCTCAACAGGCGCATTTCCTCATTGTACATGGGTCGACGGGCAAAGTAGGCGCGGATTTCTCCGTAGGGCGGTGTCTGAAAAGGTATCTCGCGAATCACCAACCTGCAACCGCACGCCCTGAGAGCCCGCCGCAACGACGGTTGGAAAAAGACTTGCAGGAAATAAGGCCAGCCCAGCACCAATATGTCGGGATGCTCCGCACGCACCAAGCCGGGTAGCGATGGAAAAGCGTTCTTGCCATAGAGCATTTTCTTTTCTAATGTATAGAGGCGGCGGTAGCTTCCCCCCTCCACCATTTTCACGCCTTGCCCGATGGTGGCGTTGCCTTTGTCGGGAGTGACTACCGTGATTTCCAAATCTTCTTCGGCTTGCAGCTTTTCGAGCAAAGCCTTCAGATAATGCGGTATGCCGCCGAAAGTAAAAAGAATCTTCATGTCTTCTTCCGTTAAGCCCGCTTGTCGCCAAGTTAGGTGAACCTGCCTGGCCTCTGTCTCCAATGTCCTGGGTAGCTACTCGGCATCCGCTTGATTCCTTTGGCTTTGCCTTTGGCGAGCCTTGTCGCAAGTTCAACCGGGAGTTTAAGGACGGGGTTTATTGGCAAAATGCGGGCATTCATATTCCTTTATATCCTTTATTCATTTCATTAATAATGCCAAAGCGCCTTTCAGCCGTTCGATGCTGTGAGCTTCGGCATATTCCCGAAAGCCTTCGGGACGGGGCGCACCCCGGCTGCACAAGGCGGCAAGGGCTTGGCAACAGGCTTCGGCATCGGTTTCGGAGGTGGCAAGGCCGATGCCGTAGCGTTCCACCCTGTATCCCATGCACAAGCCTTCGCTTACCAAAATGGGACGGCTGAAAGCAGCGGCTTTCGTCAGCAGGTTGCTACTGCCCGTAAAACGGTGATAGACGGCAAAAAGCACATCGCTCGCCGCCACCAAGGCATTGAAACAAGCCTCATCGGGAATCTGCTCCAAGGAAAACAGGCAGTTCTCGCGGGTTGCCCCCACTGCCTTTACTGCATCCAGCAGTTCGCCCGTGAGCCATGTCCTGCCCGCCATGACAAAGAAATACGCATCGGCGGGCAGGCATTTGATGACATCCAACAACAGGCGGACTCCTTTCCGCTCGTCTATTGAGCCTAACAGCGATATGACTTTCCGCCCTGCCGCCCGCCTTTTCGCTTCCTTCGCCACCGGATAAGCGGCACAGGGTTGCGACAAATCGGCGAAGTCGGGCAGGCAGGCAATGCGCGGCTGGAAATGCCGGAGCGCATCGATGGAATATTCGTTCAGCACTCCTATCCCACGGCACAGCCGGCTGCGCAAAGCCGGACGCACGTCGGGCACGTACCAATGGTAGGCGGGGAAGACCGACTGAACCAGCAGTCCGCTCCACGGATAGGGGAATAGCCTCCCAGTCCCTCCGGGAACAGGCAGCGTGGGCAGCATATCGTCCAAACAAGGGAAACAGACTAAGTCGGGATGGAAATCATGCAATTGCCTGCCTGCCGCAGCCAAGTTGCGAAGGCGCAGGCGGGCATTGCGCAAGACGGCAAGTTTCTTCCGCAACGGCTGCCCGGCGGGCAACGGCAACAAGGCGTGCGCATCAATAGGGCGGAAACCGGCCACCGCTTCCGTACCCGACGGCCGGGGCGCTACCAGCAGCACCTCGGCACCCAAGGCCGCCCAGGCGCGGGTAAACTCGCGGTAATAAGTCTCACGATGCCCCGAAATAGAACAATCTACAACCGCTACTTTCATACGCGTCAGGCAGGATTAGGCATCAGGCATTGGTCGTACACTTCCAGCAGGCGGCTGCCGGCCTTGCGGAAGTCGAAACGTGTTTCTACCGAACGGCGGATGGCCGCCGGGTCGTACCGCCCGCAGTGTTCGTACATATCGCGCAGGGCACGCTCCAGCCCTTCCGTATCTCCCGGTTGGACCAAAATGCCACATTCGGGCGTGATGATGTCTTCCGGGCCTCCGCACGCAGTGCCGATGGCAGGCATTCCCGTAGCCAACGCTTCGATGAAGACAATGCCGAATGTTTCGGCATGCGAAGCCAGCACGAAAGCATCGCTCTCCGCCAGCAGGCTTGCCACTTCCTCGCGGGACAGGCGGCCTGTCAACCGGATGCGGCCGTCCATGCCTAAGTGGTGAATCTGCGTCAGCAAGGGAGCGGCTTCTTCTCCCCCCCCCCCTATGGCCAGAGCCACGTCTGGTTGGCGGGCGAAAGCGCGGGCAAAGGCTTCAATCAGTTCATCGAAACCTTTCCGTTTGCTCAGGTTGCCTACGCTGACAAAGGTGAAGTTCCCTTTGTTTTTCTTCCGCTCCGCAAGGCGGAAAGTATCCATGTCCACAAAGTTAGGCACGACTGCCGCTTGTTGCGGCGTGCGAAGGTAGGGGATGATTTTTTGCTTCAGGCGCGAACCTACGCAAATCACCCGCCGTGCCTCCGCATACGCCCAACGCAATGTTTCGGCTTGCGCCGGCGTTACTTTGCCATCGTTGATGGACGAGGCATGTTCCGTTACCACATAAGGAATGCCGTAGCGCCGGTATGCCAAGCGTGCCGCATAGCCTGCCCACATGCCGAAGTGGGCATGGATAATATCCGGCTTCCCGAAGCGGCGGACATATTGCCCCGCCACCCGTAAGGCAAGGCGTGCCCAGATCTTTCCGCCAAGGCTGGTGGAAAGCTTCGGGTTCCAAGCATGCATCCGCAGGGTCATAAACGCGCCGTTATCTTCTTGCGTAAGTTGAAAATGGTTCTCGCGCAGAGTGCATAGGCTCAGTTCTTTACATAAACGCTGTTCCACATAGGCAAGCCCCACACGGCAACCGGCAGCGGCCAGTTGCATGGCCTGTTCGTAGAACATATAGCCCCGGTGGGGCGGCGCGCCCGGTTCGGGATAGTACATGGGAAGTATCAATACATGCATCTGCTCTGACGTTATAGGGTTATACGCTTATTCTTTCATTTAGGTTTGCGCCGTATCAGGAACTTGTCCCGTCCATAGCCGATGCACTCTGCCAGAATGCCCGACTTGCCCAACCGCATCAGCAGTACATAGAGCAGCGCCGCCACCGTCACTTTCGCCAACAACAACAGCCAGAGCGTATCGATGAACGAGGTGGCATAATACGTCGCAGCCAGTGCCAGCACCGTGCATCCCGCGTAAGGCAAGATGCCTCGTGCGGCTTCCCGCCAGGGGAACTGTGCTAACCGCCACATGATAAACTGCCACGCCAGCAGCAACAGTACATAGCCCGCCACGTTGGCCGCCACCATCCAGAGGATGCCGAACCGGTACATCAGGCAGGCTACCCCTATCTGCATGCCGCCGAACAGCAGGTTGCTCCAAAAGTAAATGTCTGAACGCCCCCGGCTGATGGCTACCTGAAAATAGAGGCTGATCACGGGCCACAATGCCCCGAACACGCACAGCAACTGCATCACGGGCACTGCCGGCAACCACTTTTCGCCGATGGCTACCACAATCAGCTCGCGCGAAACGAAGCCCAGCCCAAGCAGGGCGGGGAACGACACGAAGCACGTGAAGTGGAGCATTTTGCGCAGCACCCTGACGCGCCGCCCGCCGTCGCCGCCCACCCGGGCGAACACCGGCTGCGCCACACCGTTTATCATGCCGCCGGCAGTTTGCTGCCCCATGGCAACCCATTTGTTGGCTTGGGTAAAGCAGCCGACATCCGAGGGGGTGTAATATTTGCCTAATATAACGGAAAACACGTTGTTGTTCAGCTGATTGACCATATTAGTCAGCAGGAGCTTGAGGCTGAAGTTGAGCATGCCCCGCAACGGGCGGAAATCGATGTGCAGCGTGGGATGCCAGCCAGAATAGTACCACCGCAACAATGCGACTCCCGCAATGTAGGTTACGCTTTGCCACGCCAGGCTCCAATAGCCCATCCCCATCCACGCCAGCCCCAAGCCGACACACCCCGCCAGCGTGAGCGAGAGGATGCTCAGCTTCGACATTTCTTTCACCCGCATTTCGCGGAACAGGCGCGCATTGTGCGCAATGCCGGCAGAGGAAACCAAGAAGCCCAAAAAGACCACGCGGGACAGCGGCACCAAACCGGGCTCGCCGAAGTAGGCGGCAATCAGCGGCGCGCAAAAAAACAGCACCCCATACATGCACACGGCAGCCAAGGTGCTGAACCAAAACACGGCGTTGTAGTCATCGTCCGTCACCGTCTTCTTGTTGGCGAGGGCGGCGGTGAAGCCGCTCTCCTGAATGGTACCGGCCACAGCGGAGAAGACGGCCAGCATCCCCACCATGCCATAATCGTGCGCATCGAGCGTGCGGGCCAAAAAGATACCGAATACGAGACCAAGCAACTGTTGCATGCCGTTGCTGAAGCCTCCCCACAACAATCCTTTGGCTGTCTTTTCTTTCAGGGACGATCCGTTCATCTTGCTCTATGCCGTTTTTTTCTCCTGCCGGTTTGATAATGACGGATGCAAAAGTATGGATTTATTTCGACAATCGGCCGGCTGCGATGCGGAATTGTAAGAGAAAGGTTCCGCAGTCTTCCATGCACGCACGGCCCGGCCGCCGTATGTGTACGGCTCGTGCTCCGTGCGTGCATGCACCGGGCGGAATGCACGTATTCGCTCCTTCCCGGGCAAACTCCCTCCGCAGGCAGCTTCCGCTCCCGCTTTCTTTACGTTGATTCCGCCCGATGAACCTTTCACGCGCCCGCAGGCTGCCGCCTTACAGCCGGGCGTATGGGAAGTAAGGTTATTTCACCTCGCTGCCCGGTTTCACCTCGCGGAGCGTGGTAGCCACTGCCACCGAGCCGTCCCAGTCCTCGGCGGAAAGAATCATGCCTTCGCTCACCAGCCCGTTATTAAACCGGCGTGGAGCCAAGTTGGCGATGAAGAGCACTTGCCTGCCTACCAGTTCTTCGGGCTTGTAGTACCGAGCGATGCCGCTCACGATGGTGCGGGTCTCCAGCCCGTCGGCTATCTTGAACCGGAGCAGCTTTTTCATTTTGGGTACGGGCTGACACTCCAGCACGGTACCCACGCGGATGTCCAACTTGTCGAAGTCTTCGATGGGAACGGCCGGTTTCACGGGGCTGACCTTGTAGTTGGCGGCTTCGTTGGCTTTCTTGGCGGCCAGCAGTTTGTCCACCTGCGTCTGGATGGCGGCATCGTCAATCTTCTCAAACAGCAGTTGCGGCTCGTTCAGCCGGTGGCCGGCGGGCAGGAGGTCGGTGCGCCCGAGGTTGCTCCACTCGAAGCTGTCCATCGCCAGCATTCCGCGCAGCTTCTTCGAACTGAAAGGCAGGAAAGGCTCGAAAGCGATGGCGAGGTTGGCCGACAACTGCAAAGCAAGGTGCAGGATGGTGGCCACGCGGCCCATGTCGGTCTTTGCCACTTTCCACGGCTCGGCATCGGCAAGGTACTTGTTGCCGATGCGGGCGAGGTTCATGGCTTCTTTCTGGGCATCGCGGAACCTGAAGGCATCCAACAGCCGTTCCACTTCCTCTTTCACGTTGGAAAACTCGCGCAGGGTTTCACGGTCGTAGTCATTCAGTTCGCCGCAGGCGGGCACCACGCCGCCGAAGTGCTTCTTGGCCAGCAGCAGGGTGCGGTTCACGAAGTTGCCATAGACGGCCACCAGCTCGTTGTTGTTGCGCGCCTGGAAGTCTTTCCACGTAAAGTCGTTGTCCTTGGTTTCGGGGGCGTTGGCGGTCAGCACGTAGCGCAGCACGTCCTGTTTGCCGGGGAAATCCTGCAAATATTCGTGCAGCCACACCGCCCAGTTGTGCGAGGTGGAGATCTTGTCCCCCTCGAGGTTGAGGAACTCGTTGGCTGGCACGTTGTCGGGCAGGATGAACGAGCCTTCCGCTTTCAGCATGGCGGGGAAGACGATGCAGTGGAACACGATGTTGTCCTTGCCGATGAAGTGAACCAAGCGGGTGTCGGGGTCTTTCCACCACTTCTCCCAGTCGTCGGGCAGCAGTTCTTTGGTATTGCTGATGTAACCGATGGGCGCGTCGAACCAGACATACAGCACCTTGCCCTCCGCTCCCTCCACGGGCACGGGGATGCCCCAGTCCAGGTCGCGGCTCACGGCGCGGGGCTGCAGCCCCATGTCAAGCCACGACTTGCATTGCCCGTAAACGTTGGGGCGCCATTCCTTGTGGCCTTCCAAAATCCACTTGCGCAGCCATTCCTCGTGCTTGTCCAGCGGGAGATACCAGTGCCGCGTTTCCTTCATCACGGGCTGGCTGCCGCTGATGGTGCTTTTGGGGTTGATGAGCTCGGTGGGGCTGAGGGTGGAGCCGCACTTCTCGCATTGGTCGCCGTAGGCTCCCTGCGCATGGCAGCGGGGGCATTCGCCGGTGATGTAGCGGTCGGCCAAGAAGGCTTTCGCCTCTTCATCGTAGTATTGCATGGAGGCCTTTTCGATGAACTCGCCTTTGTCGTAGAGCTTGCGGAAGAAGCCGGAAGCCATCCGGTGATGCACGGGGGAGGTGGTGCGCCCGTACACGTCGAACGAGATGCCGAACTCCTCGAACGACTTCTTGATGAGCTCGTGGTAGCGGTTTACGATGTCTTGCGGGGCGCAGCCCTCTTTCCGGGCGCGGATGGTGATGGGCACGCCGTGCTCGTCGGAGCCTCCGATGAAAAGCACCTCTTCATGCTTCAGCCGCAGGTAGCGCACGTAGATGTCGGCAGGCACGTAAACCCCTGCCAAGTGGCCGATGTGTATCCCGCCGTTGGCATAGGGTAGCGCCATGGTCACAGTGGTACGTTTGAACTTCTTTTCCATATTGCTTATGTATCTCTTTTGTTATGAACGCGTTTCAGCGCGCAAACTTACGGATTTTCCGCGTAATAAACGAAGAACGGGCATAAAAAGAGAGGCGTTCCAATTTGTTTCCAGATTTGAATTCTACTTTCGCCGCGAGTAAATGATTAACCAATTTAAAGAAAGGCAATGATTATGAAAAGGACTACGTGTTTCAAGTATTTGTTCCTGCTGGCGTTAGGAACGGCAACCATGAGCCTGCAAAGCTGCGGCGACGACGATGACGACGATGGCGGCTACGGCGGCACCCCCGAACTCCAGGATGCCCTGAACGCCAGGTATCCCGGCGCGCAACGCGTGGATTGGGATACGGAAGGCGGCTACTGGGTGGCCGACTTCCACTACAACGGCCATGAGACGGAAGCGTGGTTCACGCGCGACGCCGCATGGGTGCGGACCGAGACCACGCTGCGGTACGAAGAGCTGCCCGCCGCCGTGCGGGCGGGCTTCGAGGCCTCGGCCTACGCCGGCTGGCGCAGGGACAACATCGAAAGGGTGGAACAGGACGGCATGGAGGACTACTACGTGGTAGAGGTGGAGCAGGGAGGGCAGGATGTTGACCTGCACTACTCGGCGGACGGCCTCCTCGTCAGGGAAATAACGGACGGGACGGGCGGCACCCACCGGCCGCCCGCGCAGCCCGGCGCCGACGTGTACGCCGCCATACGCGGCTACATCGAGGCGAACTATCCCGGGGCGTCCATCTTCGAAATAGACCGGGAGGCGGGAGGATACGACGCGGAAATCGTCCACGACGGCCGCGTCAAGGATGTCAACTTCGACAGCAGCGGCGCCTGGCTCTACACCTCGTGGAACGTGCGCCCCGGCGAGCTGCCCCAGGCCGCGCGCCTGGCCGCGGAGGCGGCCTATCCCGGCTACCGCGTGGAGGACATCGACTATGTGGAAACGCCCGGAGACGACTATTACGACATCGAGATGGAAGGCCCCGGCCCCGACGTGCACGTGCATGTGACGGCCGACGGCCGAACAGTAGCGCGGTAAGGAATCAGGCGGGCGGGCCCTCCGGAGGGCTCGCCCTTTTTTTATTTGCCCTCCGCCTTCCTCGTCAGGTAGAAGCAGGAGGTGGAGAAGAAGTTGCGCGCCCACGGCACGGCGGCCGCCCAGCGCCACAGGCGGCGCGGGCGGAGGCGGAACTTCTGCTTGTAGTGGGGGTTGACCAGCCACAGGCAGCGGTCCGCTATCTCCAGCCCGTGGCGGCGGCAGAGGCGCTCGAAGCCCTCGACGGTGACGCGGCAGCGCTTGATGTCGAGCAGCTCGTCCACGGTGCGGGGAGGCTCGCCCGAGGCCCTCAGCAGCGCGCGGTAGAGGGGCGACGGCAGGAGGTGGCAGAAGGGGAGGCGCGAGCACAGCCGGCCGCGGCATATCTGCTGGTGGCCGCCGAAGGGCATCTGCCACGCCGGGAAGCCCCAGAACACGACGCCGCCGGGAGCCAGCAGGCCCAGCAGGCGGGTCACGAAAGCGTCCTTGTCGGGGATGTGCTCGATGACGTCGTGCACCAGCGCCAGCGCGTAGCGCTCGCCCTCCCGCGGGGCGTACTCGAGGAAGTCGCCCTCCACGAAGCGCCCCTCGGCCCCCTCCTTGGCGAAGAAGGCGGCGGCCTGCCTGACGCGGTTCCCCGCGCGGTCGATGCCGGTGACGCGGCACCCCAGCCGGGCGAAGGGCAGGAGGTTGCCCCCCTCGCCGCAGCCCACCTCCAGCACGGCCTCGCCGGGGAGGATGCCGCGCGCGCGGCGGATGTAGCTGACGTAAAACTCGCCGGAGGTGGCGGCCTCCTCGCGGAAATAGCTCTCGCGGTCGGTATGTCTTTCTTGCATGGCGGATGTCTTTTTGCCGGCAAAGGTAAGGCTTTTTCCCGCGCGGGGCCGCCTCCCGGCCGCGCTTTTCCCGCCGTTAACCTTTTTTT
>CAYSIQ010000046.1:0-3982 GCA_964431195.1 uncultured Bacteroides sp.
TCATCGAACAGTCCTGAATACTTGTCTTTCATGCGATATGCTTCTGCTGCCGGCAAAGGAGGCTTTGACATCCGGAGGTCAGGCGAATACAAGGAACGGCAACATTTGGCAACCTTGGATTACCTGGTTGAATTCAAGCCGGAAAACAGCCTCAGGATTACGGCTGATTATCTGAATCAATATAGCAAAGACAACAGCCTTGCCACGGAAAATTCCATAGGCTCCGAAAAGCGGACTTTTTGGATTTTCAAGGGAAATACAACATCTACTCGCTTCTGACGGAATACGAGCACAGCTTCAGCAACTCCGTCAAGCTCTCGGCGGGGGCGCGTTACAGCCATGTGTACAACAAGGACGATTCAAAAGAAAACGACATATCTACTTTCCATAATCTTCATGAGAACCGGTATGCGCTCTATGCGGTGGGCAGTTTCCAATGGCGGAAGATGACCATGTCGCTTGGCTTGCGCGGCGAAAGGTTCAATAAAAGATACCATTATACGGTGCAAGATGTGACGCGCTATAAAGATTGGTTCTTCTTGCCGTCTTTTGTGTTCTCTTGCCGCCTCTCGGATGACCTGGAACTCTCCCTTTCGGGGAACAAGAAAGTTTCCCTTCCTTCATTTAACGAGTTGACGCCTATCGTCACTTACCTTAACCAATATTCCTACATGATAGGGAATCCCCTGTTGAAACCCACTGCCAGGTATGATTTCGGCATCGTGCTGGCTTGGATGGACAAATTCAATGCAAAGTTGGAATACAATGTGATGAAAGATGACCGGGCGGCGATTGGCGTTTCGGATGAGGAGGATGCGCAAGTATTGAAGTACACCTATGCCAATATATTCAGACCATTTGTTCAAGCGTCATGCCATCAATCTGAGCGCGGGCATCTTGGTGCCGAACGTGAAGATTCCTTACTTGGATCAATATTTGCATCGCACGAAGCCTTCCTATTTCGCGCAGCTTTACTGCAACTGGAAATTGGGTCAGGCCGTTAATTTCTCGATCAGTTATGTGTTTCAGTCAAAATCCTACGATAAGGTTGACACATACAGTGCAACCCACAATTTGGGATGTGATATGTCAGTTGCCCTTATGAAAAACAAGCTATCCCTCAACATGCAAGTAAACGATATCCTCAAGAAGGCAATCGGAGACTGGAAAACGGAGTATGGTTATGTGCGTACCCAACAATTTAATAATGCGGATAGCAGGAATATAACCTTGTCGTTACGATATACTTTTTAACTCATTTAAATCCATAAGGCAAGGTAGCAGCAATAGCGAAGAAATGGAACGATTATAAAGAACGCATACTGATTCTCCTTTTTATCATGCCATGTGAAGCAGCATCGCTTGCTTACAAATGGCAACTGCCGCGTACATCTTTTGCACTTTATCAAAAAAATCCAGCGGGATACGGTATGCAGGCAATATCCCGCCGGAACGGGCTTTTGATGGACGACTACGCGAGTTCGTGCCTTGTCCCCCAAGCGGGGCGCACTCCCCGATGATGGTGCCCGCCCTTGCTCCGTTCAGTAGGCTTCCCTGTACTTCCCCTTTTCTTTATCCTCCAGCATGCTCAGGTAGGAGGCATATCTTGATTCGCTGACCAAATGTTCCTCCATGGCGCACTTCACCGCGCAGCCGGGTTCATGGCGGTGCGTGCAGTTGCCGTAACGGCAGCCGGCAGAAATGCGGAAGATTTCGGGGAAGTAATGGCCGATTTCCTCCGTTTCCATGTCGAAAGTGCCGAAGCCCTTGATGCCCGGCGTGTCGATGAGGTAGCCGCCAGCGTCATCCGTGGGATACATTTCGGAGGAAGTGGTGGTATGCACGCCTTTGTTGTGGCAGGCGGAGATTTCGCCGGTTCGGGCGGCGGCTTCCGGCAGGATGGCGTTGATGAGTGTCGATTTCCCCACGCCTGAATTTCCGGCGAACAAGGTAATGCGCCCTTTCAGCAAGTCGCGCACCTCGTCCACGCCCTCGCCACGGGTGGCGGAAAGGCGACGGCATTTGTAGCCGATACCGGTGTAGAGCCGGATGAGGCCGTCTAAATAGCGGAGTTCATCGCCGTTGTAGAGATCCGTCTTGTTGAATAAGAGAATAACCGGCACCCGATAGGCTTCGGCTGATGCCAGAAAACGGTCGATGAAAGTGGTGGAAGTTTCGGGATAGTTGACGGTGGCCACCAGCATGCACTGGTCTATGTTGGCCGCCAAGATGTGCGACTGCTTCGAGAGGTTGGATGCCCGGCGGATGATGTAATTCCGCCTGTTCCCGATGGCTGTGATGAAAGCCGTGCCATCGCGGTTGGGCGCGATTTGCACACGGTCGCCCACTGCCACGGGATTGGTGCTGCGGATGCCTTTCAGGCGGAAGTTCCCTTTTACCTTGCACCGCACGCATTGCCCGCTTTCGGTCTTGACCAGATACCAGCTTCCGGTGTTCTTTATTACAAGGCCGTACATCTATATAAATGAAAGCTTCCGGTGGCAGAGGGCGGAGATGGCTTAACGGATGCCGGCTGATGCGCAACGGGATCCTTCATCGGGGTTGTTTAGGTTACACTGTCATTATTTCTTTTTCTTTGGCGGCCAGCATGCCATCAATCTGTTTGATGTACTTGTCATGCACTTTCTGGAGCTTTTCCTCGCCGTCCTTTTGGGCATCCTCGGCCAGGCCGTCCTTGACAGCTTTCTTCAGCGCGTCAATGGCGTCGCGCCGGGCGTTGCGGACGCTCACTTTGGCCGTTTCGCCTTCGCCCTTGCACCGCTTGGCCAGTTGCTTGCGCCGTTCTTCGGTGAGGGGCGGAATGCCGATGCGGATGATTTCGCCGTTGTTTTCCGGCATAATGCCCAAAGAGGAGTCGATGATGGCTTTCTCTATGATTCGGAACATATTCTTGTCCCACGGCTTGATGGCGATGGTGCGGGCGTCGGGCGTGGTGACGGCAGCTACATTGTTGATGGGCACCATCGAACCGTAGGAATTTACGCGGATGCCGTCGAGCAGGCGGATGTCGGCTTTCCCGGCGCGGATGTGCGCCA
The DNA here is from genome assembly GCA_964431195.1 of uncultured Bacteroides sp. GTDB lineage: Bacteria > Bacteroidota > Bacteroidia > Bacteroidales > Bacteroidaceae > Bacteroides. The sequence continues at coordinate 3,057 of CAYSIQ010000046.1, forward strand.
AGGTCTCTTCGAGGTGCATGGCGGCCTTGTCCATTTTCTCTTGTGTTTCGTTCAGGATGTCTTTTACGTCTTTCATAAGGTATGTGGTTTGATGATTCGTTGGTTGGGCAAATATAGAGTTAATTCTTCATCATTGGCTTCCCTGCTTTGCGGTTAATTGTGTACCCGCGTCCCGATTTCTTCGCCGGCGATGACTTTCTTCAGGTTGCCCGGCGTATCCATGTCGAAGACGATGATGGGCAGGTTGTTCTCCTTGCACATGCAGGTGGCGGTCAGATCCATGGCTCGCAAGCCACGGCTGAGCACTTCATCGTAGGTGATGTCGCGGAACTTGGTGGCAGTTGGGTCTTTCTCGGGGTCGGCGGTGTAGATGCCGTCCACGCGGGTGCCTTTCAGCATTATGTCGGCTTCGGTTTCAATCCCGCGCAGCGCGGAAGCGGTGTCGGTAGTGAAGAAAGGGTTGCCTGTGCCGGCTGACATGATGGCCACTTCGCCGGCCTCCATATACCCGATGGCTCGCCACTTGTTGTAGTATTCGCCGATAGGCTCCATGCGCACGGCCGTCAGCACACGTGCCTTGGCTCCGGCAGCGGCAAGAGCCGAGCTGAGCCCCAGGCTGTTGATGACGGTGGCCAGCATTCCCATTTGGTCGCCTCCCACGCGGTCGAAGCCTTTCATGGCGCCTTTCAGCCCGCGGAAGATGTTGCCTCCGCCGATGACGATGCCTATCTGTACGCCCATGTCGTGTATTTCCTTGATTTGCGCGGCATATTGCACCAGCCGTTGCTCGTCGAAGATGCCGGGTTGCTCGCCTTTCAGGCTCTCGCCGCTGAGTTTAAGAAGGATTCGTTTGTAAGGTATAGCCATAGTGCATGCATTTTTTTGTTTGAATTACGTTGGGAGCAAAGATACGCTTTTTTTGCCGG
>CAYSIQ010000046.1:4082-16438 GCA_964431195.1 uncultured Bacteroides sp.
CGGCCTGTCATAAGTTGTCCCCGGAATGCGCTTGGACGGCATCCGGGGACGATAGGCTGATGAGCTGGAACAGATTCCAACCTCCGGCTATTCTGCCTTTTTCAATACGATCACCAGCCGATGGCCGGCATCGAACAGTCCCGCGCCTTCGGCTACGCGGCCGAAAGAGCGCACTTCTTTCACAGCTTTCCGGATGCGGTTTTCGGTTTCCATGTCCGGGCAAGTCATCATCGTGCTGGTGAGTTGGAGGAAAGAGATGGAAGCGGCATCTGCCTCATCGGTCTGGAAAGCACCGTTGATCTGGTTGCAGCCGATATTGCCGTGTACGCGCTTCTCGCTGATGTCCAGTTCCAAGAAAGGCTGCCTTTTCAGGCTGTCGGGAACGGCGATCCCGTTGGCTTCCACTATCAGCCATTTACCGTCCAGCTCGTTCAGTGCCAGTGCGGTTTTCCTTTCCTGCAACACGATGACGGGTTTCTTAGAGGCACACAAGGCCAGGCTGCCGTCCTCTAACCTCTTATACTTCTTTACCCGCCTCAAGGCATTGAGCACGCTTTGCTCCATCGTCATGTCGGGGCACATCATGAGGGTGGTAGCTACGGAACTGAGGTCGATGGCGCCCCGTTTGGCGGATGTGTCGAAAGTGCCCGTCAGCCGGTTGCATCCGGCGCTCCCCGAGACTTTCCCGTTTCGCACGTCAAATGCGATGTAGGGAAACTCTTGCCCGGCAGCGGGAACGACAGCCGCGCCGTCAATTTCAACGATGTTCCATTCGCCGTCGATTGCTTCGGCCGTGACGGCCTGCTTAGTCGTTGCGCACGAGGAAAATCCAGCCAAGGCTCCTGCCATGCAAAAGAAAACAATTGTTCTGTTCATTGTCTTTTACGTTAGTTAATCAATTCGGGGTCAAAGATAAGGCAAAAAAGGGAAATGTGCGGCATTTTGCAGGTTTTTCGTAGCATTCTAACGGGTTTCTGGAAATTAACCCTTATATTTGCCTGCCTTGATCCGGCCTTGCCCGCATGGAGGAGGCGGGCATGGCGCGGCCTCATTTTATCAACCTGAACAAATAGAAGCATGGGTAAAGTTCTTATTATCGGCGCGGGCGGCGTAGGTACTGTCGTCGCGCACAAAGTGGCTCAGAATCCGGACGTGTTTACCGAGGTGATGATCGCCAGCCGCACGAAATCGAAATGTGACGCAGTGGCGAAAGCCATCGGCAATCCTGCCATCCGGACCGCGCAGGTGGATGCCGACAAGGCAGGCGAACTGGCGGCGCTGTTCAACTCGTTCCGCCCTGACATTGTCATCAACGTGGCGCTCCCCTATCAAGACCTTGCCGTCATGGAGGCCTGCCTGGAGACAGGCGCCAGCTACTTGGATACCGCCAACTACGAGCCGAGGGAGGTGGCGCACTTCGAGTACAGTTGGCAGTGGGCTTACAGGCAACGTTTCGAGGAAGCCGGCCTGACAGCCATTCTGGGGTGCGGGTTCGACCCGGGCGTGAGCGGTGTTTACACGGCATACGCCGCCAAACACCATTTTGACGAAATACAATACCTGGACATCGTGGACTGTAACGCTGGCAACCACCACAAGGCTTTTGCCACCAACTTCAACCCTGAAATCAACATCCGCGAGATTACGCAGAACGGGCGTTACTACGAAAACGGGCAATGGATAACCACCAAGCCGCTGGAAATCCACAAGCCATTGACCTACCCCAATATCGGCGCACGGGAGTCTTACCTGCTGTACCACGAAGAGCTGGAGTCGCTGGTGAAGAACTTCCCCACCATCAGGCGCGCGCGTTTCTGGATGACTTTCGGGCAGGAGTACCTCACGCACTTGCGTGTCATCCAGAATATCGGCATGGCCCGAATCGATGAGATAGACTACAACGGCATGAAGATTGTGCCGCTGCAATTCCTGAAAGCCGTGTTGCCCGATCCGCAGGACTTGGGCGAGAACTATGAGGGCGAAACCTCTATCGGCTGCCGCATCCGTGGCTTGAAGGACGGCAAGGAGCATACCTATTATATATATAATAATTGCAACCACCAGTCCGCTTATCGCGAAACCGGCACACAGGGCGTAAGCTACACCACCGGCGTGCCTGCCATGATTGGCGCCATGATGTTCCTTAAAGGCATCTGGAAGAGGCCCGGCGTGTGGAATGTGGAGGAATTTGACCCCGACCCTTTCATGGAACAGCTGGACAAGCAGGGGCTGCCTTGGCACGAGGTGGCGGGAGGTGACCTGGAATTGTAGAACTTGTTAATACCCCAAATCAAATGAATGTAGGAGACAAAGTGCCCGAACTGCTGGGCGTGGACGAAAATGGCAAGGAAATACGCCTGGGCGATTTCAAGGGACGGAAATTAGTGCTCTATTTCTATCCCAAAGACATGACATCAGGCTGCACGGCACAGGCATGCAACCTGCGCGACAATTATGCAAGCCTGCGCAAGGCGGGTTACGAGGTAGTGGGCGTCAGCGTGGACGGGCAGGATTCGCACCGCAAGTTCATCGAGAAAAACAACCTGCCCTTTACACTCATCGCAGATACGGGCAAGGCGTTAGTGCGGCAATTTGGCGTATGGGGCGAGAAAACCATGTACGGGAGGAAATACATGGGTACGTTCCGCGCCACTTTCATCATCAATGAGGAGGGCGTGATAGAACGCATCATCACCCCAAAAGAGGTGAAGACGAAAGAGCATGCGGCACAAATACTGGCATAAACCGCCCGGCACGGCTTTTAGTGAAACTTTATACTAACTTGAATTATGGCGAAGAAAGACGAATTAGATTTTGAGAATGTAAATACCGGCGGCAACAGCGAAAAGCTGAAAGCCTTGAAAGCTGCCATGGACAAGATTGAAAAGAACTTCGGCAAAGGCTCCATCATGAAGATGGGCGATGAAACCATAGAGGATATCGAAGTGATACCGACCGGCTCCATCGGGCTGAACGTGGCGTTGGGCGTAGGCGGCTATCCGCGTGGGCGCATAGTTGAAATATACGGCCCGGAATCTTCCGGCAAGACGACCTTGGCCATTCATGCCATTGCCGAGGTGCAGAAGAAAGGGGGCATCGCCGCTTTCATTGATGCCGAACATGCTTTCGACCGTTTCTACGCCGCCAAGCTGGGAGTGGACGTGAACGACCTGCTGATTTCGCAACCCGACAATGGCGAACAGGCCTTGGAAATTGTAGATCAATTGATCCGCTCGTCGGCCGTCGACTTGGTCGTAGTAGACTCTGTGGCTGCCTTGGTGCCCAGAGCTGAGATTGAAGGCGACATGGGCGAAAACAAGGTGGGGCTGCAGGCACGGCTCATGTCTCAGGCTTTGCGCAAGATTACGGGCAACGTCAGCAAGACACGGACTACCTGCATTTTCATTAACCAGCTGCGTGAGAAAATCGGCGTGATGTTCGGCAACCCCGAAACCACGACCGGCGGCAATGCTTTGAAGTTTTATGCTTCAGTCCGCATCGACATCCGCCCGGGGCAGAGCATCAAGAATGGTGAAGAAGTGCTGGGCCGTCAGACCAAAGTGAAAGTGGTAAAGAACAAGGTGGCTCCTCCATTCCGCAGGGCAGAATTCGACATTATGTTCGGCGAGGGCATTTCGCGTGCCGGAGAAATCATTGACTTAGGTTCTGACTTGGGCGTCATTAAGAAAAGCGGTTCTTGGTTCAGCTACAACGATACACGGTTGGCGCAGGGACGGGATGCCGCCAAGCAAATCATCATGGACAACCCCGAACTGGCCGAAGAGTTGGAAGCGCAAATTACCGAAGCACTGAAGAAGAACGAAAAGTAATTTGGGCAAAAGGGAACAGGCGCGATCCTGCGGGACTGTGAAGGCAAGGCGGCAAGCCTTGTCCCTAAGCACAATCCCGCAGGATCGCTTCTTTCAGAATCATATTGAGCTCACGTAAGCATTCTGCGTTTCGCTTTCTCTTGTTCGCCGATAGCCCCGTTTATGCAATCCCGCAGCTTTTTTGAAAAATAGAATAGGAAAATGATGGCATGGACACATTTTATTGCTACTTTTGCAGCACGATTATACAAGGCGAAAACTATAGATTATGATTGTCTGCTGTCTGCATATTGCCTCCGTCCCATACATGGCTACCATGCCCCTTAGGGGCTAAAGGAGTGGTATTTATGTGTTTCTGCGTGTGCACGGTTTCTGTTTTTCCATTTTATTTCTATTTATATGCCAGTTTGGACAGGGCTGTCCTGTGCGGCATGTAGCTTTTGTTTCACTTCTTCAAACAAGATAACGTAGGGTATGAAAATAATCAAGTTTGGCGGGACATCCATAGGCTCTCCTGAAAATATCTTAAGCGTCAAGCGGATAGTAGAAGCTGTAGAACGGCCGGTGATCGTAGTGGTTTCAGCCTTGGGAGGCATCACCGACAAATTGCTCAATGCCTCGAAAATGGCGGCCGAAGGCAATGCGGCTTATGAAAACGAGCTCCGTGAAATCGTGTGCCGCCATGTGGAAATGGTAAAAGCAGTATTTCCGCAAGGTGAAGAGCAGGTGCAACTGCAACATTGTGTGGGTGAACTGTTGAACGAACTGAAAGACATCTTTCAAGGCATTTACCTCATTAAAGACCTTTCGCAGAAGACATCCGATGCCATTGTGAGCTATGGCGAACGCCTTTCCTCACTCATTGTGGCCCGCCTGACCGGTGCCCGATGGTATGATGCGCGCCGGTTCATCATGACCGAAAAGAAGTTCTCCAAGCATGTGCTGGATGCCGATTTGACCAATACGTTGATTCGCGATACTTTTTCTGGTTGCCCGCAGCTGGCGGTAGTGCCGGGCTTCATTGCTTCGGATAAGGATACCGGGCAGGTTACTAACTTAGGGCGGGGAGGCTCTGACTATACGGCTGCCATCTTGGCGGCTGCCCTCAATGCCGAGGCGTTGGAGATATGGACGGATGTAGACGGATTTATGACGGCTGACCCGCGGGTGATTTCCACGGCATACACCATCAATGAACTGAGCTATGTGGAGGCCACCGAGCTTTGCAACTTCGGTGCCAAAGTAGTTTATCCGCCCACCATCTATCCGGTTTGCCACAAGAACATTCCCATCTTGATAAAGAACACGTTTAACCCGCAAGGGGCAGGCACCATCATCAAGCAGAAAGTGTCCGACCAGCAGAGCAAAGCCATCAAAGGCATATCGTCCATTAACGATACCAGCCTTATCACGGTGCAGGGGCTTGGCATGGTGGGCGTGATTGGCGTGAACTACCGCATCTTCAAGGCATTGGCCAAGAATGGCATCAGTGTGTTTTTGGTCTCGCAGGCATCGTCCGAGAATTCCACCTCCATCGGCGTGCGCAATGCCGATGCCGATTTGGCCTGCCATGTGCTGTGCGAGGAGTTTGCCAAAGAAATAGAAATGGGTGAAATTTCACCCGTGCTGGTCGAGAAGAATTTGGCCACCGTGGCCATTGTGGGCGAAAACATGAAGCACACGCCGGGCATAGCCGGCAAACTGTTCGGCACGCTGGGGCGTAACGGCGTCAACGTCATAGCCTGTGCGCAAGGGGCTTCGGAAACCAATATATCATTTGTCGTGGAAGGCAAATCGCTCCGCAAGTCGTTGAACGTCATCCACGATTCTTTTTTCCTGTCAGAATACCAAGTGCTTAACCTTTTCATCTGTGGCATTGGCACGGTGGGCGGGCGGCTGATTGAGCAAATCCGCAGCCAACGCCAGAAGCTGATGCAGGAAAACGGGTTGCAACTCAATGTGGTAGGCATTGCAGATGCCAGCCATGCCATGTTCTCCCGCAACGGCTTCGACCTTTCCTGCTACCGCGACACGTTGAAGCGCGAAGGCATGAAAAGTTCGCTGGAAGTGCTCCGCAACGAGATTATCGGCATGAACATCTTCAACTCGGTATTTGTGGACTGCACCGCCAGCGAGGGGGTGGCTTCCCTCTACCATGACTTGCTGCAGCACAACGTTTCGGTGGTGGCTGCCAACAAGATTGCCGCGTCTTCTTCCTATGAGAGCTACCGCGAGCTGAAGCAGATCGCCCGCCAGCGCGGTGTGAAATACCTGTTTGAAACTAACGTGGGTGCCGGGCTTCCCATTATCAACACCATCAACGACTTGATCCACAGCGGAGACAAGATTCTCAAGATAGAAGCCGTGCTTAGCGGCACGCTGAACTACCTGTTCAATAAAATCAGCGCCGACATCCCTTTCAGCCGCACTATCCGGATGGCGCAGGAAGAACGCTATTCCGAACCTGACCCGCGCATTGACCTCAGCGGCAAGGACGTTATCCGCAAACTGGTAATTCTGGCGCGTGAAGCAGGCTATCGGATTGAACAGGAAGAGGTGGAGAAACACCTTTTTGTGCCTGATGACTTCTTTGAAGGGACGTTAGAAGACTTCTGGCGCAAGGTGTCCAGCCTTGATGCCGATTTTGAAGCACGCCGCAGGGCGCTGGAAGCAGCCCGCAAACATTGGCGTTTTGTGGCAAAGTTAGAAGACGGCAAGGCTTCCGTCGGCTTGCAGGAAGTGGAGGCCGGCCATCCTTTCTACGGGCTGGAGGGCAGCAACAACATCATTCTGCTTACCACCGAACGGTACAACGAATATCCCATGATGATCCAAGGCTATGGCGCCGGCGCAGACGTTACGGCTGCCGGCGTGTTTGCCGACATCATGAGCATAGCAAACGTCTAAAGGACTTGTGTAATGAAACACATCGTTATATTGGGGGATGGCATGTCCGACTGGCCTGCCAAGGAACTTGGGGGCAAAACGCCGCTTCAGGCCGCGCAGACTCCTTATATGGACAAACTGGCATGCACGGGTCGCAACGGCCGCCTGTTGACGGTGCCCGATGGCTTTCATCCGGGCAGCGAAGTGGCCAATATGTCGGTGCTGGGCTATAATCTCCCGTTGGTTTACGAAGGGCGCGGTTCGCTGGAAGCGGCCAGCATCGGCATAAGCCTGCAACCGGGCGAGATGGCCATGCGTTGCAACCTCATTTGCATAGAGGGCGATAGCATCAAGAACCACTCTGCCGGGCACATCACTACGGAAGAGGCCGATGCGTTGATTCGTTTCCTGCAGGAGAAGTTAGGCAGTGGCCGTGTACATTTCTATACGGGATTGCAATACCGCCACCTGCTGGTTATAAAGGGAGGCGACAAACGCTTGGCATGCACGCCCCCGCACGATGCCCCGTTGAAACCTTTCCGCCCGCTGCTGGTAAAGCCGGAAGCGGGCACGGAGCACATCACGCAGCCGGAAGGCTGTGCGGAGCTCACCCCGCAACAGACGGCAGGCCTCATCAACGGCCTTATATTGCGTTCGCAGGAATTGTTGAAAGGCCATCCCGTTAACTTGAAGCGACAAGCTGAAGGCAAAGACCCTGCCAACAGCATCTGGCCGTGGAGCCCCGGCTATCGTCCCCGCATGGATCCGTTGCCGGAACGGTTTCCGCAGGTAAAGCGGGGAGCGGTCATTTCGGCTGTCGACCTTATCAAAGGCATCGGTTGTTACGCTGGTTTGCGCCGGCTTACGGTGGAAGGGGCTACCGGCCTTTACGACACCAATTATGAGAATAAAGTGGCGGCCGCCCTTGACGCCCTCCGTACCGATGATTTCGTTTACCTCCACGTCGAGGCCAGCGATGAGGCCGGGCACGAAGGCGATGTTTCCCTCAAGATTCGTACCATCGAGGATTTGGACAGCCGGGTTGTCGCCCTCATCTACGAGACGGTGAAAGAGTGGCAGGAACCGGTGGCCATTGCCGTTTTGCCCGACCATTCCACGCCTTGCGAGCTTCGTACCCATACCGCCGAACCGGTGCCTTTCCTTATCTGGCATCCGGGCATCGAGCCTGACGGCGTGCAGGCTTTCGATGAAGCGGCGGCCTGCGAAGGAGCGTATGGCCTGCTGAGAGGTGACGAGTTCATCCGTATTTTCATGAATGCATAATCTTTTCATGTTCGCCCCATATAGCCATGATGTACTATTCCAGCAACCATCAAGTGCCCGAAGCCACCCTTGAAGAAGCGGTAGTGAAAGGACTTGCATCGGACAAGGGCTTATTCATGCCCCGCGCCATCGCCCGGCTGCCGCAATCTTTTTACGACAGTATAGGTCGCCTCGGCCTTGCGGAGATTGCTTGCCGGGTGGCCGATGCCTTTTTTGGCGAAGACGTGCCCGCCGATACGTTGAAGCAGATTGTCGGCGATACGCTCAACTTCGACATTCCTTTGGTTTCGGTCGCCGGGCAGATTTATTCACTCGAACTGTTCCACGGCCCTACCCTGGCTTTCAAGGATGTGGGCGCACGTTTCATGGCTCGCCTGCTGGGTTACTTCATCCGCAAGGAAGGCGAGCGGCAGGTCAACGTGCTGGTGGCCACGTCGGGCGATACCGGCAGTGCCGTGGCCAACGGATTCTTAGGCGTGGAGGGCATTCATGTATATGTGCTCTATCCCAAGGGGAAAGTGAGCGAGATTCAGGAAAAGCAGTTCACCACGTTGGGGCGGAACATTACGGCCATAGAGGTGGACGGTACGTTCGACGACTGCCAGGCATTGGTGAAAGCTGCCTTTATGGATGCCGAGCTGGGTGCAAGGATGCGGCTCACCAGCGCCAACTCCATCAATGTGGCACGTTTCCTGCCCCAAGCCTTTTATTACTTCTATGCCTATGCCCTGCTGAAGCGGTCGGGGAGGGCAGGCAGCGTGGTGGCTTGTGTCCCCAGCGGGAACTTTGGCAACATCGCGGCCGGGCTGTTTGGCAAGCGCATGGGGCTGCCCGTGTCCCGCTTCATTGCCGCCAACAACCGCAACGACATTTTCTACCAATACCTTCTCACCGGCGTTTATGCGCCGCGCCCCAGCATATCCACCATTGCCAATGCTATGGATGTGGGCAATCCCAGCAACTTTGCGCGCGTGCTCGACCTTTATGGGGGAAGCCACGATGCCATCTGTGCCGACATCAGCGGCACCGCCTATACCGATGAACAGATTGCGGACACCGTCCGCCGTACATGGAAAGAACATCACTACCTGCTCGACCCGCACGGAGCATGCGGCTTCCGCGCCTTGTCGGAAGGGTTGCGCCCCGGCGAGACCGGCTTCTTCCTGGAAACGGCCCATCCGGCCAAGTTCAAGGATACAGTGGAAAGCATCATCGGCGAACCGGTGCAAGTACCCGAAAGGTTGCAGGCCTTTATGCGGGGACAGAAGCAAAGCCTGCCCATGAGCAAGGACTTCGATGACTTTAAGGGCTACCTGCTGGCGCGATGCCGGTAGCCGGAAACATCCGTATGGGCGAATCCCGCCTGCCGCATATGCGTTAGCGGACGGCAAATTAGCCCGCCTTTGCTTGCAGGTATGGGGAACTTTTGCGAATTTTGCGTAGATGTTTTGCATACGGCAATGGCATGATTACGCGAGCGCGGGATAAGGAAACTGCCCTGAAGAGCGCGATACGGGAGATGCCTGCATCGCGTTCCCGCCATGCACGCACGGAATGCGGGCGGTACTGTACGGCGGAAACTCCGTGCGTGCATGGCGGAAACGCGGCGCAGGGGAGTGGTAGCTTGCAGGCAAAAGCAAAAAAATGATAAATGCGAATTATGCCGGGCTCATGTATGATGGGGCGCTATTAATCTGTTAATTACATATAGAACATGAATTTGTCGTTACTTATTGCAGCCATGGTTGCCGAAACCTCCGCGGGCGGCGGCATAGACAAGCTGGAAAAACTCGTTGAGCAACTGGTCCAATGGGGCATAGATTCCGGCAAGCGCATTATTGGCGCGCTGCTGGTGTTCATCATCGGGCGTTTTATAATCCGCTTTTTGAACAGGATGGTAGGCCGGATGCTGGTGAAGCGCAAGGTGGAGCCAAGCATCCGGGGGTTCGTGTGGAGCCTGGTGAACATCCTGCTGACCGTGCTGCTCATGGTGGCCATCATTGGCCAGCTGGGCATCGAAACCACTTCGTTTGCTGCCTTGCTGGCATCGGCCGGCGTGGCTGTGGGCATGGCGTTGTCCGGCAATCTGCAGAACTTTGCGGGAGGGCTTATCGTGCTCATGTTCCGCCCTTTCAAGGTGGGCGACTGGATTGAAAGCCAGGGCGTGAGCGGAACCGTGCGCGAAATACAGATTTTCCACACCATCCTCGCCACGGCCGACAACAAGGCGATTTACATCCCCAACGGGACATTGAGCAGCGGCACCATCGTCAATTACAGCCGCGAGGATATGCGCCGCATCGACTGGGTGGTAGGGGTGGAATATGGCGAGCACTTCGAGAAAATAGAGAGCGCCGTACAACAAATCATTGCTGACGAAAAGCGAATAGCCGACACGCCTAAGCCTTTTGTAGCCCTCAATGCTTTGGAAGCCAGCAGCGTTAACATCTTGATCCGCGTTTGGGTGAAGAACAGCGATTACTGGGACGTTTACTACGATGTCAACAAAGCCATCTATAATGTGTTCAACCGCGAGGGCATCGGATTCCCGTTCCCGCAGCTGACAGTCCATCAAGTGAAAGAGTAGGGCATGGATACCATACAAGTCCAGCTTTTCCATGCTCCTTGCGGAGACCTGTTGCTCGGAGCAAAGGACGGCAAGCTCTGCCTTTGCGACTGGGCGGCGGGGAGTAACCGCAATGCCGTGGCCGCCCGCTTGCGCAGGTTGCTGCATGCCGGCTTTGAGCCTGCTCCTTCGCCTGTGGCGCAAGAAGCGGCCCGCCAGTTGGAGCAATACTTCAGCCGTGAGCGCACCGGTTTCCAGCTTCCGCTGCTGATGGCGGGCACCGGTTTCCAGTTGCGGGTGTGGCATGCCCTTCAGTCAATCCCTTACGGCGAAACGATTTCCTATGCCCAACAAGCCTTTCGGCTGGGATGCCCGAAAGCCGTGCGTGCCGTTGCCAATGCCAACGGAGCCAACGCGCTTTCCATCATTGTGCCTTGCCACCGCGTCATAGGCAGCGACCATTCGCTCACAGGCTACGGGGGAGGGCTGGAAGCAAAGCAGTTTCTGCTTGCCTTTGAAAGGGGAAAAGAAAACCGCCGGCTGCGATAGCCGGCGGCTTGCGCCGTGGAGCATAGCGGACTCGAACCGCTCACCTCGACACTGCCAGTGTCGCGCTCTAGCCGGATGAGCTAATGCCCCGATTCCAATCGGTTTTGCCGGTTGCCTCATTTTGACGGCGCGAAGATAATGCATTATTCTGAAATAATCACTATGTTTGCAAAAAAACAGCGGGGAATTTATGTTGATTTATAATACAACTTACCACGTGGAGGCTGGGCAAGAGAAATATTTCCTGGTTTGGATGCAAGAGTTTTATCTCCCGGAGGCGGAAAAGCTGAATGTGTTGCAGGCGCCAAGGATAACGCGCATTCTGGGCCGGCAGGAAGATGAGGGCAACTCGTACGCCGTCCAGTTTGAGGTTGAAAACTCTGCCTTGCTGCACCGGTGGTACAAGGAGCAGGGAGTGAAACTGGGCGAGGAAATGTTGAAGTTGTTCGGGAATAAGGTGGCGGGATTCCCTACGCTGATGGAGGTATTGGCGTGATCCAGCCGGTAAAAGAGAAAATCATCTTGGGCATCGACCCGGGCACCGCCATTATGGGCTACGGCGTGTTGCGCGTAGTGGGGGTGAAGCCTGAAATGGTGGCGATGGGCATTATCGACTTGCGGAAATTTGCCAACCATTACCTGAAGTTGCGGTATATACACGAACGGACGTTGCACATCATCAAAAGTTACCTGCCCGATGAAGTGGCCATCGAGGCTCCCTTTTTCGGCAAGAATGTGCAGTCCATGCTCAAGCTGGGGCGCGCGCAGGGGGTAGCGATGGCGGTGGCGTTAGGCCGTGACATACCCATCACGGAATATGCTCCGCTGAAGATCAAAATGGCTATCACCGGCAACGGGCAGGCCTCTAAGGAGCAAGTGGCCGGCATGCTTCAGCGCATGCTTCATTTAAACAAGGACGAAATGCCTGCTTTTATGGACGCTACCGATGCCTTGGCGGCTGCCTATTGCCATTTCCTGCAAATGGGGCGGCCGGCGGTTGAGAAGAATTATCACGGGTGGGAAGATTATGTGGCCAAACATCCCGATAAAGTGAAAAGGTAACGCATCAAGCTAATTACACTGAATCAAATTATGAGGGCGCTTGCCATAGTCCCATTACCCGCCGTTCTTTCCCGGCGGCGTCATTTGGGCTTCATTCACGATAACGATTAACCGCGAAGATATTACAGATCGAGTATAATAAGCATCAGCAAAAGGATAGCAAGGGGGAGCAATGCCAG
>CAYSIQ010000047.1:0-7501 GCA_964431195.1 uncultured Bacteroides sp.
CACTCAAAGAACCTTTCTATATCTCAATTTGCCGAACTTGGAGGAAATGATATTGACAGATATATCGCCAACAACTATCTGCTTCCTCAACTTTTGAAAGCCAACAACCTTGATGGGGACTTGACAAGCAAGCAGAAGGAGGCGGTTGCCAACCAACTGCTCGGCGTGGCAGAGAATATGAAGAAACGTCTTTGTGATGTTGATTTCAAATATCTCCTGTCAGATCCTGATGCAATGAACGAGGCCATCGCTGCTGGTAACGGGATCACTATTGAAACTCCTAGCCTTTCCATTTTCACCAATAATGGAACGCTTACCATTGATAAGTTTTGGCTTAGTTATACTGATTTTATTAATACAATGGAAGTGTTTTTCAAGACTGCAAGTCTTGGATCATATACAGTTAAAGGGCATCAAAAACAATACAATAGCATACAAGCCGTAATCGGTACTGCTCTCTCAAAGGCTCACGTTGACAAAAGTGAGGTTGACTATGTCATCATGATTGGTGGCAGTTCTAAAAATCCTTTCGTGCAGCGGAGGATAAAGGAGATGTTCAGCAAAGCTACTGTAGTGATTCCGCGTGAGTTGCAGGCTCTTGTTTCGCAAGGCGCAGCCATACATTCTATCCTTATTAACGGTTTTGATATTCAAGCCGTTCGTCCAATTGTGGGAGAATCCATCATGGTTGTTTCTCAGACGGGAAATGTCCCTGTCATACCGGCCGGTACGGAAGTTCCTTTCTCTGCGACTGTAAAGGATGTGTTTACGACAGGAGGGAAAACCTACAAGAAAATAGAGATTCCCGTTTGCGTTGGAAGTGACAAAAAGATGCTCTACAATCTGTGCCTTAACCGTCAGAATGGGGAGACTTTTCCCAAAAACACACCAGTCACTCTTCATTTCAATATGAACAACGATAAAATTCTGAAAGTAAAAGCCGAAGCTCTCGGACAAGAATGGGATGCGATATGTGAAAATCCACTTGACAACGCCGCATTGACAGACGGAGAAGCGGAAATATTAAAGGCTCAACGCGTTTCTTATATTTCAGCCGAGAGCAATGGGAATCGTCCCACGGCAGCTGCCCTTGATGCACTTAGCCGCGCTTATGAAAATAATGACCAGGATTTTATGGCTGCTGAGACTTTGGAAGAACGGATTCAATACTATCCGGATAGTTCACTCTATAATCGTATTGGCGTTCTCTTCCATAATAGCAGCAATTACAATCGTGCTATTGCATACTTCCGTAAAGCCCTCAAAAACGATCCCGATAATGTTACCGTAAACAGCAATCTGGGATATGACCTATATCTTATTGGAGATTATGAGAATGCACGTCAACACCTTGAGAAAGCTGTGGAGATGAAAGGAGATTGTGCCATAACATTGACCAAACTTGCCAGACTTGAAGCATGTGAAAAAAATAAAGACAAATCAAACGAGTTGTATAAACGTGCATTCAATATTTTCAGTAGAAGATGGGAAGAAAACGGGTTGGACAATTGCGAGAAAGGATGGTTTATCTCAGTCGCCCGAAAGCTCAATGAAAATGAAGTGGCCTCAAAACTGGAGGAAGAAATGCGTAATGCTACCCAATCAAGGGGATATTCTCTGGAAAACACCTTGTTCGGTTCTAATAAAGGAGTTGAAGCATGAAATGGTTGCCCGGTGATAATGATTTGGTAAAGGAACAGACTGACTTCTTCAATAAGATCTGGAATGGGAATGGGAATTTATATATTTCCGGCTTCCCAGGTTCAGGGAAAAGTGTCTGTCTCCTCTATGCCGTAAAAACAATCAGAAACAAGAAACCTGATGCAAATATTCTCTTTGTCGAGTTCACTCATTCTTTGATTAAGATGATAGAAGCCGCATTGAAAGAACTTGGCCTAAGCAATGTATCGGTCGTCACATATGAAGATTTCAAATGGAACTATATGGGATTGTATGATTTCATCATATGCGATGAGGTGCAGGATATATCTCAAGGCCTCATTGAACTGATGAAGAAACGAGCCAAACGTGTTATTGTCGGAGGAGATCCCAATCAGTCAATATACACCTCTCTTCCCAATAATGAGCCAACCATTGGCCCCGATAAATTGAAGGAACTATTGACACCAACGACAATCGAACTAACGATTCTTCATCGCCTTAACAAAAACATCATACGCGCAATTAATCGCTTTATGCCGGATATGAGAATGCTTGCGGAAAAGTCATCTATGCTTAAAATGCATAAACCCATATACTTGTGGCATTGCATTAACCAACAGGATGAGGTCAAACGAATTATGGACGATGCCAAGACAGCCCTTAATTTTGGGGAGAGTGTCGCAATTCTTTTGCAGGCCCACGACAAGATTGAGAATTTTGTAAGTCTATATCTGCAAGCAGCAGGTATCTCGGCTTTCGATTTTAGTCAAAACAGACAATATGGTAAGCCCAATTACGGGTTGCTCAACAAACATTTGGCGGGGCATGGCGTAAAGATGCAATGTATAACCAATGGTTTTGGCTCTTTGAGCACGGATTCCGATAAGATTATCTTATCAACATATCACAGTTCAAAGGGACTGGATTTTGACAAAGTATTTATACCATTCTGCAATCAAAGCTATGAGGCGGAAAATGCTTCACGGTTGTTTATGGTTGCAATGTCAAGAAGCCGTAAGGATCTGACTCTCTCTTATACAACTAACATGAACCGTTTCTTGCAAACGTTTTGCGACATCTGCGCGTTCATTGATTTCACTGAAGAAATAACTCCTCTGGATAACGAAAACGATTGGTAATTATTATGGCAAAGGAATATAATCATTTAGCACTCGTAAGGCGAGATGAAGTCGTTGAACTTTTTAAGAACAGCATCATCTTTCCTCAATCTTCCATCCCATTCGATGGAAGCATAGAAGCATTGGCTGACGACACAGAACTCGTGCTTGGCGTTTTCAATCTCAAGAGAAATAACAAGAGAAATAACAAGAAATGGATTTCAATTGAATATAGTACCAACTACTTCTTGTTGCATATTGTTTCTAAAGGCAAATCTTTATCTAAAGGGTTGGAGATAACAGATCTTGTTTCAATCATTCCGCTTGATGAAGACGCATATCGTATGGGGTTATCCTTGATTCCAGAGGTTAAACTTGAGTGTCCTATATTTTCAGTTATCTACGGCGAATATCAGAAAAAAGCCGAAGTTGAAAATGCTTTAAAAGGTGTTGATAATATCAGACGAATATTCGGATTTTCCAATTTATGGGGATCAATCAAGGGGTTCTCAAAAGAGGAAAGCCTCCCAAAATTAGTCTCTATGATAATGGATGGAACGAACAATAGACAGCCTAAATCCATTTGGGAATGCCTGCTTACATATACCCGGAGTCATAATTATCCCAACGATATACGAGGAGCTTTTCTTGACACAATGTCCGTTGTTCGAAACTACTCCAGTAATGCCTCGATAGACGAAAAGGAAACCAAGTCCGGCAAGTCCATATTGGAGTGCGAAAAGCCCTCATACAATTCATTGGTCAGTTGTCTTGGGACTTCCGCCAGATTTGTCGAAACTGCTAATAAAGGTTATAAAGACTTTTGGAGAATAGCTCCGATCTACTTTATCCTGCTTGATGAATTATCGAATGCCTCAGAGGATGGCACTCAAATTAGTGGCAAGCCGACGCAAGAGTTCGTAGCGAGTTCAAAAAAAATCTACGGCAGAAAAAACATAACTCGCCAAAAGAAGTTGCCTCTACAGGATATTACCGATGAAAATAACGAAGAACCCTATAATTTCAAATATCTGAAGCCGGCATTACTTATGCTCGGCATAACCTTAGGTCAATCAAGCACCTATAAGCTTCTGTATGCCGTATTAAAGCCGGAACTTCCATTCCTAAAGTAAAACAATGTTTACATCGAGGCCTATTCCCGTATTATATAAAATGAATGCCCGTATGCCGCAAAATTAGACGGACTTGCCCGATCCCAGTCGCCGTGTCTCGATATGGCTGCCGCAGCGTCCGCGCGGCTTGCCGGATGCCGGGGGCTTTACTTGAGCAAGGAATCATACAAACGCAAGGAAGCGCCCGGCAGGATCTTCTTGAATTGCCCCAACATCCGCCCGCGCGATTCCTGCGGGGCGCGGGGCGGATGGCACGTTTCTTTCCCCAAGAGGGCTTCCGGGGTGGTGAGCAACGACCAGCCCCATCCGTACTCCCGTCCATGCCGGTCGCGGGGGTAAACGAAATCTTCTGTCACGATGTAGCCGCCCATTTCAAGGCGGGCCAGATAGGCATCGAACTTGCCGCGCATTTTCGGCCCCGTGAAGCCGCATTCCTTGCGCAGTTCGCGGGCGACAAGGCTGCCCCGGCTCTTCAAGGCGGCAAGGATGCTTTCCTCTATGCTCCCCTCCGCCGGCTGCGGGTATATGCTCCGCCGATAGTTGCAAAAGTCGGGCCACCACTCGCGGCTGACGAATGCGGCCTTCCTGCCGAAGAACTTGCCGTAGGCGCAACCGCTTTCCTGTATGATGAAGCCTTTCCACCGCCAAAGCGGCCATTCCCACCCTCCGTCGGGCAGCCGGGCGTACCGGCAGTCTTCGTCAACCGCTTCTTCTGCCGACCACCCGCGGACTCCCATGTGCAGCAAAGGCAGGAAGCCCGCCTTGTTGATGTAGTCTATCAATTCGAAGCAAGAATGCAACATTCCTATCATCTTTCATCCTTTCCGTTTTAATCGCGTCTCATGCCGGCCCGCGCGCCTTCCCCGCGCAGGCGGGAACAGAAAAGGGATGCACCCCTCAGTGACGCATCCCACTTGTAATCGCGGCAAGCTTGAAATCCCGTAGCCGCCCCCTCCGCTTTCATGCTTCATCCCGTCGGGCTGCGCGATCTCTTGCAAAGCCTGTGACTCCTACAGGATTCAAACCTGTAACCTTCTGATCCGTAGTCAGATACTCTATTCAGTTGAGCTAAGGAGCCTTTCACGGCTGCAAAGATACGCCTTTTTTGCATACCTGCAAGGGGAAAGCCATTTTTTTTTGCAGGAAAATCATGCCGGGCGGAGCCGCCTATTCAATGAAGCGGCAGTTGAACAGCAGCCAGCCGATGGTCAGGCCCAGGTTCCACTCCCTTCCCCGCGAACTGTAATGGTTTAAATAGGCCGCGATGGCTCCGAAAGGCAGCTGGCAGACCACGGACAACTCGCCCATGTATTCGAAGTTGGAGAAAGCCTTCCCGTAGTACGCGCGGTTGGCGTCATTCTTCTTGATGGGGAATATCGGGAGGAAACCGTAGAGCTCGGCGCGCAAATGGAACAGGCTGTTGAACATCCAGACGGGTTTTATGCCTGCTGCCATATATTGGTTGGCGCGGAACGCTTCGTTGTACATGATCTTGCTGTGCGGAGTGGGGGTGAACTCGCAGGCCTGCATCATGGTGGCCGTGTAGTTCTGCGAGAAGTTTTTCGATGAGTACACGGCTTCCGCCATCCAGCCCAAAGTAAAGTTGGGCGCCATGGCATGGTAGGCTTCCTTCATGTAGGAGATTTGCAGCCACGACTGCCGCTCGCTCTCATAAGGGGCGAGATCGCCCGTGTCGCCTGGGATGAATTTCTCGGTTCCCGTGAACGCCTGCGCTATCAGCTTTTCATAATATCCCCGCGTGGCATACTGCCTGGAATTGAGCGTGCTGCCGTAAAAGCCGATTCCTCCGCCCAACAAATTGTATTCGCTGCGGTCTGAACGGTCGTTTTCAAAGTCGATGATGTTGGACTGGTAATAATTGTCCTTCAACCTGCCCACGCCGAAGCTGAATTCAGCCCGTTTGTTTGACAGGAAAGGCAACGAGAACATCAACTTGACGAAACGCTCGTCTTTTGAGTTGAGCGAAGGGTCGTTATTCTTTGAAAACAGCTTGTCTTTCTTGAAGTAATCAAACATGCTGACGGAAGCTATCAGGCGGCACGAAGTGGGGAGGCGGGTAGGGAGGTCTATGCGGGCCATCAGTTGTGCATTGTTGTAAACCTTGCCCAACTGCCCGTCGAACGTGAGTTCTTTGAAGTAATAGTTCAGGTTGTGATATCCTAATCCCAAATACATTTGGTTGGAACTTGTGATAGACACGTTCCCGCCCAAGCGGAGGGAAAAATCATCTTTCATCTTCACCGTCAGATGGAGCGCATACAGTCCCGTCGACGGGTCATAGACGGCATGGGGAATAATCTCTGAAAACATGTCACCGGCCAGCAGGCGGAAATATCCCCGTTTCACTTCCTCAAAGCCGAACTCGTCAGAATCCCTTCCATGAAATTCATTGCGGATATAGGCTTGCTGCTGCGCGTTGGCTCCTTCGATAATGATGTCGCGGAAGCGGAAAGGCGGAAGCTTGCTTTGGTAAATCATCCGGCGGGAGCGCACATTGCCAGCATTTACTCGCCGCTTGACGCGGCTTTTTATGGAGTCCATCAGGCTGAGGGTACGTTTATAGCCGATGTCGTGCAACTCATCCAGACGGTCGAAATCCATCAGGTTGACATCATCATACTTGAAAGTCATCAAGATGCCCAGCGAGTCGGGAATGCCATACTCGGTCTTCTGCATGATCATGTTTTCCAACTGGCTCATCAGCTCGTTTTCTTTGGGCTTGGATGGATTAGCGGCCACGACACTGCCGATAATGATGTCGGGATGAAAGTCCTCGCGCATCACGTCGGTGGGGAAGTTGTTGTAAATGCCGCCGTCATAGGCCAGCACGCTGTCTATCTCGATGGGCTTGAACACAAAGGGGAAACTCATCGACGCCCGCACGGCATCGCCCAAGTCACCGTTCCGCATAATAAGCGGACGCTTGTTGTAAACATCCGAAGCGACGCAACGGAAAGGCACGAACAGCCGGTCGAAATTACCGTTGCAATCTGCCGTAGCCCGCGCAAACAGTTGCATGAACACGATATTCATCTGAATTGGGCTGACCATATTGGTCGGAATCCGGAGAGGGCTGAGGTGCAAAGAGTCTATCAGCGAGAAACGCAGGTTAAAAAACTCCGGGGTAGGGCGGTTCTTCTTGAAGTAGTATTCATAACGGGACTCGATTTCCCCGGTGTACCAGCGCTTGAAGTCCGGCGAACGAAGCAGCTCTTCCATGTCGTCGGGCGAATATCCCATGGCGTAGAGCGAGCCGATGATGGCACCCATGGAGGTGCCGGCTATGTAGTCGATAGGAATATCGTTTTCTTCCAAAGCGCGGATGATGCCTATATGGGTCATGCCCTTGGCACCGCCGCCGCTCAGCACGAGGCCTACTTTCTGCGCCTGCGCCATCGGGCAAAGCAAGAGAAACAGCCAGCCAAGTAGAAAGAATCTTCTCATATATATAATGTGTTGCATGGAATCAGCCCCAAATATACTGAATAGTTCCGATAAACTTTGCCATTGGTGGGAAAAACATGGAAGAATGATACCGGTTATGATTCTTTCCTGCCAAAAAGTCAT
>CAYSIQ010000047.1:7601-12348 GCA_964431195.1 uncultured Bacteroides sp.
CCGGAAGCATAGTCGGCATAGATGCTTTCTTTCTTGCCCTTCAGCTCGTCGTGCTTCTTGTCAAGTTCTGAAATCTCGTCCTTTTCAGCGGTGGGGATTTCTTCGTCTTTCTTTCCTTCGTGGCTCTTCCTCAGCTCGTTGCGGCGTTTGTCCACGTCCGACATCTCTGCCTTGATGACATCCACACCGGCCGTACAAGCTTCTTCTTCAGCTTTCAATACAGCCTTTACCAACGGATGGCCGGAGTTGATCACAAGATTGAACATATCGGACATATCCGCATAGAAACTCATGCCAGGCTGTATGTTAGCCATATCTTTCATGCGGCGCATGTATTCGCTCCGCGTAATCTGGATAGGGTAGGACGTTTCACCCAAGGAACGGGTCGAAACCATAAAGTCAGTTTTCTCCATTTTGGGCAACTGGCTTTTGAAAATAGACGACAGGGCTTCCTGCTGTTCGGGCCGGAGTTCATCCGCCTTTGTGTCTTCCTTGACGATCAGGTTGTCTATCACATCGCTGTCCACACGGGTGAAGCGGGACTTTTCCAGTTTCTGCTCCAACATGCTGACAACGGCAACATCCAACTGTCCGTCCATCAGCAGCACATTGTACCCTTTGTTCTTGGCCGCTTCAATAAAGCTGTACTGCTCATTCTTGTCGTTGGCATAAAGGTAAACAAGATTTCCGTCCTTGTCCGTTTGGTTATCCTTAATCAGTGTCTTGTACTCTTCTTGAATATAACATTTGCTGTCGGTATCGGTAAAGAGGGCGAAGTCCTTGGCGCGCTCGTAGAAATCGTCTTGGGTAAGCATGCCGTAATTGATGAAAATCTTCAAGTCATGCCATTTCTCTTCAAATTGCGGACGGTCGTTCTTGAAGATGGACTGCAAGCGGTCAGATACTTTCTTGGTAATGTATGTGGAAATCTTCTTCACGTTTGAATCGCTTTGCAGGTAGGAACGCGATACATTCAGCGGGATGTCGGGCGAGTCGAGCACACCGTGCAACAAGGTAAGGAAGTCGGGCACGATACCCTCTACCGAGTCGGTGACATACACCTGGTTGCAATAGAGCTGGATTTTATTGCGGTTCAAATCAATGTTGTTCCTTACCTTGGGGAAGTAAAGAATGCCGGTGAGGTGGAACGGATAATCCACGTTCAAGTGAATCCAAAACAGTGGTTCGTCAGCCATCGGATAAAGTTCACGGTAGAACTTCTTGTAGTCTTCATCTTTCAAGTCGCCGGGTTTCTGCGCCCATAGAGGCTGCACGTCATTGATGATATTGTCCTCGGCCGTGTCCACCTGTTTGCCGTCTTTCCACTCTTTCTTCTTGCCGAAAGCGATAGGGATAGGCAGGAATTTGCAATATTTCTTCAGCAAGGCGGAGATGCGGCTTTCTTCCAAAAACTCTTTGCAGTCATCGTCAATGTAAAGCACAATATCGGTACCGCGCTCGCTGCGGTCTGCTTCTTCAATGGTGAACTCCGGGCTTCCATCGCACGTCCACTTCACAGCCTGTGCATCTTCACGGTATGAACGCGTGATGATCTCCACTTTCTTGGCAACCATAAAGGCGGAGTAAAAACCTAGTCCAAAGTGGCCGATAATGGCATTCGAATCGTTTTTGTATTTCTCCAAAAAGTCATTGGCACCGGAGAAGGCTATTTGGTTGATGTATTTGTCGATTTCTTCGGCGGTAAGTCCTAATCCGCGGTCGGAAACGGTGATTGTCTCCTTGCCCAACGATACGCGAATGGTGAGATCGCCCAATTCACCTTTAAATTCATTCATGGCACTCAGCGTTTTCAGCTTTTGGGTGGCATCAATAGCGTTTGACACCAATTCACGGAGAAAGATTTCGTGGTCACTGTACAAGAACTTTTTAATGACGGGGAATATGTTTTCGGTTGTTACCCCAATGTTTCCTTTTTGCATAGCGTGATTTATTTAAATGAATTATTTCGTGCATTTTTGCTGCCCGATACATGCAAAAAAAATGCCAGTTACACGTAACTGACATTTTGACGGTAAGCACCTCTGGCTTTCACCGCTAATAAGGCTAATGGCCGGGAATCATTTCACGCTTCGCGTATTCAGTTCGCCGGTAGTCTCATCCAATGAGATCAAGATTTCGTCACCTTCGTGGAGTTGTGAAGAGACGATTAGCTCAGAAAGGCTGTCTTCCACATACGTCTGGATGGCTCGCTTTAGGGGGCGTGCTCCAAATTGTACATCATAGCCTTTGGAAGCTATAAACCGCTTGGCTTCATCTGTAATGGTGAGCTTGTAGCCCAAAGCTTGTACACGGGTGTAAAGCCCCGCCAGTTCAATGTCAATGATGGAGGCAATGGCATCAAGAGAAAGTTGGTCGAACGTGATGATTTCATCAATACGGTTTAAGAACTCCGGCGCAAAGGCCTTGTTGAGTGCCTTGCGGATGACATTGCGCGAATACTCGTTATCGGTATGCATCTGAGCCGTAAAACCTACGCCATGCCCAAATTCTTTGAGTTGCCGTGTGCCGATATTGGAAGTCATGATGATGACGGTATTCTTGAAATCCACTGTCCGTCCGTAGCTGTCGGTAAGGCGGCCTTCATCCATGACCTGAAGCAGAAGATTGAACACATCGGAATGTGCCTTTTCAATTTCGTCAAGCAGAATGATGGAGTAGGGCTTCCTTCGCACTTTTTCGGTAAGTTGGCCGCCTTCTTCATAACCTACGTATCCGGGAGGCGCCCCTACCAAGCGTGACACGGTAAATTTCTCCATGTATTCGCTCATGTCAATGCGGATCAAGGCATCAACAGAGCCGAACATAAACTTAGCCAGTTGTTTGGCCAAATGAGTCTTGCCCACGCCGGTAGGGCCAAGAAACATAAAAGTGCCGATAGGGCGGTTGGGGTCTTTCAGCCCGATGCGGCTTCGCAGAATGGTCTTGGTCAACTTCTCGATGGCAGCATCCTGGCCTATGACTTGTGCCTGTAACGCCTCTTTCATCGTAGCCAACTTCATGCTTTCCGCCTCTGCCATACGCTGCACGGGTATGCCGGACATCATGG
The DNA here is from genome assembly GCA_964431195.1 of uncultured Bacteroides sp. Lineage (GTDB taxonomy): Bacteria > Bacteroidota > Bacteroidia > Bacteroidales > Bacteroidaceae > Bacteroides. Next base: position 10,669 of record CAYSIQ010000047.1, read on the forward strand.
AAATGACATCGGCAATGGCTTCTTCATCCACCGTCTGGCGATTGTCCCGCTGGCTGGCTTCCCATTCGGCTTTCATCTCCTCCAAGCGGGCGGAAAGTTCTTTCTCCCTATCCCGATAGCTTGCCGCCAGCTCGTAGTTCTGTGAACGGACTGCATTGTTTTTATCGGTACGGGCTTCTTCAATCAATTTTTCCTGTTCTTCTATTTCCTCAGGCACAGTGACGTTTTGCAGGTGAGCTCGGGCACCAGCTTCATCAAGGGCGTCAATTGCCTTGTCGGGAAAGTTGCGGTCAGTGATATAACGATCAGTCAGCTTCACGCAGGTAGCCAACGCAGCATCCGTATATGCCACATTGTGGTGGTCTTCGTATTTTTCCTTGATATTTTGCAGGATGAGCAAAGTCTCTTCGGCAGTGGCCGGCTCGACAATCACTTTTTGGAAACGACGCTCAAGCGCACCGTCCTTTTCAATGTTCTTGCGGTATTCGTCAAGGGTTGTCGCGCCGATGCATTGTATTTCGCCTCTTGCCAACGCTGGTTTCAGCATATTGGCCGCATCCATAGAGCCTGCCGCCGCGCCGGCGCCTACAATGGTGTGAATTTCATCGATAAACAGGATAACATTAGGGCTATTCTGCAATTCGTTGATAATGGAGCGAATACGTTCTTCAAACTGGCCACGGTATTTCGTCCCGGCCACCACGGAAGCCATGTCAAGCATGACCAAACGCTTATCAAACAATACACGTGACACCTTTTTCTGGACAATACGCAAGGCCAGTCCTTCTACGATGCTTGATTTCCCGACGCCGGGATCGCCTATCAGTACCGGATTGTTTTTCTTGCGCCGGCTTAGAATTTGCGCTACGCGCTCGATTTCGCGTTCCCGGCCTACCACCGGATCTAGTTTGCCTTCGGCAGCGGCACGCGTCATGTCCATGCCGAAATTGTCAAGCGCCGGCGTGTCATTCGATGGTTTCTTGGGAGCGGTTTGCGCGGTTGCACCTTGGTTGTCCTTGTTGCGGCTGGGGCGCGAGGAAGCCATATCTTCTTCGTCGTCTTCGTCGTCTTCGGTAAACATTCCCGCACGAGGATGGGCAGACTGCAAACTAAGTTGTTCAAATACTTTATGATAGTTAACATCATTCTCTTCCAGCACCGAAGCCGCCGCGTTGTCTCCTTCTTTGAGGATAGCCAGCAAAACATGTTCGCTGTCGGCCACGCGGCTTTTCAGCAAGCGGGCTTCCAGCATGCAGATTTTCAGAACCCGCGTCGCGGCAGGCGAAAATGGGATGTCGGTGCCACTGGGCTTCGAGTTGGCGTTGTTCATCAGGAGGAATCTCTCCAAACGCCTCTTCACTTGTGACAAGTCAATGCCAAGCTGGTGCAAAATCTCAATGGCTTTCCCTTTCCCTTCACGCAACATCCCCAGCAGGATGTGTTCGGGGCCTATATAATTGTTGTTTAAGCGGAGCGCTTCCTCCTTGCTGTACAAGATGATGTCAGAAACTCTTTGGGAAAACAGATTATCCATACAGTATTTTTTCCTCTCTTTCAGGTTAATATGGGCAAAGATACGCAATTTATCATTCACAAATGCCAAGTTTTCAGTTTAATTTGACAGCAAAGACTGTGCCAAGATGGAAAAGTCGGCAGGCAATGGCAAATAAGCTGCGTTCC